>JACVCT010000131.1 GCA_016741895.1 Gemmatimonadaceae bacterium | reverse complement strand
GCGTGGCCCCTCATGGTGGTGCCGCTGGTGTTGCTTGTGCAGGACCCCTCGCTGTTCGAAGCCACCGGCGCCACCATTCCCATTCTCGCCGCCATTGCCGTGGGTGTTCCCGCGTTCAACGCGCTGATGTTCACCATTCACAACGGCGTGGCCCTGCTCTTTCCGGCCTGGGTGCGACTTGGGACCGAGGCCCGCGGCTTCGAAACCATGGGACAGAACCTGCTCACCACCGGCGCCACCGCCTTCGTGGCCGCCGTGGCCCTGGTGTTTCCCGTGGGCGCGGCGCTGCTCGTGCTCTGGCTCACCAACGACTGGGGCGGCTGGTCCCTGCTGCTGGCCACCGCACTTGCCAGCCTCGTCATTGCGATCGAACTCTGGCCCGTGCTGCGCTGGCTGGGCACCGTGTTCGAGAACACCGATGTCAACGACGTTGCCGCCTCGCTCTGATCGCACGCGGACGGCCTGACGACGACTGTGACGGAGCAACGGGCCCCGCAACCCTTTCGGCGGCTGTGGTTTTTGCCTAACCTGCGAGTATCATGTCCGACGAATTCGATCCGACCGACGACAGCCCCGCGCCTGATGACGGGGAGGCCAAGCCCGCCGTCTTCGTGACCACGCGGGAGCCGGTGACGGTGCAGATCGCGCAGCTCGACGATCCCCGCGCACCGGAGTCCTCCGCGCTGGCCGCCTACATCGACGGCCGCATGGTCGCGCGCAGCGCCATGCCGGCCGAAGCCATCGCGCGCCTCATCGACCTCCGCCTCTTCGAGGAGCCGGTGCCGCTCGGGCTCTTTGCCTACGAAGAGGAACCGGGCCTGCAGTGCCGCCTCTTTGCCCTCGTGCCACGCGCCCTGCTGGAGGCAGAAGCCCACAACGCCGAGCCCTGGAAGGCCAGCGTGCCCAGCTACGAATCCGCACTCGGCGCCGATGATGATGACGACGATGATGAGGACGAGGACGACGAGGAGGAGACGCCCTTCGAGACCATCCTGCTCGGTCACATCGTGCGCTTCGAGAAGGACCGCAAGCATCCCGATGATCTCGCGGCGGAAGCGGTGGACATCCTGCAGCGCATCATCCATGGCGCCGAGTCGCTGGAGGACGCGGACAAGAAGGCCATCGATGATCTGCTGGGGTCCTTGTGATGCGGCGAGATCGTTGAACTGAAGGTGTGAGGATCAGAGGATCCGAGGATTGGAGAGGCGGGCCATGGAGGCACTCAACACGATGTGCCTCCATGGCCCGCCCTCTTATCCCCAGATCCTCTGATCCTCACACCTTCTGTTCACCGATCTGGCGGCAACGAGACGTCCTCAGCAACTCGCGCCGCCCCCTCCCCCGTCTCCACCCCCACGTGCTCCCCGAGCCGCCGCGCACTCACCCGCACGCGGCTGTCGAGACTGGCCACCGCGCGATTGTAGGCCTGCGCCGCCCGCTGCACATGGCGCCCCACTTCGCCGAGCTGCTCGTCGAAGGCCGTCAGGCGCTCGTGCAGCTCACGGCCCAGCAAGGCCACCTGCTGCGCATCGGCGGCCACCCGCTCCTGTCGCCAGCCGTAGGCCGCCGCCTTGAGCAGCGCAATCAGAGTGGTGGGCGTGGCCAGCAGCACCTTGTCCTCGAGCGCGGACTCGAGCAGCGACGGATCGGCGTCCAGCGCCGCCGCAAAGAAGGCCTCACCAGGCAGAAACAGCACCACAAAATCCGGCGCATCGTCGAACTGCGCCCAGTAGCGACGCGCCGACAACTGCTGCACGTGGGACTTCACCTGCTGCGCGTGCTCGGCCATGCGCGCCTTGCGCGTGCGTTCGTCGGGAGCATTCAGCGCTTCGAGCCAGGCCGTGAGCGGCGCCTTGGCGTCCACCACCAGCCGCCGCTCACCGGGCAGTCGCACCACGAGATCGGGACGCTGCACTGATTGCCCCGCGCGCACCGTCACCTGCGGCTCGAAATCACAGTAGGCCAGCATACCCGCCAGCTCGCACACCCGGCGCAGCTGCAGTTCGCCCCACTGGCCGCGCACGGCGGGCGCGCGCAGGGCCTGCGAAAGCTGCTGCGTCTCGCGCACCAGCGCCTCACCGCCCTTGAGTACCGCCTCCAGCCGCTCACCGATCTTGCCCGCCACCTCGGCCTGCGTGTGACCCAGACGCGTCAGCGCCGCATCGGTTCGGGAAAGTGTCTCGCGAATGGGCGCCAGCAACTCGCCGACATTACCCTGACGCCCCAGTGCGGCAGCCTCGCCCTCGAGACGGGCAAGCTGCTGGCGCAACGCACTCTCCCGCTCGCGGGCCTCGCGCTCCGCCTGTGCACGCAACTGCTGCTGCCAGAGCCATGCGATGAGTGCCCCGCCGCCGAAGGCGGTGAGAATCTGCGTGATCGTAGTGATGTCCATGAACTGTATCGAATGGCTGGAAACAGAAGGTGTGAGGATCGGAGGATCCGGGGATAAGAGAGGGCGGGCCATGGAGGCACTCGAGCTCGATGTGCCTCCATGGCCCGCCCCTCCAATCCCCGGATCCTCCAATCCTCACACCTTCTGTTCAACGATCCAGCGGACCACACCAAGACCTACGGCAAAGGGAATAGTCCATCGATCGACAGGTACCGCTCCCCCGTGTCATAGCAGAACGTCAGCACGCGCGACCCATCCGGCAACTCCGGCGCCTTCTGCGCCACCGCCGCCAGCGACGCGCCACTCGAGATGCCAATGAAAATGCCTTCTTCACGCGCCGAACGCTGCGCATAGGCAAAGGCATCTTCCTCGCTCACCGCGATCGTGCCGTCGAGCGTGTCCACGTGCAGGTTGGCTGGCACGAAGCCCGCGCCGATGCCCTGAATCTTGTGCGGACTCGGTGCGCCGCCGCCAATCACCGGGGACTTGAGCGGCTCCACCGCATAGCTGCGCAGCGCGGGCCACTGCGCCTTGAGCACCTCGCTCACCGCCGTGATGTGCCCACCCGTGCCCACACCTGTGATGAGCACGTCGAGGCCCTCGGGAAAGTCGGCAAGAATCTCGCGCGCCGTCGTCTGCACATGGGCGCTGATGTTGGCCGGATTGTCGAACTGTGACGGCATCCAGGCGCCGGGTGTGCTGGCCACGAGTTCCTGGGCGCGCGCAATGGCGCCCTTCATGCCCAGCTCGCGTGGCGTGAGATCAAACGACGCGCCATATGCCGCCATGATGCGCCGCCGCTCCACCGACATCGACTCGGGCATCACCAGCACCAGCTTGTAGCCCTTCACGGCCGCCACCATCGCCAACCCGATGCCCGTGTTGCCCGACGTGGGTTCGATGATCACGCTGTCCTTCGACAGCAGACCGCGCGATTCGGCGTCCTCGATCATGGCCAGCGCAATGCGATCCTTGATGCTGCCACCGGGATTCGCGCGCTCGAGTTTCATCCACACCTGCAGCCGCGACCCGAACAGGCGCGAGAGCTGCACGTGCGGGGTCTGTCCAATCGTGTCGAGAATGGAACGTGCACGCATGAATCCCCCGAGTCAGTGATGTGATCCGCTATGCAACAAGGACGATGCCCGGACGGACCGACCGGGCACCAGTATCAAATATGGAATTCGATGCCGTCGTCGCCGCGCTGCTCCACGCGACTGGCAAACTGCACCACCGAACGTGGCGGCACCGACGACGTGAGCCACACGTTGCCGCCGATGATCGATCCGTCACCCACCACCGTGTTGCCACCGAGAATGGTGGCATTGGCATAGATGACCACGTCATTGCCGATGGTGGGATGGCGCTTGCGATTGGCCAGCTTCTTGCTCACCGCCAGTGCGCCCAAGGTCACGCCCTGGTAAATGCGCACCCGATCGCCAATCACGCTCGTCTCCCCGATCACCACGCCCGTGCCGTGATCGATCGCAAACGCCGCACCAATCTGCGCACCGGGATGAATGTCGATGCCCGTCTCTCGGTGTGCCCACTCCGAAAGCACGCGCGGGAACATCGGCACGCCGAGCAGATAGAGTTCGTGCGCCACACGATGCACCGCCATGGCCAGAAACCCCGGATAGGCGGCGATGACCTCCTCCACACTGCCCGCCGCCGGATCGCCGCTGGCAATGGTCTCCGCGTCGAGCTTGAGCGCCGTCTGCACCGCCGGCAGACGGCTCGTGAGCGTTGCCACGACATCGTCGGCATTGGGCACCAGCGGCTCAAGGGCCGCGCGCAGCAGCGCCACCAGATCGGCGGCTTCGGCGTCCACGGCCGCGGGACCACCGCAGGGCTGCTTCGCAAGTGGGGGAAACAGCAGCCCCAGCAGACGCGTCACCACCGCCTCGGCCTGACTGCGCAGCGGGTACGAACGGTCTTCGGCCCGGCGCTGCGCGCGCAGCGTGTCCAGAAACGCGCTCCATGCCTCCGCGGACGCGGCGGGGGGTACAGCCGCTCCAGCGCCGACACCCGCTCGCGTGACGCCGTCGTCACGTACATCTGCATCCCGATGGGCCACAGTCCCGCCTCGTGCATGCGCTCGCGATACCACGCGGCCGCCCGGGGTGGCGGCCACTGCGTATCACCCTCGAATCGGTCTTCCCGCGTGAACAGCTCCAGATACGCCACACCGCCCGTGCGCGCCGCCACCTGCGTCAACCCTCGCGTCAGCACATCTGCCGCGAGATAGTTGAGCATGCCACAGCACACGACCAGGTCGTAGGCTGACCGCAAAGGCAAGCTATCGAGCGCGTCAATGCTGCCCTGCATGAGCCCGCGTCGCGCGCCAAAACGTTCCACCGCGTAGGTGCTCGGATCCACACCCGTGTAGGCCACGCGCGGCCGCAGCGCCTTGAGCGGCGCGCGCCAGTTGCCTTCGCCGCAACCCACATCCAGCACCGTGCTCACGGGTCGCCCCAGCACAAACTCCGCCGCACGCAGCACAAAGGCCACCTGACGCGACAGCTCGGCCGGCGACTTCACCCGGTGCGTCGGGTGACGATACCACTTGTCGAAGTAGGCCTTGTCGTAGTGCTCGGGTGATCGGCCGCTCACAACATGCCCCAGAACGCCCGGTCAATGTCGATCGCGAAGCGCCACCGGCCACCAGCCGGCTGGGCGAAACGATCTCGACGCAGGCCGTAGGCCACATCCACGCGCAGCAGATCATAGAACAGCAACAGGCCCGTGCCCACCGAGGGGTAGACACCGCCAATCGTGCGCCGCTCAAACGAACGATTGCGCGCACCCGGCACATCGTCGCGCAGTCCGAACACGTACTCCGGTACGCTGCCGGACGCCGTGGCCAGCGCCTGCACGTACGGCGCCAGGGTCATATGCGGTGGCGACTTGCCAAAGCGTCCAAGCGGCATGGACGGCGCCGGCAGCGGTGTGCGCCACTCGAGGCGCGTTGAGAGCTGGGCCTTGGACGCAAAGGCATGCCACGCATACCCCGGAGCAGACCACGGACCACCGGCAAACACCAGACCCTGCGGCGCCACATCACGACCGCCGGCCACACCCGCCACGGTATGCCACAGCAGCGCGCGATCGTTGCCCAGCGGTTGCGTGACCTGCAGCTGGGCCTGCACCCGCGCACTCAGCGGTCGCACCCGCGGACCGTTGAGCAGCACACCCAGCGTATCGAGCGCGATGTCGTTGAGGCCCGTGGGCGGTGTCCCCCGCCCATGCATGGCGCCGGCATCCACGGTCACGTTCCACACACCACGACGTGCCATGGCATCGCCCGGCACCCAGCCGCCACTGCCACGCAGCTCCGCGCGCACACCTTCCACACGCCACGCGGCAAGCGATGGCTCCAACACGCCGCGCAGCGAACGGCCCGCGGTGAACACGGGATCGTCCCGCTCATACGCCAGGCGCCACGCAAACGCACTCGTGGGCGCGCGTCGCCACAGCACACCCACCGCGCGCGTGTCCACCGATGTGGTGAAGTCGCTGCCAAACAGGGCCGCACCCAACGAGTTGGTCACACCGGCCCGCTCGGCAAAGCCCAGGTCACGATAGTCACGCTCCGCGAACAGCTGCAGCGTGGGCGAACGGCCAAAGGCCGGCGACGGACCGACAGCGACGTGCGCCTTGATCTCTTCATCGGCAAACCCGTAACGCGCCCGCGCCCGCAGCACGAAGCCGGCACTGCTCGTATGCGACGCACCAAGTCCCAGCGCCAAGCCTTCCGCGCGGGTGAACCGCGCCAGATCGCTGATGCCGCGCCCCGTCACCGACGCCGTGGCCGGTCGCGCCAGCATGGCCGCGCGTACCGCGGCTTCCGCCTGCACACGTGCCTGCACCACGTCTTCGCTGCTGGCCATCTGAATCTCGGGCGGTAGCACATCCACCACACGCCCCTCGAACACATGCGCGCGCAGCGAGTCGCGCGGCGCCGAACTCCAGCGCGGCAGCAGCATCGTGGCCGCCGGCAGTCGCTCATTCACCGTGTAGCCCGCAATTTCCCATCGCCCGCGCACGATGCCACGCACCGGCAGGTCCAGCCAGGTGCTGCCCCGCGACACCTCCACCTCCTGCCGGCGCGGCAACCAGTACTTCTCCTGCACCAGCCCATTCTCGAGCGTCACCACCAGTGTTTCAATGCGCTTGTCGATGATGGCCGCGCGCGTGAAGGTCATGGACAGACGCACCACCGCACCGCTCTCATGATCGAGATACACCGAGCCAATCGCGCCGGGCTTCTGTGCATCACGTGGACGGAACTTGACCTCGTCCACCAGAATCTCGCGGCCCGGAATGCGAATGGTCAGCGGGCGACCGAGCGCGTACTCGTACAGCGACAGTGCATTGGCCGCGAGCGGATGTGGCACGTCGCGCACATCCTGCCCGTCACCCAACCGGATGCGATCGGGCAGATTGTCGAGCACGACACCATAGCGATCGCGATAGTAGCCCACGTCGGCCGGCAGCAGCGTGGTGTCACGCCGACCCACCAAGCGCTGCGCACTGCGTCCCGGCGCCCACCACGACACCTGCAGCGCCAGTTCTTCGCTCTGCACCACCCGCGGCGGAATGACCTGCCCTTCGCCCAACTGCGCAAGAAAGGCCAGAAAGCCGTGGGCACTGGCCGAGTAGCTGAGCAGTGTGCTGTCGGCCAGTTGCAAGCCGCGTCGCGCAATGGCGCGTGACACCAGCGAGTCCGCACCGGGATGCCGCCACGTCGATGTGGGCGCGTCGGCCGTCTGGGCGTCGGCCGCCCGCGGGGCGCCAACCAGCAACGCCGCAACCAGCAAGGCGCCACGCGTTGCCTGCGTGGCCCACGACCCGACACCCGCGATCATCGCGGGCCTGGCCCGTCGGGCGTTTCCACCAGCAGCCAGCCGCGGTAACGCGAAATGGCGGTTTCGTTGAGGTGCGGCATCACGACAAGATAGGCCCAGGCATGACGCCAACTGGAGTCAGGACGAAGCGCCGACCCGGGACTGCGCGGCGCACGGAACGGCCGACGGGCCACCACCCGCGCCACCACCGGTGTCATCGTGCCGGTGGGACCCGTCAGCGTGGTGCGCGTACCCACCGCGAGGCCGGCCAGTTCCGGTCCGGCCGCAAAGTGCACGGCCCACAGCGTGTCGCGTGTGGCGCCGCGCCGGGTCTGCTCGATGCGCGGGGCCGCCGCCACGCGGGCCACCGGCGTGGCCGCACTGCCCCGAGGGGGCTGCGAATCCGGCACCAGCTGCGCGCCCCGGTAGCGCTGCACGATCCACGTGTCGAGCGGCGTGGGCTGCGCCCGTCCGGCAGCGGGCAGCACGCACAGCGCGATCAGGCCCCACCAGACCCAACCGCGGCGCCGGCCACTCACGGAAATCGACTCACGCAAACTGGCTCACAAAGATCCACTCACGACGATCGACTCACGACAATTGGCTCACGGCGAATACGCGGGGACCGCGACCGATGCGGGCAGCAGAGCCGGCAGCGGCGCGGGAATCACCTGGGCCAGATCTTCCCCGGGCAGCAGCACCTCCACGCCAGCGCGCAGCGCCGCATCATCGCGCACCGCGTAACGCAGAATGGTCTCGCGCTCCCCCTCGATTTCGAGATGACGCACCAGCGCGAGCCGCGTGGCCTGCGTCACCCAGTCGGCGCGCAGCAGGGGCGACGACAGCGCGCGCGGTGTGAGCTGCGCCAGCGATGCCCGCAGCCTGGCCTCGAACACCGCCAGCGGTCGTGTGGCCCATCCGGCCCGCAACGCGTGCACGGCCATCGAGTCCGCCAGCTGATCCATGCGACGCGCCGCCTCACCGGTCCACTCGCGCGGCACGGCGGCCAGATCACGACGGCCGGGCTGGTCCACGGCCACATCGGGAATCAGCCCGCCACTGAATCCGCCACCACGCAGCACCTTCCGTTCCAGCGCCCGTCCCGACGGCGTCAGCCAGCGCGCCGTGGTCAGCCGCAGCGCAATGTCCGGCGACAGGTTCACCACGCGCTGCACCACGCCTTTGCCATAGGTCGGCTCACCCACCAGCAGCGCCCGGTTGTGCTCCCGCAGCGCCGCCGCGATGACCTCCGCGGCCGAGGCAGTCTGCCGGTCCACGAGCACGGTGAGCGGAAGATTGGACCAGCGCGAACCGCGCGCCTCGTGCGGCTGCACCGCATCACCACCCCGTCCCGCCAGCGAGGCCACCACCACACCACGTGGCAGGAAGAGCGAGGCTACCTTGACGCCCTCCTCGAACAGCCCGCCGTTGTTGCCGCGCAGGTCGAGCACCAGGGCACGCGCACCACGCTGCACCAGCACCGACACGGCGCGCTCCACTTCCTCCGCCGAATGGGCGGTCATCGACGCCAGCCGGAGATAACCCAGGCTGTCGCTCAGCAGGGCGGCGTCGGAAACGGCCGGCATGCGCCAGGCACTGCGCCGCACGACCACCCGCACCGTATCGCCAAGCGGCCCACGCCACAAAGTGACTAGATGTTGATCTGGAGGTGTTGCGATACTGTCGCTATTTCGTCCCCAACTGCCATCGGCCTCCACCGGCACCCCGTCCACCGCCAGCAGGCGGTCGCCGGCACGGATGCCCGACAACATGGCAGGCGACCCCAGGGCCACACGGGCTATGCTCGCCCCCTCGGCATGGCGGCGCATGGTCAGACCCAGCCCATGCCCTTCACCCAGCAGCGTCCCCCGGTACCGCTGCATGCCATCCGACTGCAGCAGCGCCGCATAGGGGTCCTGCAGTTCGCGCAGCATGCCGGTGACCGCGCGGCGGATGAGCTCATCGCTGGGCAGCGAATCGAGGGCATTGGCCCGCACGGAATCGATGGCCGACGAGAGCAGCTGCACCCCGGCCCATTCGCTGCGCGCCTGCACGAAGCGGCGCTCATACCAGCGCCCCGTCACGAACGCCGCCCCCACACTGCCGGCCACCAGGGGCACAAGCCAAAGCGCCCGACGCGTTATCCGTCGGTTGGCACGGCGTGGAGTGGGAGACGGCGACGACATCCTGCGGCCCTCGATACGTCCGGTCGAACCCCAAATTCCGCGAAGCGCAACGGTCGCATCCGCTCGGCCATGGGGTTACCTACATACTACACGCTTTCGCCGGGTGATCCGTCAAATATGGAACATACGCCACAATACGCCGACCCAATCGATGATGGCCTGATCGACGAAAAGGCCCCACCGCCAAGCCAGGCCCTGAGCGGCTTGCTGCTGTTGGGCTGCGCCCTGCTGGCGCTGATCTGGGCCAATTCGCCCTGGCGTGAGGCGTATCACGCGCTCAATCACCTGCCGGTGGCCGGGCTGTCGCTGCAGCACTTCATCAACGACGCCCTGATGGCCGTGTTCTTCCTCGTGGTTGGTCTCGAGATCAAACACGAGATCCAGGACGGGGCCCTGTCCAGCATGCGAAAGGCCGCCCTCCCGGTGGTGGGTGCGGTGGGCGGCATGGTATTGCCGGCCAGCATCTATCTCATGGTGGCGGGCGGCACCGACGCGCATGCCGGCTGGGGCATTCCCATGGCCACCGACATTGCCTTTGCTCTTGGCATTGTGGCCCTGCTGGGCAACCGCGTGCCTTCGGGGCTGCGCATTTTTCTGGCCGCGCTGGCCATTGCCGATGACATCGGCGCCGTGCTCGTCATTGCCTTCTTCTATACGCCCAGCGTGAACGCCCGCGCGCTGGGCATCACGGTGCTGCTGGTGCTGGCGCTGCTCGAGCTCAATCGCCGCCGCGTGGGCGCCATGTGGCCCTATGTGCTGCTGGGTATTGCGCTCTGGTTTGCCGTCTTCCGCTCCGGCATTCACGCCAGCATCGCCGGCGTGTTGCTGGCCTTCACGGTGCCCTCCAAGGGTCCCGACTGCGTGCAGGAGCGCTTCGAGCACTACCTGAACTGGCCGGTCACCTACCTCATCGTGCCCCTCTTCGCGCTGGCCAACGCCGGCGTGACCCTGCCCGATGACATTGCCAGCTTTGCACGGCAGCCCGCGGTCAGCGCCGCCGCGCTCGGGCTGCTGATTGGCAAGCCGCTCGGCATTTTTGGCGCTGCCTGGCTGGCCGTGCGCCTGCGCTGGGCCGACCTGCCTGACGATGCCGACTGGTATCGCGTGTTCGGCGTGGCCACCCTGGGCGGCATTGGCTTCACCATGTCGCTGTTCATTGCGGCCCTGGCCTTCGGCGAAAATGCGCAGCTCGACGCCGCCAAGATCGGGGTGCTCAGCGGGTCGCTCATCACCGGCATCGGCGGCGCCCTGCTGCTTTCCTTCGCCCGCCGACCCCAGCCGTCGGCCCTCCCCTCGGCCTCGTGACCGGGCCGCGCAGCACAGCGCGCCGACCCGCTTCGGGGCAACCCCTCCTCATCCTCAGCGACGTTGACGGCACCCTGCTGGGGGAGGAGGGGCTGCCCGTTACCCCGGCCGCGCTGCGTCAGGGCCTCGCTCAGCTCCAGACGCAGTGGGGCGCGCCTGTGCAGCTCGGTCTGGCCTCCAGCCGCACACTCCGGGAGCTCACCGTGCTGCAGCGTGCACTGGGCATTCCGGGGCCCTGTATTGCCGAGGACGGGGCCCTGTGGGCCGTGGATCGCGCAGCACACGCCGATCTGGTCGGCAAATCGGACGTCGAACAGCATGGCCGTCGACACATAACAATCCGCCATATTGCCGCCACTGAAGCAACACTAAGGAAGCACATGGCGGATGTTGAGCCGTTCGCGAAGGCGGACACACCGCAGCGCCCCATGACCGCCCTTCG
>JACVCT010000130.1 GCA_016741895.1 Gemmatimonadaceae bacterium | reverse complement strand
GGGTGATCCCGTCGGCGGGGCCAGCATGCTGGCATGGCTGCCAGTATCGACCGGTGCAGCGAGCGCCTGAATTGCTCCGGGAAAAAGGTCCGGGAACCATGCAAGACCGGAGAGTCCAATAAATGCCGGTCAGCGCTAGGATGCTTCGGTCCGATTGTGCTGCATTCGTTCCCGTAACATGTTGTTATGTAATAGGTTACAAAATCTCAGCACTGCGGCTTGCGCGTTGGACCGTACGGTCCTACATTGCTGTCCATGCAGGAACGCCGAGTACAGATTCTCGATGCCGCTGCGGCACTCATCGCCGAGCGTGGATTCACCTCCACGTCGGTGGATGACGTCATCCGCGGGGCCAAGCTGAGTGGCAAGAGCCACTTCTATCACTACTTCAAGTCGAAGGAAGAACTCGGCTACGAAGTGCTCAACCGGCAGTTCGAGCGCTTCGCCGAGCGTGGTCTCGCAATTCTTCGCGAGCCCATGATCGATCCGCTGGAGCGCCTGTCGCTGTTCATCGATGGCGTGGTGGCGCTGCAGGCGGAGAGCGGTGGCCGTCGTGGTTCGCCGTTCGGCAACCTCGCGGCCGAACTGGCCGACGCGCACGAGGGGTTCCGCGTGCGCATCGAGGCAGTGTTCGAGCGCTGGGCCAGTCAGATCGGCTCGTTGCTGTGGGAAGCGCGTCCCATGCTCCAGGATGACGTGGACGCGGTACGGTTGTCCCGGTTCATCATTGCCACGCTCGAGGGCGCCGTGCTCATGACGCGTGTGAAGCGTGACCTGACGGTCCTCGAAGGGATCGCAGCAGACCTCAAGCGGTTCATCGCGATGCATGTGCGCGATGCCGAACAGACGGAGCGTCGTCCATGGTAAGCGTGAACAGCGAAGCCCAGGAGCAGGTGCTCGAGAGTCGCGACAGTGCCGCGCAGGGTGACCGCGCGGAGCGTCGTGCCCGTTTCGAGCAGGAAGCGTTGGTCCATCTCGATGCCCTGTACAGCTTCGCGCTCAAACTCACGCGTTCGCGCGACGATGCCGAAGACCTCGTGTCCGACACGATGCTTCGCGCCATCGAGCGCTGGGAGCAGTACCATCTCGGCACCAACATCCGCGCCTGGCTGTTCACGATTCTGTATCACGTGTTCGTGAGCCGCACGCGGCGCATCGACTCGCGTGAGGTCCAGCAGCCCAGCGACACGGAAGGCTGGGCGCTGTTCGAAGCGGTGGGCGAAGCCGACCCGGAAGGTCGCTTCTACGACTCCTTCCTCGACGACGAGATCACGCGGGCCATCCGCGGCTTGCCGGAGGAGTACCGGGCGGCGGTGGTGCTGAGCGATCTGCAGGGGCTGCGCTACGGTGAAATCGCGCAGGTGCTGGGTGTGCCCGAGGGCACGGTCAAGTCACGCCTGTTCCGCGGCCGCCGCCTGCTGCAGCGCAAGCTGGCCAATTACGCCGTGGAAATGGGCTATCTGCGTGACTCGGTGGTGCGCGCCGTGATCCAGCCCACGCCGGCCGCACCGCGCACGGCACTCGCCGGCGCCTGATTGCTTCTGCAGTACCCGGCCGGGTCAGTCTGCCAGATGGCGGGCTGACCCAGCCAGTTCCATGAGCGCGAGTTCGACGCGCTCGCCCCAATGGCGCAATTGTTCGCGCAGCGCGCCCAGCTCCGCCCCCGCGGCGGCCGCCTGTGCGGCCGCGTCATCGTGCATGACCGCGAGCTCCACCACCCGCTCACGCAGGACGGAGAGTTCGCCCATCGTGGCGTGATGCTCGGCCTCGGTGGTTTCGAGCAGCTCCTGCATGCCCGCCCGCGTCTGGGTGAGCAGGGTACACATGGCGCGCCAGGCATCCCGCTCGAGCAGCAGCTGCCGGCGGTCGGCCGCGTCCTCAGCCAGGCGGTCGCGCAGGCGCGCGAGGCGCTGCACCAGCGTGCCGTTGCCGTTGACGGCGGTGCCGGGGCCAAGCATGGCGAGGGCGGCGTGCAGGTCCCGCTCGAGCTCAGCGACGCGTCTGGTTTGCTCATCGCGGGCGGCGCGCGTTTCGTCGAGCGTGGCGAGTGCTTCGCGCAGCGCCCGCAACTCCACCGCGATGCGCCGCACGCCACGCGCGTCGCCCTCGGCCACAAGCCAGCGCAGCGAGGCCACAAATCCCCGCTCGAGTGAGAGCGGGTCGTGCTCGGGCCCCGGCTGTGCGCTGTACTCGTCGCTCACGCGCTGCCCTGGGTCCGGGCGCGATGCCGCGCGGCCTTGGCGCGGTTGCCGCAGGTGCCCATGTCACACCAGCGCCGGAGCCCGTTCTTGGTGCCATCGAGAAAGACGCGATGACAGCGCGGATCGGCGCAGCGGCGCACGCGACCCAGCTCCTTGTCGATCAGTGTGTCGGCGGCCGATTCGACGATGGGAATCATGAGGCCCGCAAAGGCGTCACCGGTGGGCACAAAAATGCGCGTGAAGCCTCCGCCCGGCATCGGATCGAGCCGTCGTGTGCCGGCACTCCGGCCCAGTACCCGGTTGATCTCGATGAGCGCATCGTCGCGGACCCGTTCCACCTGCTGTCCGCGCTCGGCCAGTGCGCGCAATGCGGCCCGCACGCGGCGCGCATCGACGAGGGTGGCCGCGGCCGCTGCCGGCTGCAGCACGGCGCGTCGACGAATGCCACCGGCGCGTTCTTCGTCCACCACGTCCTGACTCTGCAGCCAGGTGAGCAGGGCCTCGAAGTCGCGCAGCAAGTCCCCACCGGGGGGCTGTGACGCCGTGTCGGTGTTGACGAAGTCCAGCCAGAGACGGGTTCGCTGCGGAACCGGACCGGGCGCCTGATCGCGCGATTCGGCCCGCCGCGCTTTGGAGGAGGTGACGGGCATATGGTCAAAGCGGTGGATGAGAGGTTACTTGTCTACGTGGCTGCAAGCAAGCGGCCGTGTGCAAGCGGCAGCGTCCGTTCTCCCGTTTTCGGTCTGGTGTGATGCACGAGTTCTTCCCGGATGATGCCGTGGTTGTGGTGGGCTCGGGCAATCCCGTGAAGCTGGCCGCCGTGCGCGCGGTCCTGGCGTCGGTGAACGCCGCCATTCGCGTGGAGGCGCTCGAGGTGGCCAGTGGGGTGGCGGCTCAGCCCATCGGCGACGAGGTGACCCAGGCGGGAGCCCGGCAGCGCGCGCAGGCTGCCCTGGCCGCCACACCCGGGGCGCACTTTGGCGTGGGACTCGAGGGCGGCGTCGTGCGCACCGCGGACGGTGGTCTGCGCACCTGCGCGTGGTGTGTGGTGGTGGACCGCAGCGGTCGGGAAGGCCTGGGCGGCTCGCTGTCCATGCCGCTACCGGATCGGGTGGCCGCGCGTATCGAGGCGGGGGAGGAGCTGGGTCACGCCATGGACGCGGAGGCGCGCACCACGGGCACCAAACACGGCCGCGGAGCGGTGGGCATCCTCACGGCCGGTCTGGTGGATCGCCAACGGGCCTACGAGCCCATGGTGGCGTATGCCTTTGCGCCCTGGCTCGCGCCGGCGTTTTATGCGCCTTCGGTGGGTCGATAGACGAGCACGGGCGTCGTGGCGTGACGAATGACCTCGTCCGTCACGCTGCCGAGCATGAAGCGCTTGAAGCCGCCGCGCCCATGGGTGGCGAGTGCAATGGCGCCCACCTTCCGCGTCTCGGCCAGCTCGACGAGCGCGCGGGCCACACTCATGTCCGTCACGCACACGCGCTCGGTGCCTGCAGGCAGTGTGGCGGCGATGCGCGAGAGATAGTCATCGCGCCCGGCCTCTTCCGCCCGCAGCGCCGAATCATCGGCCAGCAGGGCTTCGGCGCCAAACGGGGCCATGGGAATGGCGTGCGGCACGGTGACCCCGACGAGCAGCAGCGGTACGCCAACGGCCGCCGCGAAGGCCTGGGCGTGCGGCAGCATGGCCTCAGAAAACGGGGAGCCGTCGAGGGCGCAGAGCAGCGGTCCGGTGGGCAGCGGCGCAGCATCCTCGGGCGTGGCGTCACCGCTGCCGCGGACGAGGTACACGGGCGCCGTGGCGCGCGTGAGAAAGGCCGAAGCCACCGAGCCCACACGCAGTCGCTCGAATCCGCTGCGTCCATGGGTGGTCATGATGGTGAGATCCACCGCCTGACGCTGACTGAATTCCTCGAGCGCCTCGACCACCGTGCCCTCGAGCACGGCGCCATCGGCCGTCAGGCCCTGCGCGCGCAGATGAGCCACGGTGGCCGCCAGCACCTCGGCATCGCGCTCGCGCTGCGACTGCACGAGATCCTGATCGAATACCGGGATGGCCACCTCACCGGGCACGAAGGGGATGTAGGCGCTCGGGTCGTGCACGAGCGCGAGTTGGATGCGGGCGCCGGTGCGGCGCGCGATGGCTGCTGCCACGGGGAGGGCCCGCGCGCTAAGCGCAGAGCCGTCGACAGGCACAAAGAGAGTCCGGTACATAGCTTGAGGGTGCATCCGCGACGGCAATTCGGCCAGTGGGAGATCCCCGACATGTCGGGGATCGACCGGTCCGTTACATGACCGTCCTTTCGTTCGGGGCCTTTCTCTCTGCCGCATGACCGGTCGTCCCTTCGAAGTCGTCGAATACGTGCGCTGGGCCGACGTGGACCTGGCCGGCATCATGCGTTTCAGCGCCGTGCCCCGCTTTGTGGAGCTGGCGGAGCAGGAACTCATGCGGGCGGCGGGCTATCCGTACACACGGCTGATGGACCATCCGAGCTTCTGGATGCCGCGGCGGCAGTTGGTGGTGGACTATCTCGCGCCGGCGCGACTGGATGAGGCGCTGACGCTGGTGACCTACGTGCCGCGCTTTGGTGAGTCCTCGCTGAGCCTGCACGTGGACCTGTACGGCGCCGGCGGGCGCGCAGTGGCCACCACGGCCATGGTGCTGGTGTGTGTCAACGCCGAGACATTTCGCACCCAGCCCATGCCGGACGAGTATCGCCGGGTGCTGGAGCCCTACGCCTGTCCGGTGGACGTGGCGCGGATGTCACGGCAGGCCGACGCCTCACGCGAGCACCCCGGCGCCCGCTAGATTTCCGGGATGGCTTCCACTCCATCCTCCGCCGACCCGACCTACGTTCGCAAGGGCTTCGGGCTCAAGGCCGAAGTGCAGGACACGCTGGCCGCCGACTACAACGGGCGACTCGTGGACCTGCTGCGCGAGCGCGACTATCACCTCGAGGTCGGGGATACGACCGTTCGACTGGCCCGGGAGTTCGGGTTCTGCTACGGGGTGGAGCGGGCGGTGGACTACGCCTATCAGACCCGACGCAAGTTTCCCGACCGCCGCATTTTTCTGGCCGGTGAGATCATCCACAACCCGCATGTCAACGCGAAGCTGCGGGAAATGGGTGTGGAGTTCCTGTCGGCAAGCGGCAAGGGCTTCGACTATTCCCCAGTCGCCGCGCAGGACGTGGTGATTCTGCCGGCGTTCGGCGTCACCATCCAGGACTTCCAGACGCTGCGCGAGTTGGGCTGTGTGGTGGTGGACACCACCTGCGGCTCGGTGCTGAATGTGTGGAAGCGGGTGGAGGCGTATGCGCGCGACGGCTTCACGTCGCTCATTCACGGCAAGTACTACCACGAAGAGACGCGCGCCACGGCCTCGCAGGTGGAGAAGTATCCGGGCGGTCAGTATCTCGTGGTGCGCGACATGGGCGAAGCCGAGCTGGTGATGGATTACATCGAGGCACGCGCCGGATTGCCGACGACGCGGGCGCCGCTCACCCGAGCCGCATTCCTCGAAAAGTTTGCGGTATCGGCCAGTGACGGCTTCGATCCCGATGTGCATCTGGTGCGCATCGGGGTGGCCAACCAGACAACCATGCTGGCGCGCGAGTCGCTGGCCATTGGCGCAGCGGTGGGCGAGGCCATGGCGCGCGCCTACGGCGCGTCGCACCGCGAAGCGCACTTCCGCACCTTCGACACCATCTGCAGCGCCACCCAGGACCGGCAGGATGCGGTGAAGGAACTGCTGCAGGAGCCGCTCGACCTGATGGTGGTGGTAGGCGGGTACAACTCCAGCAACACCATCTCGCTGGCGGCGCTGTGCGCGGAGCAGGTGCCGCTTCCGGCCATCGCGGCGGCTGAAGGCACGCCGGCCTACGTGTACAGCGCGTCCACCATCCGGTCGCGCTACCGGGCGCTCGCCGAGGCCTTTGCCGGTGTGGATCATCACATCCACTTTGCGGTCAAGGCCAATTCCAACCTCGCCGTACTCGCGCTGCTGCGTGAGCTGGGCGCCGGGGTGGACATCGTGTCGGGCGGCGAACTGCAGCGGGCGCTGGCCGCCGGGTTTCATGGCGGCGATGTGGTGTTCAGCGGCGTCGGCAAGACGGTCGAGGAAATCGATGCGGCGCTGCAGGCCGGTGTCCGCCTCATCAACATCGAGTCGGAAGCCGAGTTGGAGGTGGTGAACGCCCGTGCCGCGCTGCGCGGCATGGTGGCGCCCATTGCCATCCGCGTGAATCCCGAAGTCACGGTGGACACGCCGCACGCGTACATCAAGACCGGCGAGAAGGGGCAGAAGTTCGGTATTCCGCGCGACGACGTCACGCGACTGCTTGGCGTGATTGCCGAACGCCCCCACGTGGCGCTGCGCGGTCTTGGCATGCATCTCGGCTCGCAGATCAGCAACGCCGTGCCACTGCGTGACGCGTTGCCGCGCCTACTCGACGCGGCCACGCAGGCCCGCGCCATGGGGCATGCGCTGCAGTATCTCGACGTGGGTGGCGGGCTGTCGGTGCCGTATGCGCCCGGTGAACTTCCGGTCGATCTGCCGGACTATGCCGCCGCCGTGCGCGCGGCCGTTGCGGACACCGGTCTCACCCTGCTGCTCGAGCCCGGCCGCTTCCTCGTGGCCGAAGCGGGCGTGCTGCTGACGACGGTGTTGTATCGCAAGCACGCTGCCGGCAAGGACTTTGTGGTGACCGATGCCGGCATGAGTGATCTCATCCGTCCGGCGCTGTACCATGCCTATCATGGCATCGAGGCCGTGCAGGAATCCACGGAGCGCCTCACGGCCGACGTGGTGGGCCCCATTTGCGAGTCCGGTGACTTCTTCGCCAAGGACCGCGACTTGCCCGCAGTGCACGCCGGCGACCTGCTCGTGCTGCAGACGGCCGGCGCCTACGCCTTCTCGATGGCGTCCAACTACAACACCCGCCCGCGACCGGTGGAGGTGCTCGTTGATGGCGAGCGCTTTGCCGTGGTGGGCGCACGCGAAACGTTCGACGATCTCGTTCGCCGCGAGCGTCTTTCCCCCGAGTGGAGATCCGCCTGATGCGCATTGGCCTGCTGTCCGACACGCACGACCGTGTGCCCGCCGTGAGGGCCCTGCTGGAGCAGATGCTGGCTGGCGGCGTGTCGCTGGTGATGCACGCCGGTGACTACTGCTCACCGTTTTCGCTGCAGCCCTTCCAGGATCTGTCACTGCCGCTGCTTGGCGTGTTCGGCCGCAACGACGGCGACCGCGATGCGCTGGTGGCGGCGGCGCGCACGGGCTTTGGCGCGGCCGAACTGTACGAGTCGCCGCACAGCTTCGATCTCGGAGGCAAGTCGGTGCTGCTCATTCATGACCTCGCCGAGGTGCACCAGCGCAGCATCGACGGACACGAGGTCATCGTGCACGGCTTCACGCACATCCCCGAGATGAAGACGCGCGGTGATTCGCTGCTGGTCAATCCCGGCGAAGGCTGCGGCTGGCTGCACGGCGCACCCACCGGCGCCATCCTCGATCTCGAAACCAAGGCCGTGGAATTCCTCAAGCTCACCGGACCGGAGTGGAAGTCCTGATGGCGCACGCAACCGACAGCCGCATCCTCATCCTCGACTGCGGGTCGCAGTTCACGCAGCTCATCGCGCGCCGTGTCCGCGAGGCCCGGGTGTACTCGGAGATTCACCCGCCGACGAAGTCACTGGAGTGGATTCGCGCGTGGAAGCCCACCGGGATCATCCTGTCGGGTGGCCCCAGTTCGGTGACGGATGCCGATGCGCCCACCGTGCCGCGTGAGCTGCTCGACATTGCCCCCGTGCTCGGCGTGTGCTACGGCATGCAGCTGATTGCGCACCTGGAGGGCGGGGCCGTGGTGGGTGGCGGTCGCCGCGAATACGGACGCGCCGAAGTCACGATCGACGAGGCGGCCGGGATGTTTGCCGGATTTACGGCCGGCGAGAAGACCACGGTGTGGATGAGCCATGGCGACCATGTGGAAACGGTGCCACCTGGATACGTGGCCACGGCGCACAGCGGCAGCACCTGCGCCGGGTTCCGTCATGCCACCAAGCCCATTCATGCGGTGCAGTTCCACGCCGAGGTGCATCACAGTGCACGCGGCGCGGAAATCATCGAGAACTTCCTGTTCACGGTGTGTCACTGCACGCCGGACTGGACGCCTGGCCATTTCATCGACCAGGAAGTCGCGCGTATCCGCGAGCTGGTGGGCGACCGGCAGGTGATCTGCGGGCTCTCCGGCGGCGTCGATTCGAGCGTCGCCGCGGCACTCGTGCACAAGGCCATCGGGGATCAGCTCACCTGCATCTTCGTGGACACTGGCCTGTTGCGTCTGCATGAGCGTGAACAGGTGGAGCGCACCATGGGTGCGCACCTTGGTATCCGGCTCATCACCGTCCGTGCGGAGGAGCGCTTCCTCACGGCGCTGGCTGGCGTGGGAGAACCCGAGCGCAAGCGCAAGAACATCGGTGAGCACTTCATTCGTGTGTTCGAAAGCGCGTCGGCGGAAGCCGGGAAGGATGCGGCCTTCCTCGTGCAGGGCACGCTGTATCCCGACGTCATCGAGTCGGTGAGCGCCAAGGGTGGCCCTTCGGCCACCATCAAGACGCATCACAATGTGGGTGGTCTGCCCAAGGACATGAAGTTCGCGCTCATCGAACCCCTGCGTGAACTGTTCAAGGACGAAGTGCGCAACGTGGGCCGCGAGCTGGGGCTGCCCGAGGAAATGGTGGGCCGTCATCCCTTCCCGGGACCCGGCCTCGCCATCCGCGTGCTGGGTGAGGTCACACCGGCCGCACTCGACATGCTGCGCCGCGCCGACGCCATCTACCTCGAGGAGATCCGCGCCGCGGGCCTCTATCCGGACATCTGGCAGGCCTTTGCCGTGTTCCTCCCGGTGCGCTCGGTGGGCGTCATGGGTGACGGCCGCACCTACGAGCACGTGATTGCGCTGCGCGCCGTGACGAGCACCGACGGCATGACGGCCGACTGGTATGCCTTCCCGCACGAGGTGCTGGGGCGCATTTCCAATCGCATCATCAACGAAGTGGACGGCGTCAATCGTGTGGTATACGACGTCAGCTCCAAGCCCCCCGCCACCATCGAGTGGGAGTGATCCGATGAGCCTGCGCCGTTGCCTTCCGTTCTCCGGCGCCGCGTGGCGTCGTACCCTGGTACTGGCGTCCGTGGCCACGCTGGCCGCGTCCGCACCGCTGCACAGCGTGCTCGAGGCGCAGAATGCCGCGCAGGGCAGTGCGCCAACCCATGGCGTCCGCCCGCGACGTCTGGCCATTCGCGGCGCCATGGTGGTGGAAGGCAACGGCACCCCGGCCGAGGGACCCAAGGACATCATCATCGAAGGCAATCGGATCGTGCAGATCGTGAGCCTCGATCCGGTTGCCGTGCAAAGCGGCACGGCGCGGCGGCCACCGGCCGACGTGGAAATCGATGCTCGCGGCAAGTACGTGGTGCCCGGCCTCATCAACCTGCACGGCCATGTGCAGGACGAACGCGGCGGCATTGCGCAGCCACTCGACTATCAGTTCAAGCTCTGGCTGGGCATGGGCGTCACCACGGTGCGCGATGTGTCCAGCGAGACACCCAAGACGCTGGCCCTCCGGTCGCGCAGCCTGAACGGTGAGGTCATGGCGCCGCGCTTCTACGTGTACGCGCGCTACGCCTACATGCCGGTACCGCAGAACGAAACCGAGGCGCGGCAGCGCGTGCGCGACCTCAAGGCGCAGGGAGTGGATGGGCTCAAGCTCTTCGGCATGGACAAGGACGTGTACGGTCCGGTGCTCGACGAGGCGCGCAAGCAGGGGCTGCGCGTGGCGCATCACATGGCCGTGGACGAAACCAATGCCCTCGATGCCGCCGCGCACGGGCTCACGTCCATCGAGCACTGGTACGGTGTGCCCGATGCCGCCATTCCCGATGGCGTGCAGCACTTTCCGTCCAACTTCAACTATGCAGACGAGGGCATGCGCTTTCGTCTGGCCGGACGCCTGTGGCGCGAGGCCGATCCCGCACGCCTGCAGGAGGTGCTCAAGGCCATGGTGAAGGGCGGGGTGGCCTGGAACCCCACGCTCGACATCTACGAAGCCAGCCGCGACCTGCAGCGCGCCGAGACGCAGCCGTGGTACGCCGAGTATCTGCATCCGACGCTGGAGAAGTTCTTCAAGCCGGATCCGGCCAATCACGGCTCGTACTTCGCCAATTGGAGCAGCACTGATGAGGCGTACTGGAAGGAGAACTACCGCATCTGGTTTCAGGCCGTGCGTGACTTCGAGCGACTTGGCGGAGTAATCGGGGCAGGGGAAGACGCGGGCTTCATCTACCAGATCTACGGCTTCGGCCTCATTCGCGAACTCGAGTTGCATCAGGAAGCCGGTTTCCAGCCACTCAAGGTGCTGCAGCACGTCACGGCCAATAACGCCGCCATTCTCGGTGAAGGGCAGCGGCTCGGTCGCGTGCGCCCGGGATACCTGGCCGATCTCGTGGTGGTGAACGGCAACCCGCTCGAGGACCTCAAGGTGTTCTATCCGCCGCGCGCCGATGCGGCGGCGGGGCCGGGCGGCGGGGTGGCATGGACGATCAAGGACGGCATTCCCTACGACGCGCCGCGCCTGCTGCGCGAGGTGCGGGAACTCGTGCAGAGCGCAAAGACGAAGTCATCACGATGAGTTGCGGCGGGCCATGAGCAGTACGGGACGCGCGCGCGGGTGGCAGCAGGACCTGCGTGACATGGCGCAGGTGGCCGCGCCCATTGTGCTCATCAACGTCGGCATTCAGGCCATGGGGCTGGTCGACACGCTTATGGTGGGGCGACTGGGCGGCGCCGCCATTGCTGCCGTGGCCCTCGGCAACTTCTACTTCTTCAACGTCAGCGTCTTCGGCATCGGGCTGCTGTTTGCGCTTGATCCGGTGGTGGCGCAGGCGGTCGGCGCCGGCGACTCGCAGGCGGTG
>JACVCT010000129.1 GCA_016741895.1 Gemmatimonadaceae bacterium | reverse complement strand
AGCTTGTCGATGACGATTGTGCCGTCCACACTGAGATCCGGCACGGCACCGGCCGGCAGCGGCCCCTCGAGCGCCACATCAATGGTGACCGAGCCGCCCTGCGCCGAGGGGTCCTTGCGGATGACGCGCCCCGTCACGAGACCATTGCGCGTGTCCACCGTGGCGGTCTGCCCGAGTTGCACATCCTTGGCCTGCGACTCGGGGATGCGCAGCACGGCCTTGAGGCGGCCGGGCTGCACGACCTTGGCCAGCGCGGTGCCTTCGGGCACCCACTGCCCCAACTGCAGCGTGAGTTCCTGCAACACCCCGCCATCGGGCGCACGCACCTGCAACGAGCGAAGTCGCGCCTGCTGATTCTGCGCGATGGCCGCCAGTTGTGTCACGCGCGAAGCCTGTACGGCAATCTGGGAGTCGATGGCGGCGCGCATGAGCGCGAGACGTTCCTGCTCCACCCGCAGACGTGTGGTGAACTCTTCGGCCGAAGCCTTGCGATTCGCGGCCTCGAAGGCGGGCACCAGCCCAAGACGCACCAGCGAGTCGGCGGCCCGCGCCTCCTGCGTGCTGCTCACCCACTGCGTGCGGGTGGAGGCCACCGTGCCTTCCTGCGTGAGAATGGCGCTGCGCAGGTTGGTGCGCAGGTTGATGAGATCGATCTCGGCCTGCCGCACCTGCTGCTCGGCCTGCATGGTCTGAATCTGCAGATCGGGATTGGACAGCTCGAGCAGCAGTTCGCCGCTGCCCACCTTCTGTCCCGACTCCACGTGCAGACGTTCCACGCGTGCCGAAGCCTGCGCGGTGATCCAGCGGATCTGTTCCGGCACGAGCGTGCCGGGCCCGCGCACTTCGCGCACCACATCACCACGCTGCACCGTGTCGATGAGCACGGTGGCGCGGTCCACGCTGGGCACGGCCGGATCGAGTCGCGTGAGCGCGAGCGTGACCGCCGCCAGCAGCGTCACACCGCCGGCGATGAGTGCCGGCTTCTTGTAGGACTTTTGGGGAGTGCGGACGATATCCATGAGAATGCGTACGGGAGAATCGACGAAGTGCCGTCAGCCGGGATTCCGGACTGCGGTCAGTCGAAGCGCAGTGCCTGCATGGGATCCACCAGCGCCGCGCGACGCGCCGGCAGCCAGGCGGCCCCGAAAGCCACAAGGGCGAGCACCACCACGGCCGCACTGAACACGAGCGGATCGTGCCCCTCGAGCTGATAGAGCTGCGACTGCGCGGCACGGCCCAGCGCAAACGCGGCGGCGATGCCGATGACCGAACCGACGAGCGTCATGACCGCCATCTGCCGCATGACGAGCCCACGCACCCGGGCAGCGTCGGCGCCGAGCGCCATGCGCACACCGATCTCGCGCGTGCGCTGTGTGACGGAGTAGGCCAGCACGCCATAGAGCCCCACCGCCGCCAGCAGCGTGGCGAGCACCGCAAAGGCGGACGCCATGGTGCTGATCATGCGGTCGAGGAAGACATTTTCTCTTACCTGCTGGGGCAGGGTCTTGAGATCTTCCACCGGCACCGTGGGTGCCATGCGCCGGAGCAGTGCCTGCACCGACTGCAGCACATCCTCCGGACGCTGCGTGGTGCGCACGTAGAAGGTGAGCGCCCCCGTGCGCGCTTCCTGCCGCCACGGCGAGAAGAAGAGCGGCGGAATCTCGTCCTTCACCTCGCTGTAGGCCGCGTCCTTTACGAGGCCGACAATCTGGATGTTGAGCGTGTCATTGCCGTTGCGGGACATGAACTTGCCGATCACGTCCTTGCCCAGGTTGAACTTGCGCACGAAGGCTTCGTTCACCATGGCCACACGCGCCGCGCCCAGCCGGTCGCTGTCGGTGAACTCGCGCCCGGTCAGGAGCTGCATGCCGAGTACGTCGAGGAATTTCGTGCCCACGATGTTGTAGCGGCTGTTGCAGTCCACGTCGGGCCCGCAGTCGTAGCCCTGCACCCGCACATCGGTGCCCCAGTTGTTGCCGTTCAGGATGGCCACCACCGCGTTGGACACACCCGTGACGCCGGGCATGGCGGCCAGCTCCTGCTCCACCTGCTCATAGAGCACCGCGGCGCGCGTGCTGTCGTAACCACTGCGCATGGGCGAAATGCGGAAGGTCGCGACCCGTTCGGTCTCGAGCCCCAGATCGGTGCGACTCACATTCACGAGACTCTTGAGAAAGAGTCCGGCCGAGATGAGCAGGGCCATGGAGAGCGCGATTTGCGCCGTGACCAGCACGGCGCGGAAACGCGACGCCACCGCACCGCCGGCAATCTGTCCGGCCCCCGCACGAATGACGGTGATGAGATCGTCGCGGGTGCTGTGCAAGGCGGGGAAGAGTCCGAACACGAGGCCCGTGCCCAGTGCCACCAGACCCGAGAACAGCACCATGGAGGGCTGCAGCGAGAAGTTGATGGTGCGCAGCGCCTCGGGTGGCATGAAGCCGGCGATGGCCTTGAGCGTCCACACCGCCACCAGCAGACTGGCGAGCCCGCCCAGCACCGCCAGCACCAGCGATTCGGTGAGCAGCTGCCGGAGCAGCTGGGCGCGGGTGGCGCCCAGCGCGAGTCGCACGCCCATTTCGGTGGCCCGCCCAGCTCCGCGCGCCAGCAGCAGATTGGCGATGTTGGCGCAGGCAATCAGCAGCACCGTGCCGGTGATGGAGAAGAGCAGCAGAATGGGCGTGCGCGCCTCGCGATGGATGCTGGTCTGTCCGCGGGCGCCGTTGCTCAGCTCCACCTGCTTGGCGCGGAATCGCTGCATGGTGGCGTCGCTCATGCCCTGCTGCAGCGGTGCCTCCACGTCGGCCAGCAGATTGCGATACACACTGTTGAGTTGCGTGCCAGCCTGCTCCATGCTCATGCCCGGCTTGAGACGACCGAACACGTACATCCAATAGGAGCGGCGATCGTCGTAAGGATTGGTGAGCGCGGACATGGGCCAGCGCACACTCATGGGCACGAAGAGATCGGGCTCGGCGCCCAGGGTGGTGCCACGGAAGCCCGCCGGCGCCACACCCACCACCGACAGCGAGCGGCCATTCACCATCACCGACTTGCCGATCACACTCCGGTCTCCGCCGAAGCGATTCTGCCAGAAGTCGTGACTCAGCACGGCCACGAAATGCGTGCCGACCGGCTCATCGTCCGCAGGCTGAATGACCCGACCCAACGCAGGCGCGAGGCCGAGCACCCCGAAGTACGAGCCGGTGACGTACATGCCGTCCACCGTCATGGCCTCGCCGTCCACCGCGAGATTGCCACCGAACTGCACATGTCCGGCAATGCCGGAGAAGCCGGTCTGCAGCCGCTCGAGGTCGCGGTACATGGCGTAGCTGAATACGTCCTCACAGCTGCCGGCCTGATTGCAGCTGGTGCTGCCGGGCTTGGGACCAGGTGCTGAGAAGTTCACCAGTTCCTGCGGCGCATGCACCGGCAACTGTTGCAGCAGCAATTGGTCAAATATCGAGTAGATCGCGGCGTTGGCACCGATGCCGAGGGCCAGCGACGCCACGGCAACCGCCGTGACGAACGGAGTCTTGCGCAGCATGCGCAAGGCAAGCGTGAAATGATTCATGGGGCGCGCAGATGGGACGGAGACCAGGTCAGACCTCGGGTCGGAGAGTCTGACAGTCGAACCGCGCGCAGGGTTTGAACGCCGACCGCGTTCAGCCCAAAGCGGCCTGTATCCGTTCCCGTACGAGGGTGCTGGGGTCGTCGCGCAGGCTGTGGAGGACCACATCGGCCGCGGGACGATGGCCCGTGCACAGCGCGCCGATGGCCGCGAGGCGCACCTGCAGCACATCGAGGGCGTGGCTGTCCTGCCTGGCCAGTTCGGCCAATCGGCTTCTGGCGCGGGCCGTCTGCACGTACGCCAGCGCCGCAACCACTTCCAGCTGATACTCGAGCGTCAGTTCTTCCTCGTGCACCTGGACGCGCGTGGTTGGCGTCGCCTCGGCATCGGGGGCGGAGAACACGATGGACAGTGCGCGGTTGCGTACGTCCACCGACGAGTCGAAGAGCACCGACTCGAGTCGTGTCATGGCCGTCTGTCCGCCGATCTTGCCGAGAGCCACCACCGCGGCCATGCGTACGCGGGTATCACTGTGCTTGAGGAGACGCGTCAGGTCGTCCACGGCAGCCGGCTGCTTGGACTCGCCCAACAGCGCGGCGGCGTTTCGCACCACGTACCAGGTGCCGTTGCCGATGTATTCGCGCGCGACGGGCACGATGGCAGGCAGTGCCGCCGCCACGTCGAACAGCAGGCGACGCTCGTGGACATCAGGCGCCGCCATGAGATGCGCGAATACCGTGCGCGCCCCGGCCTCGCGCGCGTGCTCCAGCACGGCCTGCACGGTGTTGAGCTCCGCCTGCTCCGTGACCAGCGCCTCGACCACCAGATGCAGCGCCTCGGGCGTGGCACCGGTAACAAAGGCGGCGGTGTGCATCGCGTCATGGAGAATGCGGCAGGTGGCCCGGGCGTCCTGCCGGGCCAGCGCCTCCTGCAGCGCCCCCGACTCGACTGCTGCCACGGCCGCTCCACGCGCGGCAGCCCCTCGCGCCGCCACATCGGCATCACTTTCCTGGCGGGCCTGAGCGGCGGACACCGGCACTCCCCCGGCGGGGACGGCGTCGCCATCGAACCACAGACGAATGTTCCACAGGCCGAGGTCCCGCGCCGCTTCACGCAGCGCCTCGCCGTTCGGATCGTGCTCAAGATTGAGCAGGCCACCCAGCTTCACGAACTCCGTGTCGGTCGTGGTGGAGTCGATGTCGATACGCGTGATGCCCAGATCGGCCATGGCGTCGTGCAACACGCCCACCGCGTCGGCCACCGGCAGGTGCGGATGATCGGCGAACAGATCTCGCGTGAGGCGCACACCACCCACGCGCGCCAGCGCGCAGAGGCGCTGAACACTAGTGAGGACTTCGGCGATCGGTGCGTTCTGCCGCAATTGCGTGAGCAACATCGCCAACGCGGCGGCATAGACGAACTCGAGGGGCAAGGCGCCCTCCAGCATGACGGGACGCCCGCAATCTCCGTCCGGACGCGTCAGTCCGCCAGCAGGGGCCCGGTGAGCCCCCGTTCACCTCACCGGATCACAGCGGCGCGCCGAGGTAGATGTCGGTACGCCATCCCTTGCTGGGGAACAGGCCGCGTGCGATGTCGAGACGCAGCAGCCCATCGAGCACACCGAAGCCGAAGCCCGCACCCTTCTGCGTGGTCCCCTGACCGAACGCCTCACGTCGTCCCGCCCAGCCGGCGTCGAAGAATGCCACCGGACGGAACGCGCCACGTCCACGTCCGAATTCCGCGCGACCGAACCAGAAGGCGTCGCCATTCTGCGTGCCTGGCAGTTGCCCGCGCACGGTGCGCAGGCCGCCCACGTACCACTCGCGCTGGAATGGCAGCCGTCCGGCGGACGTGCCGGCCGAGCCCGAGAAAGCCGCTGCCCAGCCGCCGAACTGCCGCGACAGGGTGCTTTCCACAGAGCCGCGTGCGTATTCGAAGGTGCCGGTGGCGCCTTCGAGGCGCGTGATGTTGAGCCAGCGCAGCCCGCCCGGACGATCGACGAGCAGACGCGACCAGGTGACCTGCGCGCCGGCATAGGAGCCCGGCTCGGCCAGAATGTTGGGCGCAAAGCGCCGGTCACCGAAGGCCCGCGCCAGCGAGAAGGTATTCACCACATCGCTGTCACCGGCGGTCCATTGCCGCTCGAGGAAGATGCGGCCCTCGAGTGTGCCGCGTCGCTGTTCGCGCCGCTCGGTCAGCTCCACGCCGTAGTTGCGATAGTAGAAACCTTCATCGCGGCCATAGAGCAGGGCCGGCAGCGACGGGCCGATGGTCAGCGCGCCTGCCCATTCGGGGTTGGCAGCGGACAGGCGATGAAACACGCCGAAGCCCACCGTGCGCGCGCCGTTGCTGCGCAGCAGATGCAACTCGCCGTTGGCATGCAGGTCGGCATGACCAATGCGCGCCATTCCTCGCGCCGTGTATCCGGCACCCAACTCCTGCGTCACCTGGAGACCGGCCGAGAGGCCCTCGACGCGATTGTAGCGGAACAGGTCGGAGCCGCTGCGCAGCTTGGGCAGCTGTGGACCCCAGGGCACCTGCAGACCGAGGTCCAGCGCCTTCAGCAGTTCGTCCTGACTCGGCAAATCGAAGATGTCATCGGCCGTGGCCGACGAGGGTGGAAGCGCGGGCGACTTGGCCAGTGTCTCCATGTCGCAGGGCAGGTCGTAGGCAATGCGCAGCGCGCGGTCGTAGCGCTCCTCGACGCGTGTCCAGGTACTGTCGTTCCGGCACTGCGTGACCTTGCCGCGACCGTAGCGCCGCTCCTGCACTGAATCGCGGCGAGCGGCGCCCTTTTCCGAGGTGCCGCCGACGTTCACCGACACCTGCACGTCGCTCCCTGTTGACTCCACGACGACGGAGTCCTTGTCCGTGCTGTCGCGCGGCGCCCAGCGATCACGCGCCTTGGGCACCGCCGCCAGGAAGAAGTCACCGTCCACGTCTTCGTAGGTGAACTTCTCGTCCATGCGGAAGGGAATGTGCATGAACATCACATCTGCGCTGGCCGTGGCGCTGTGGGCGCGCGGCAGCCAGAAGCGGCCCTTGTAGAGCGCGTACTCGACGGTGATGCCGTCCAATCGCGCCTTCATGGGCCGAATGAGCGACGTGACGAATGTGCCTGGCTTGTCCTCGTTATCGGCGATACGCTGCCGTGCGCGTTGTGCACTGTCACGCACATACACGTCACGGGGAAGCCGCGCGCGCAGGATGCTGTCCTGCAGGGGGGCCAGCACCTTGAATTCTTCTTCGTCCTTCTCGATTTCCTCGAGCGCGGTGGACCAGATGTCGATTTCCGTGGACAGGCGATACGCGGCCCGCACGAGTTGCCCGCGCTCGCGGTCGAACCAGAAGCTGCCCACGAAAGTGCGCCAGTCCGGCTTGCGACCGGCAATGCGGAGTTCCTGCAGGCGAATGATCTGACCGTCAGGCAGTGTGATGCGCGCCGAATCGCCCAGATCGTAGCGATACCAGCGCTCGGCGCCGCGCGCGAGCGGATGGATGATGTCGCGATCGTCGACATCGGTCTTCACCACGCCGAAATCCGACGAGGGGAACCAGAGCTGCTCGCGGCCGGGGAAGTAGGGCACGCTCACGGCCGCCACGAAGTCCCCGTTCACGTCAGACGCCATGGGGATGGTCATGCGCGATCCCTGCGGCCGCACCCGCACGCCCACATCGCGGCGCCAGGAGATGTCGGCGACATTGTCGCCCTGAAACAGGAGCTTCTGCACCCCAAGACGGCGCGGGCCCATGGACAGCGACACCCGCTGCGTGGTGGTGGCGCGATAGGACTTGAGCGCACTGTCTTGTTGTTCACGCGCCGCGCGGGCGCGCTCGAACACGGCGCGGGCCTCGGCGTTGGAGAAGGCCGACGCCGCCGCTTCCGCATTGAGCGTCGCCAGGGTGGCGCTGTCACCACGCAGCCCGCGGCGCGTGATGTTGCGGGCCTCACGGACGGCGTCGCGAATGGGTTCGCGATACTGGCGGAGCAGCGTATCGGGGCCGGAGCGCGGCCGCGCCGTGGTATCGCGTCCGCTGCGCGGCGGGGTCTGTCCCTGGGCGGACAGGGTGAGCGGCAGCAGCAGGGCAAACGCCAGGGTCGGCGTACAGGCAGCGAAGAAACGCATGATCCGGCCAGAAGGGTGCAGACGGCGAACGGACAGAGACAGGTACAGTTGAACCTACGGACGGTCGGGACGAGCGGTTTCTCCCGCCCAAACGTAACTTCGGGCAGTTGGACCCCCGCCCTGGCCATTCGTTTCAGGAGACCCGCCGTGCCATCTGCCCCGCTCATGTTCCGTTGGACCCGTCAGCTGGCCGCCACCGCGGTCCTCGCCGGCCTCGCCCCGCTGGCCCCATCTGCCGACGGCCGGCTGCAGGCGCAAGCCGCCGTTGCCTCGGCCGACCCGCGCCTCGAGGGGCTCAAGGCGGAGGCCCTCAAGCTCGTGGAAGGCCGCGCCAAGCAGGTGCAGGAAATCGTGGACATGCTGTTCTCCTTTCAGGAGCTCGGCTTTCAGGAGTGGGAGTCGCAGAAGTACCTGACCGGACTGCTCGAGAAGGAAGGCTTCAAGATCGAGCGAGGTGTCGCCGGCATTCCCACCGCGTGGACCGCGCGCTGGAGCTACGGCACGGGCAAGCCGGAGATTTCCCTGGGCTCCGACGTGGACGGCATCCCGCAGGCCAGCAACAAGCCGGGCGTGGGCTACCGCGACCCGATGGTGTCGGGTGGCCCGGGTCATGGTGAAGGCCACAATTCCGGTCAGGCGGTGAACGTGGTGGCCGCCATTGTGGTCAAGCAGCTCATGCAGCGTGACAAGATCAACGGCAGCATCATGCTCTGGCCCGGCATTGCCGAAGAGCAGATGGCGGGCAAGGCGTTTCTGGTGCGCGAGGGCATCTTCAAGAACACCGACGTCACGCTGTTCACGCACGTGGGCAACGATCTGGGCGTGTCGTGGGGCGCAAGCGGGCAGAGCGCACTCATCTCGGCCGAGTTCCGGTTCCGCGGATCGAGTGCGCACGCGGCCGGCGCGCCGTGGCGTGGCCAGTCGGCGCTCGACGCGGTGATGCTCATGGCGCAGGGCTGGGAATACCGGCGCGAGCACCTGCGCCTGCAGCAGCGTTCGCACTATGTCATCAAGGACGGCGGCGACCAGCCCAACGTGGTGCCCAGCACCGCCAGCATCTGGTTCTACTTCCGCGAGCAGGACTATCCGCGTACGATGGCGCTGTTCGAGACGGGCAAGAAGATTGCCGAAGGCGCCGCGCTGATGACCGACACCAAGCTCGACACGGTCATGATTCTGGGCTCGGGATGGTCGGCGCACTTCAGCAAGCCCATTGCCGAAGCCATGCACAAGAACGTGCAGACGGTGGGCATGCCGGCCTGGGATGACAAGGACCAGACGCTGGCCAAGGGCATCCAGAAGGAACTGGGCTCGCCGGACTTCGGCCTGCAGATGCAGGTGAACCGTGAACTGCGTGGCGCCGAAACGCCGCAGAACTGGATGGGCGGCGGCTCCGACGACATCGGCGACGTGTCGTGGAACATGCCCACCATCACGCTGCGCTTCCCGAGCAACATCCCGGGTCTGCCGGGCCACAACTGGGCCAACGCGATTTCCATGGCCACGCCCATTGCACACAAGGGGGCGCTGGCCGGCGCCAAGGTGCAGGCGCTCACCATGCTCGACATCTTCCTGCAGCCCAAGGTGGTGGCTGACGCGTGGACGTACTTCCGCGATGTGCAGACGAAGAACGTGAAGTACCAGCCGTTCATCCGGCCCGGCGATCAGCCGCCCATCTGGCTCAACGCCGACATCATGGCGAAGTACAAGCCGCAGTTGCAGAAGTTCTACTACGATCCGACGAAGTTCAAAACGTATCTGGAGCAGCTCGGGATCGAGTACCCGACCGTGCGCCCGGCAGAAGCCAAGCCGCGTGGGGACAACTGAGGTCGTTGTAAGAACCTACGACTCGAAACTCCTACTCAAGACCCGGAACTGATCGGTTCCGTGTAACTCGGAGCCCGAAACTCTTACCCAGAACTCGAAACGGATCAGTTTCGTGTTGTGAGTTCAAGTTTCGGGTTTTGAGTTGAAGCAGGTCACGTCTCAACCGGATACTGCCGTGCACCGTCATCATCGTTTCACTCTGCTGCTGGCCGCTCTATTGTGCGCGGCCCCCGCCGCGGCCCAGTCGTCGCTCACCACCGAGATCGACCGCCGCACCGCCGCCATCGCGTCCAAGCTCACCGCCTGGCGCCATGACATCCATCAGCACCCGGAGCTCGGCTACCAGGAGAAGCGCACCGCCGCGCTTGTTGCCGCGCATCTCAAGAGCCTCGGCCTCGACGTGCAGGAGAACGTGGGCGGCATTCCGGGTGTGGTGGCCGTGCTCAAGGGTGGCAAGCCCGGGCCCACCATTGCCATGCGCGCCGACATGGACGCGCTGCCGGTGACCGAGCTGGTCGACGTGCCGTACAAGAGTACCGTGCGCACGGTGTACAACGGCGTGGAGACGGGCGTCATGCATGCCTGCGGACACGACCTGCACACGGCCATGCTGATGGGTGTGGCCGAGGTGTTTGCCGGCATGCGCGCGCAGTTGCCGGGCACGGTCAAGTTTCTCTTTCAGCCGGCCGAGGAAGTGCCGCCGCGTGGTGGAGCTCAGCCAATGATCGAGGCGGGTGTCATGCAGGGCGTGGACGCGGTGCTGGGCTTGCACGTGGGTCCGGGCCCGCTTGGCACGCTGAGCTGGCGCTCGGGTGCCATTTCCGCGGCCAGCGACGCGTGGCGCATTGTGGTGCGTGGCAGGCAGACGCACGGCGCCTTTCCGTCCAATGGCGTTGACCCCATCGTGGTGAGCGCAGAGATCGTGACGGCGTTGCAGACGGTGGTGTCGCGCTCACTCGATCTGACGCAGGGTCCGGCGGTGCTCACGGTGGGCGCCATTCATGGCGGACTGCGCGAGAACATCATACCCGACTCGGTGTGGATGATCGGCACCATACGCACCTTCGATCCCAAGGCACGCGAGAAGGTGGGTGTGCGCATGAAGGAAATCGCGCAGCATATCGCGGCCGCGCATGGCGCCACCGCCGACGTAAGTGTGACGCTGGGCTACGGCAGCACCATCAATGATGCCACGCTGGTGGGGCGACTGGCGCCGGTGCTGCAGCGCGTGAGCGCGGGCAAGGCATTCGAGAGCAAGACCCAGAGCATGGCCGGCGAGGACTTCTCGCGTTTTGCCAACGTGGCGCCGGGATTTTTCTTCAACCTGAGCGTGACGCCGCCAAGCGTGGACTTGATGGGCGTGGCAGGCAATCACTCGCCGTTGTTCCAGGCCGATGACAACGCCATGCCGGTGGGTGTGCGGGCCATGGCCAACGCGGCGCTGGAGTTGTTGGTGGGTGGGGTGCCGAAGCGGGCCCAGTAGGCCGCGCGAAGACTCACGACTCGGAACGCGAACACAAGACCCGGAACTCAGGCGTGTCCGGTCTAGAGTTCGACCGAGTTCGGTAAGTGGAAGTAGTGCGGGCAGTTAGCCGCGCGTTGGGCGTGTATCGATTTCGATTCAATCGGTAAGTTCGAGGCCATCCCAATTCGGCGG
>JACVCT010000128.1 GCA_016741895.1 Gemmatimonadaceae bacterium | reverse complement strand
GTAGCGAAGGGGATGGACTCCACGAGCACCATCACGTTCACGTCGGACAACCCCTCGACGTGCTCGTTCGTGGCGGCTGAGCCATACAGCACCACCGCCGTCAGCGAAGCGCCGTGCACGGCCTTCAGCTGCGACACGAGGTCGTCCAGCGAGAGCGTCGATCGCCCTCCCGAGAGCTTGCCGCCCGGGCCCTTACCAGTCTGAGCCACCACCACCTCCGCTGAATCCACCGCCGCCACCGAAGCCGCCAAAGCCTCCACCACCAAAACCGCCGCCACCGAACCCGCCACCACCAAAGCTGCCCGACGACCAGCCGCCGCCATGCATGCCGGGCCCGGGAATCGGGATGGGGATGCAGCCCACACAGCCGCGCCGGCGACCAGGACGCGCGTTGGCAAACACGAACAGAATGATGATGAGCAGCACGAGGCCGAGCAGCGGGCTCTCCCCCTCGTCACCCGACCCGCGCTCGCGCCGCGAGCTCGCGGGTCGCGGCTGCCCATCCAGCGTCACACCAAAGGAGGCTGCATAACGATCCGCCACGTCGATCGCGATGGCCTCGAGCGCATCGCCATAGCGCTGCTGTTGAAACAGCGGCGTCATGCTCCGACAGATCGCGCCGGCCGTCGCATCGGTGATGAAGCCTTCAGCGCCCTGCCCCGTCTCGATGCGGCAGCGCCCGCGGCCGCCACTGGCCGTTTCCTTGGGCACCAGCAGGATGATCACGCCGGCGTTGCGCGCCGCGTCGCCGATGGCCGCGTCAGCGCCCACCTTCCACTCGCGACCCAGGCGCAGCGCCGTCTCTTCGACCGGCCGGCCACCCAGATCGGGCAGCGTCACCACCACCATGTCACCACGGGTCGCGCTGTTCACGCGCCGCGCCAGGTCATCGAGACGCGCTTCGGCGGCCGCGTCGATGACATTGGCAAAATCGTTGACGTAGCCCACGGGCTGCGGCAGCGGCGGCGGTTGCGTGTGGCCGACCGACGACAGCAACAGCAGGAGGGCCCCGAAGACCCGCGACGTGACCGGCAGACGCGACATCACCCCGAATGATAACCCGATGTCAGCCCGCAGTTCACTGGCCCGCCGTTGGTCCGCAAACAGGTTGCCCGCTGCGCCGCGCCACGGGTCGCCCCTTAGATTTCCGGGATGTCCGTTCTCCGATTCCTCGCCCTGGCCACGGGCCTGCTGCTGCTGACCGGGGCCGCCGGCTCCTGTGGTCCCTCGGCCGACAAGGCCCGTGCCTCAACGCCGGCGCCGCTCGACACCCTGGGCGAGGCCACGCTCATGAACCGCGCCGATCAGGGCCGACTGCTTGGCCCCGACAGCGCCATGTGGGTGGTGATGATCAGCGACTTCCAGTGCCCCTACTGCAAGCGCTGGCACGACGAGTCCATGGCCAACTTCCGCCGGGACTACGTGGAGACGGGCAAGGTGCGATTCGCCTATCTGCATCTGCCGCTCGAGTCCATTCACCCGCACGCCCGCGCGCAGGCCGAAGCCGCCACCTGCGCCGGCGTGCAGGGCAAGTTCTGGCCCTATGCCGACGCCATCTTTGCGGGCTTCGATGCCGTGAAGGGCATGAGCAACGTCAATCCGCTGCTCGAACGCTATGCGCGCGAGCTCAAGCTCGACATGGCCGCCTACGAACAGTGCCGCATGTCGCGCGCCATCAAGGTGCTGATTCAGAACGACATTCAGCAGGCCACGCAGGCCGGCGTGCAGTCCACGCCGTCGTTCGTGATCGGCGAGTTTCTGGTGAAGGGTGCGCTGCCCTGGCCCGACTTCCGCAAGGCCGTGGACACCGCCCTCATCATGCATCGCCAGCGCGCCAAGGCCCGGACGACGGCGCCCTGAGGACGACGTGAACGCCCTGCTCGGTGCCTGCTACGCGGCCGGCATGGCGCTGGCAGACGCCGCAGGCGTCGTGGCATCGGCGCTGGCGCCGGAGGCCGAAAACAAGCTGCTGCGCTCATTGCGCGCGCGGCGCGGCCTACTGGCGCGCTGGGCTGCACACACCGCATCGCGCGACAATTCCCGCCCGCTCGTGTGGTGGCACGCGCCGTCGGTTGGCGAGGGCCTGCAGGCCCGTCCCGTGGCCCAGGCTGCGCGTCGTGCACATCCCGCCTGGCAGCAGGCCTATTCGTTCTACTCGCCCAGCGCCGAGCGTTTTGCGCGCAGTGTCGGCGCCGAGTTCAGCGACTATCTGCCCTTCGACCGCGCCGCGTCGGCCGACACGCTGCTGCGACGGCTCACGCCTTCGGCCCTGGTTTTTGCCAAGCTCGACGTATGGCCGGTGCTCGTGGCCCGCGCAAAGCGGCAGCGGGTGCCGCTGGCACTCATCAGTGCCACCCTGTCCGCGGTGTCAGGGCGTCGCGGTGTGCTGTCCTCGGCGCTGCTGCGTGACGCCTATGCCGCACTCGATGCGGTGGGGGCCATTGATGCAGTCAACGCCGAACGCCTCGTGGCACTGGGTGTGCGACCGCAGGTGGTGGAGGTCACCGGTGACACGCGCTTCGATCAGGTGGCGGAGCGCGCGGCCAGCGTCAATCGCGCGTCGCCGCTCTTGACCCTGCTAGCCTCGGACCGTCCGACGCTGGTGGCCGGTTCCACCTGGCCGGCCGACGAAGCGCCACTCTGTGCGGCATGGGAAGCCCTGCGCGATCGGCATGATTCACACGGCAAGGCACCGCGCCTCATCATCGCCCCGCACGAGCCCGGCGCATCACACCTCAAGCCCCTGCAGCACTGGGCATCGCGTATTGGGGCGCGCGCCGCCACGCTCAGCGAGCTCGAGCAGCGTGGACGCAGCGACGATGTGGACGTGGTGATTGTCGACAGGGTGGGGGTGCTGGGTGAGCTGTATGCACTGGCCCAGCTGGCATTCGTGGGCGGCGGTTTTCATGCCGCAGGTCTGCATTCGGTCATCGAACCGGCGGCGTTTGGCGTGCCCGTGCTGTTTGGTCCGCAGCATCACATGAGTCGCGAGGCTGGGCTGCTGCTGCAGGCTGACGCAGGCTTCAGCATGGACAGTGCGGCCGCGCTGCAGAGTCGACTGACGGCGCTGCTGTCCAACGAGGACGATCGCCGCGAGTCCGGTGCTCGTGCAGCAGACCTGGTGGAAGCCGAGCGTGGCGCCACCGCGCGATCACTGGCGTTGGTGGAGCGGCTGGTCAGCCGGCCTGCGATCTCTCAGCGATCTCCGTAAGCCCGCGTGTACACGACCAGTGCTCCGTTGGGCGCACGATCCCCGAACTGCACCTGGGCTTGGTTCGGCGAGAGTACGGCCAGGAAGTACACGTCCCGCGGATTGATGTTGGGATAGGTGCCGCTGAGCGGCACACCATCCAGCACAATCAGCAGACAGCGATTGGTGCGAGTGGAGCGAATGCACTCATCACGTCGACCGATGATGAGACCGGTGTTGCCCGACGACCGCAGCAGGTCTTCGAATGAGTTGGCACGCTCTCGCAGTTTTTCCACGTCAGCGGGCTGCAGCACCCGCCAGCCGCGGCGATTGGCTTCTGCCAGTCGGGTGGCGTTGAGCGTCGGTGCCGAGGTGATCTTGACGGTGTCGGTGACAATGCCTTCCTCGGCCACACTGAAGTCCACATCGAGCGTATCACGGGGCCCGAGATACAAGGTGCTCGAAAGAGTGGGCCGCAGACCAATGCGCGTGATGGAAATCAGGAAGGGCTCACCACGCGCATCCACGCGGAGCAGGAATCGTCCGGCATCATCGGTGGTGGCTTCGCCGACGCCGCGTCCGTCCTCCCGCATGGCCACGATGCGGGCCCGTTCCAGCGGCCGTTCGCTGCCTGAGGCGCGGGCGGTGCCGCGAATGACCTGGGCGAAGGCCACCGGTGCGCTGGCGGGGTGCAGAAACGCGACGACCGCAACCGCGAGGACTCTCGCGGTTGCGGTCGTCGAACTGTCGTGCCTGATGGACTGCGATCCGATCATGGCGTGAGCACCGCGCGAGCGGTGCAGACTGCGGGAATTGCGCGACTTACGGCGCCGTTGGCGGCGGGTTCTTGTCGATGAAATATACGATGCCTGGCGTGGTGAAGCGGGCGCCGGCCGAGTTGGCCGGGGACGCCGGGAAGGCCACGGCACTCAGCACCGATCCGGCGATGGTCGCACCGGCGATGGGATTGAGCTGCGTGGTGCCGGCTGTGCCTGCCGGCGCCGCTGCGGCGGCCAGGGCCGTTGTTCCCCCCGCAGCGGCAATCTGCGTGGCAAATGCCGCGGCGTTCACGTTGGCATACGGTGACACGGCTTCCGTGGCCACGTTGCGGAACAGTGGCGTACCGCTGATGGGTGACGTCGCCGTGGCCGTGGCGTAGATGTCAACGGCTCCGACACCAAGGGCCGCGTGAATCGCCCGCACCGCCACCTGGGCGCCCGGGTTGGGATGCACGTCGTTGATGGCAACAATGCGCTGGCGTGGCGTGCTGCCGGCTCGCGCATATCCCATGTGCAGCAGGGTGTAGTACTTGCCGGCCTCGAAGGTCAGCGTGGTGTCAACCAGAATCACGGTATTGCCGGCGGTGGAGAAGTTCGTGGCATCTGCCGTGAAGACGCGGAACTTGCGCGAGCCGGCCTGCGTCGGCTGATAGTTGCCCTGTCCGAGCCCACGGAAGGGCACGTTGACGAAGGACATGGGAGACCACTGCACCTGATCCGTGAACCGGACCGTGGTGTTCAGTGTGTCAGGCACCGCGTTGATGTAGCGCACATACGCCAGCGGCGGAACGTCCGGCGTCGTAGGATCGTTGCTGGGCTCGCTGCAGGCCGCCGAGAAGGCGGCACCCAGCGTGAGCATGGCAAGTCGAGTCAACCGCATGAGGAGTGAACTCCGTGTTGTAGAGCGAACGGAAACGCTGGGCAGTCCCATGTGTGTCGGGCGGCGTCAGCGGTCATGATTGGGATGGGCCATCCCCACCAGGGGCACCTTCGACAGGCACGCCGAAGATGTCCAGGGAGCGGCCGAGCGTGAGCACAAGGGCCACGACACCGGCGCCCACCAGAAGGGCCGTCTTGAGCTTGGAGAACTTGCGGGCCCGGTAGCCCATCACGGCTTCGTTGGGGATCACGACCTGCTCGCCGGTCCATGTGCTGTGGTTGCCACGCACATCGATGACCTTGTGCACCTGCATCGTGATCTGCATCGAATCGCGACGGACGATCCGTCCCTCGATCTGCTCAACCAGACTTCCCACCCGCTCCCCGATCAGTGTGCGGCCACGATCGCCGATCATCAACGCCACCATCGGACTCGTCTCCGGCGGTGGGGCGGACTGCATGGGGAGATAGCTGTAGCATCCCGTCTGCAGCGCCAGCCCCGTAATCCAGAGCAGGCCGATCAGACTGCGCACACGGCACCGCACAGCGAATGGGGAGGTGGTCAAGCGCATCAGTGCGTCAGAAGCCGTAGGTACCGCGGGCGGCCCGGTTGGTCCCGTTGTAGTACGTCTGCTGTCTCGCCTGCATCTCCTGATAGGGCACGGGCCACTCCACGACGGTGCCTTCCACCAGATCGCCCCAACCACGGTTGTCGGCGAACCAGATGAAGTAGCCCGTAAAGGCCGTCTCCATGCGCTTCTCGTACTTCATGGCTTCGAGCAGGCTGCCGCAGGCCGTGGTGGTGAAATTGGGCGCCTGGGGCACCTGTGGCACGCAGGTCGACTTGTCGGTCGAATAGGGCGTGGTGGCCGAGGTGAGCGCAGGCAGCGCATCCAGGCCATTCCGCACGCGGCTGGCGTTCACGAGTGCGATGGCCGCCGGCAGATTGTTCGTGCGGATGTAGCCTTCGGCCGCCAGCATCGCGATTTCGGTGGCCGACATCTCCGTATAGGGGCCGGTGTTGGCCGCCAGATTGGCGGCACCGTACCGGCGGTGATCGTAGTACGAATCACCGTACCCGGCGATGGGTACGTCATCTCCTGTCGGCCGATTCCGCACGTATACACCGGGCGGCAGCGTATTGCTCGGCGTATTCGCCTGCTGCGCGGCACGCGTGGTGCCCTGGGGCCAACGCTTGTCCGGCGTCACGACGAGGAAGGCGTTACGACTGTCGCGTGGCGTGGCCAACCAGCTCTGGTACCCGCCGGAAACGTCGGCCATGCCGTAGTACAGCGGTGACATGCTGTGCCAGCCGCCCACCACGTAGATCTGCGTCAGGTCAAACTGAGCAGTCCAGCCCGAGCCGCCGCCCACATTGACGGTGAAATCGCTCTTGATACCGGCGTTCGCGTCGGCGATGACCTCCGTCCAGTTGACGGCCGCCCGCTGTGCGGGGGTCCGGGCAACCCCCGCACGAATACGTGCCTTGTAGGAGCGCGCGAGCTGGATGAACTGGTCGCGTGTCACGGACTGGCCGTTCAACCACGTGTTCGGCAGCGGGAACCCGTTGCTGCCCGAGGTGGCCGCCGGAGCATTCGCCGTGGCGATGGCCGAGTCGAGCATGGCCAGGGCCGCCGCGTTCACGGCAGCGGCCGACGAAAGACCGGGCACCACGTCGCTCGGCGTGGCAGGAGTGACGATGGCGGCCGAGTCATACGCCAACGACAGGTAGCCCAGCGCCTGCCCGAGGATGTAATAGCCAAAGGCTTTACCCCGCGCGTTCTGGGCCGGTGAGCCGAGTGTGCCACCACCCGCAACCAGACGATCCAGCGCCGCCAGGGCGTTGGACGCCGTGCGGGTCACCCGCGAGAACTGATTGAAGTTGGCGAGGTTGCCGGTCTGGTTGTCGTTGCCCAACTCGTTCGAAATGACCGAGCGCGGAATGACTGCCCGTGCCGCCATGCCGAAGTTGGCCACCGAGGCAAAGGTTTCACCGGCCAGAATCTTGGCCTGGGTGTTGACCGATTCGGTAGCTCGCTGGGTGTTGTTTAGCTGTACACCGAGGCCAGCGATCACACCTTCCACGCCAGCTGGCGTGGCATAGGCACGAGCCACATCGGGGTTGTTGACGTTCGCGATATCGAGCCGTTCACCGCAGGCAGCAAGCCCCAGCAGTGCTCCGGCCGTCGCGAACCGGGTTACATGGTTGCGCATCGAGATTCCTCGTGGAGGCACGCACGGCGAGCGACAGGGTCACCCGCGGCGCGTGGCAGGTCAGAAGCTGGTGTTCAGCGAGAACGTGAACGTGCGGAGATTCGGGAACTGGAAGTTGTCGATGGCGTTGAGCACGCCCGATCCCAGTTGCCCACCACCTGCTCCCACCTCAGGATCGAAGCCCTTGTAATTCGAGAAAGTGAGCAGATTGCGGCCGATCAACGAGGCCGTCCAATTGCCCACACCGCCGATCGATCCGATGCGATAGCCCACCGAAAGTTCCCGCACTTTCACGAAGCCGGCATCCTCCACCGTGTTGTTGTTGGGCGCCAGCACGTCGTAGAGTCCACCGATGCCACCGGTTGAGACCGCGCGGAAGTAGTAGCCGATGGGGCGGGCATCCGCGACGCTCCGGCCACTCTGATCGGTGTCGCGATGCATGAAGTCACCCAGCGACCACTGGCGCGCGATGTTCCACACATCCTTGCCCACCACGGCATCCAGCAACGCGAAGGCTGTGAACCGCTTGTAGCGGAAGTTCTGTGACAGCGACCAGCGGAAGTCGGGCAGCGCGTTGCCAATCGGCAGCACGGGTACCGCGCCCAACGAATCACGCTCGAGGATGGGGAAGCCCCAATTCAAGGCTTCGGCGTTGGTGCCACCGCCCCACGGCGCCTGCGCGCCCGGGATACGCGTCATCCACAGGTTCTTGGTGATGCCGTCCGCCAGCGTGTTGCCCTGACCCACGTAGACGATGAAGCCATCGCTGTTGCGCTGGTAGTCGAGACCCGCGCCGCAGCGTGACTGGAAGTTGGCCGGCAGCTGGCCGCATTCCTTCACGAACTTGCGACCGTAGATCTGTCCCATCTGCCCGCCCTGGACAATCTTGAACATCGTTTCGGAGCCCTGCTGACCGGCCGCACTTACGAAGTACTCCGGCACGTCGAGGCGCGAAATCACCGAGCGCGTACGGTCGTAGTTGATACGGGCCGAGTAGTCGACGGCGCGCGTGGCGATGATGGGGATGTTGAGCGAGGCCTCGAAGGTGTTGTTGGTCAACTGACCGGCGTTACGCCACTGGTTGGCGAAACCGGCCGCTGCCGGCGGCGGCACCTGGAGAATCTGGTCCTCGATGACGTTGCGCGACTTGGTGAGCGTCAGGCCGTACTTGCCCAGCAGCTCGAGGTCCATGCCGTATTCCGTTTCCGTCGACACTTCGGGACGCAGATTCCTGTTGCCCAGGGTGTTGGGATTGAGCGCCCCACCGGTGCCGATGGTGAAGGTCTCGTACTGCGCCGCAAAGATGGGGCGATTGCCCGCCTGCCCGACGGAATAGCGGAACTTGAGGTCCGATACCTGATCGATGTTGAACCAGGACTCGTCGGATAGACGCCACGCGAAGGAGCCGCGTCCGTAGGTCTGCCACCGGTTGGCCGCGCCGAACAATGACGAGGCATCACGACGCACGAGGGCGCCGATGATGTAGCGCCCCTTGTAATCGAGATCGAGGTTGGCAAAGTAACCCTGCTGGCGGACGATTTCCGTGCTGCCGTTGTACAGCGTCTGCTGGATGGCCGCGTTCGGCACCGTGAGACCCGGCACGGCGAGATTCGTCCCTCGGGCTTCGGTATCGCGGGCGTTCTGCGCCTCCTCCAGATACCGCAGGGTAAGGCGAGACGAGAGGGCGTCGTCGAACCAGTTCTTGCGCGCCGACAGATTCACGCTCGAATTGAGTGAGAACGACCGTCCGGCGCTGCGGCGATTTTCACCGAGATTGGTCGCACTCTGCGCGCTGGTGCGATACCCGCGGTCCTGCTGCCACTCCTGGAAGTTGTTGCGGTTGTCGTAGCCGAAGTTGGCTTCACCATCCAACCAGCTGAACGGCGTCCAGCGCATGGTCGCGTTGCCGACGAAGCGGTCGATGCGATTGAGCGGCTGGAAGTTCTGATGCGAGTAGGCCGGGTTGACGTTTTGCGCCCCCTGTTGCTGCGCCACGGATCGAATGAAGAGCCGCCCTTTCGAGTCCGTGGTCAGGAGCTGCGCATTCACCGGCTGGCGCGTGAGGCTGAAGAACGCCCCGCCGGAATTGTAGTCGTTGGCGGTGCTGTAGCTGGAACGCAGCGAGAGATTGATGTTGCCCCCCAGCTGCTGGTCGATGTTCATGCGCATCGAGTTACGCGTGTAACCCGGCATGAACCGCATGGAACCTTCTTGCCGCAGTTGATTGATCGAGCCGAAGAAGTTCGTGCGGCCAATGCGACCGGTGGCATCGACCGTACTGTTCACGACCTGTCCGTTCGTCACCAGTTGCTGGATGGGATTGAACGCCTGCGGGAACTCATTGGCTTGATAGAGAGCCCGCAGGTTGACCTGCCCCGGATTGAGGGCGATACCCCCATCGTTACGAATCGAGGTAGCCGACAGCGCGAAGTCCCCGCCGTCGTTGTTGATGCGATACGCTTCCTGGTAGATGTCGATGGTGCGGGCGCAGTCCTGCACGCCCGCCACCACCGCACAGAACCGGGTGGCGTTTTCGTTCATCAGCATGAAGTGTGTCGTCGGGTACTGATACTCGTTCTCGATCTGCGACTGGCCGTATTCCACCTGGGCCCGGAAGCGCACGCCTTCCGACTGGTTCTTGCCCGAGCGCGTCGTGATCTGAATGACGCCGTTACCGGCGCGTGAGCCATACAGCGACGAGGCGGCCGCACCCTTCACGACCTCGATGCTCTCGATGTCCTGCGGGTTGATGTCCTGCAGACCACCCTGTGAAATCACGCCATCGATGATGTAGAGCGGATCCTGGCCGCGGCCCGTGGCGTTGATGGACTGGGGACCACGCAGGATGATGGCCGGCGCCGTTCCCGGGCGACCCGAGTTGGACACGATGTTCGCACCGGCCACCTTGCCCTGGAGCTGCGCGAGCGGGTTGGCACCCGGCACCGGCATGTCCTTCTCACTCACCTGCGCCACCGAGAAGGCCAGCTTCTTCTGCTCCGTCGCACCGGTCACACCCGTGGTGACCACTTCCTGCAGGCGGTTGACATCCTTCTGCAGCTGGAAGTCGAAGGTCTGATTGCCCGCCCTGAGCGTGAGCGGCTTGATGTCGGCCTTGTAGCCGATGGCCCGGGCCCGGAGCTGCACAGCCTGCCCGCGCACGCGGTCGGCCGGAATGTTGATCGTGTAGCGCCCCGCGGCGTTTGTGCCCACGGAGATGGCCAGTTCCACGATGTAGACGTTGGCGTTCTCCAGTGGATCGCCGAATTCGCTCTTCACGACGCCCGTGATCACCGCCGGTCCCTGTGCCTGTGCCATCTGGGGCACAATCAACAGGGCCGCGGCCACTGGGACCCGGTACAGCCACCGCATCAGTCTCGACATGCTCAGCCCTCGGCCAAAAAAGTGCCGGAAACGGGGGAGAGAAACCCGCGGGCACCGCACAACCGTGCGGCACCCGCGCACCCGGCTCAGGTCCCGTTGTGGAGGTTGGGACGATGAGCCGGGTGTGGAGCCCGGCACCCGTGGAGGAAGGTGTCGGGACCAACTAATACCGGAGGGACAAGGCGAACCGCTGCGGCGAACGCGCAGTTCGTCCCGTGGAACTCCGGGGGATGATCGGGCTGAAGGCGGGAGGAACTATCGTCAGAGAGGGACAAGGCGCGCCTGTGGGACAAAAAGACCCCAGCGCGCCGGCAATCCCAAGCTCAAGAACAGCAAGAGTACCGATCGCGTCACTGTATTTCAATCCCAATTCACATTTCGCTGCTTGTCCCGCACCAGACCGTTTGGTCCCATTCCATACATGCTTTGCTAATGATTAATGTCTCATTACTGGAAACGTGAAAGCGAGGGACTGAAAACAACAAACCCGGCACCAAATCCTCTCGGAGTCAGTGCCGGGTTGAGGTCGCCAGGGCAGCTCAGCGACGCAAACCCGCCGGCGTCCAGGTAAAGCCCACGGCGAGGGTCTCGTCGCTGCCGACGATCCGGCTGCCACTGCACGCACCCGCCGCACGCACGGCAAAGTGGCGGGCGTCCACCCCAGTCCCCCCCCAGACTCAACCCACCGACCACGTGTCACCGCCGCGGCCACGCGGCCCGCGCGCGCCCCTCGGTCGCCCGCGACGCGCCCGCGCACGCACAGCTGCCTCCGCCACACGCC
>JACVCT010000127.1 GCA_016741895.1 Gemmatimonadaceae bacterium | reverse complement strand
AGGGGCGAGCTGAGGGCGAGGTAGGCGAAGCTGAGGACGCCGTTGCCGTGGGCGGGGTCGCAGATGTCGGGGTTGACGAGCCAGACGGCGGTGTTGCTGAGGTGCTCCTTGTGGAGGCACTGGCGGGGGAAGGGGGGGCGGGGGGGGCGGGTGGGGGCCCCCGGGGGCCGGGGGGCCGGCCGTGGGCCCCGCGCTGCCCCGTCCCGCCATTGTCACGCTCGAAGGCGACCTGGGGGCGGGCAAGACCACACTGGCGCGGGCACTCTGCGCCGGCCTGGGTGTGCAGGATCTCGCCGCCGTCACCAGCCCCACCTTTTCGCTCGTGCAGCACTACGACGCTCCCAACGGTCCCGTCGTGCACGTCGACCTCTACCGACTGCGCAACGAGACCGAGCTGCAGCAGCTCGGTTGGGATGAACTCGTGGCCACCAGTCCCGTGCTGCTGGTGGAGTGGCCCGATCGCGCGGCGGGCACGCTGCCGCCTGATGTCATTGCCGTGTCTCTCACGCACGACGGCGAACATCCGGACCGACGGGTCCTGCGTATTCGTTCTGCGCTGGAGCCGCTGCGTTCTTGACCCAATGACGGGCCGAGTCGTCTTGACTCAGGTGAGGTCTGCGCGACCTCCGGACTGACTCTGATTCCCGTTGCCGTGTCCCGTCTCACTCCATCAACCGCACTGCCGTCGGTCGCCAGGGCCCGCGGCGACGTGCGCCTCGCCGAAGTTATCGGCGCGCTCACGTATGCGCTCGATCTGACGGAGGGCCAGCGTCCCGGCCACACGCTGCGCACCACACTCATCGCCATGCGACTGGCTGATGACCTGGGGCTGGACGGCGACACACGGGGCGCACTGTACTACGCGGCGCTGCTCAAGGATTCCGGCTGCAGCAGCAATGCGGCGCGCATGGCCGCGCTGTTCGGCAGTGATGACCAGGAACTCAAGCGCAGCATGCGCCTGGTGGATTGGCACGACAAGTTCCGTCTCGCCATGCGCACGGCGCGCAACTGCGGTGTGGGGCGCCACCCCTTCCCCCGCATAAGGCCCTTTCCCGCCGTCGCCCGCACCCCGGCGTTCACCCGCGAGATCATCCAGACGCGCTGCGAGCGCGGCGCGCAGATCGCACAGGTGCTGGGGTTTCCGCGTGCCACCAGTGACGCCATCCTGTACGTGGACGAACACTGGTGCGGCGTGGGGCATCCCTTCGGCATTGCCGGTGATGAAATCCCGTTGCTTTCGCGCATCCTGCTGCTGGCGCAGACGGTTGAGGCCTACTGGAGTGAGAACGGCGTGCGGGCCGCGCTGGATATGGCCAAGGCCCGTCGTGGCACCTGGTTCGAGCCGCGATTGGTGGACCTGATGCGCAAATGGCACAACGATCAGGCCTGGTGGGCGCGGCTTGCCGATTTCGACCGTCTCGACGAGTCGGTGGTGGCGCTGGAGCCGAGCAGCACGCCGCTTGTGGCCACCGATGAACGGCTCGATCGCATCAGTCATGCCTTCGCCGCCGTCATCGATGCCAAGACCCCCTTCACTGCGCGCCACTCCACCAATGTGGCGCGCTATGCGGTGGGCATCGTGTCGGCCATGGGCAGCGACCTCGCCGATACGCGTCAGGTGCTGCGCGCGGGCCTGTTGCACGACATCGGCAAACTGGGCGTGTCCAACCGCATTCTCGACAAGCCCGACAAGCTCACCGACGAGGAGTTCGCGACCATTCGCAAGCATCCGCAGTGGACCAAGGACATTCTCGATCACGTGAGCGCCTTCCGCCACTTTGCGCCCGATGCGGCGCGGCATCATGAGCGACTCGACGGACGCGGCTACCCCTGGCGCATCGAGGGGGAGCAACTCTCGTACACGGCGCGCGTGCTGGCGGTGGCCGATGTGTACGAGGCACTGAGCGCCACGCGTCCCTACCGGGCCGGCCTGCCCGTGCAGACCGTGGTGGATATCATGGCCCGCGATCGCGGCACGGCCTTCGATCCGCAGGTGTTCGACGCGGCTGTGGCGCTGGCCGAGTCGGGCACCCTTGCCGACTTGTCGCAGGTCACGGAAGTGGGATTCGAGGCGCTGCACGCCCTCGTGCCGCATCCGCATCTGCCATCGCACGCTGCCGAGGCAGCACACCGCTCCTCGGCCGCCTGATTGGCAGCGGATCGACGCGGCGTCATCATCTGCAGCTGAAACCGCGCCCGAACCTGTCACCCGGCTTCGGCGCTGAGTAGAATGAGCGCGTGACGGCGCTCAACGAATTGCAGCCCATTCTGGTGGTGGAAGCCGCCACCGCGCAGGGCTCGGTGGCTCTGCTGGCCGGTGCGCAGCCGGCCAGAGTGCGTCGGGTGACCATGGGGGTCGGCCGCGAAGATCAGCTGTTTCCGACCATCCAGGAGCTGCTGGCCGATGCCCAGCTCACTCCTGCCGCCCTCGGAGCGGTGGTATGCGGCGCCGGCCCGGGATCGTTCACCTCATTGCGCATAGCGGCCTCGCTGGCCAAGGGGCTGGCGCATGGGGCGGGGCGCCCGCTCTATGCCGTGTCGTCCTTGGTGTTGGCCGCGGCGGTGCTGCCACCCGAGCTGCCGGCGGGGCGCTACCTCTTGCACGCGGATGCGCTGCGCGGCGAGCGGGATGTGCAGGGGGTCCGGCGCCACGCCCATGGACAGGTCGAGGCCGACGGACCGCTCTCGCGGGTGTCGGTGGAGGCGCTGGCTGCGGGCAGCGCGCCGGAGCAGCGCGTGGCTGTCGGCCCCGAATTGGCCGCCCTGCCGTCGGTGGCTGCGCTGTGGCCCGACGCGGCCGCCTGTCTGCGGGTGGCCGGCGCCTGGCGCAATGCGCCCGTGTCGCTGAGCGACTGGGAGCCTGACTACGGGCGACTCGCTGAAGCGCAGGTCAAATGGGAAGCCGCACACGGCGTGGCGCTCCCCACCTGAGGCGGGAGGGTATGGTGCACGCAGCCGCCCCCGGGCCGGCCATCACGATTCGGGTCATGCAGGAGGGCGATCTCACCGCCGTGGCCGCCATCGAGGCTGCGTCCTTCAGTGACGCCTGGCCGCGCAGTGCCTTTGCAGAGCTGATGCCGCGCGGCTATGCCAGACTGCGTGTGGCGGTGGCCGCCAATGGCGAGGTCTGCGGCTACTGCGTGATGCTCTTGGCCGGGGGCGAGGGCGAGATTGCCAATATTGCCACGCACCCCGCCTGGCGCGGCCGCGGGGTGGGGCGGGCGCTGCTGCAGGAATCGCTGGCGGCCGCCGACGAGGCGCTGGCCGAGGCTATATTTCTGGAGGTACGCGAGTCGAATGCAGCCGCGCGCGCGCTCTATGCCGCGCAGGGCTTCGTCCAGGTCGGCCGTCGTCGCCAATACTACCAACAGCCGGCCGAAGACGCGCTCGTGATGCGACGCGCGCGAGGCGCCTCGGCGCCTTCATCGCGTTCTGCTGACGACCACGCCGCCCCGCCATCACGTTCACACTGACGTTTGTTGCACAATCCCGGCCCCTGCGGCTTGCGTTGCCAGAGCACGATGTGCGTGTGAATGGTGCAACCGTCCCGCAGGTCAGGCCTTAGCATGGGTGCCGTAGGACCGGCGCCACCCCAGTGTTCCGAAAGTCTCTCGAATCACTTCACCCGCTCGTTCATCGCAAGGAGGTACCGTGAGCCGCAGTCTGAACAAGGCCATCCTGATCGGCAATGTGGGGGGCGACCCCGAAGTGCGCACCGTGGGGACGGGAGGCCGCGTGGCCACGTTCTCGCTGGCCACGGGTCGCACCTGGAACGATGCCAACGGCAACAAGCAGGAAAAGACCGAGTGGCACCGCTGTGTGGTGTGGAACAGCGCCCGCGGCAGCGGCCTTGCCGATGTCGTGGAGAAGTACGTGCGCAAGGGCGAGAAGGTCTACGTGGAGGGCGAGATCGAGTACCGTCAGTGGCAGGACAAGGACGGGCAGACGCGCTACACCACCGAGATCAAGGTCAAGGAGCTCATGCTGCTCGGTGGCCGTGCAGGTGGCGGTGGTGGCGGCGACGACATGGACAGTGCGCCGCGTCGCTCTTCCGCCCCGGCCTCGCGGCCCAAGGCCGCAGCGGCACCTGCCGCCGGTGGTGACGACTTCAACGACTTCCCCGGCGCCCTCGAAGACGAGGACGACGACCTGCCGTTCTGACCTCACGTGACGCCGGGCACTGTGCACCGCAGCGGTGTGACAGACCCCGCCGTCCGCGTGATGACTCACGGCGTTACGTGACATCGTCGCAGGCGTCTCCGGTGTGAGCCCCCGCGCCTCGAGGTGAGGGGGCCCGCACCCAGACGATCACCCGATCGATGGGAGGGGTGCGGGATGACTTCCTTACTTCGTAGAGGTTGTGCGATGCGCGCTGTCCGTCGAGCGCAGTCCACGTCGGTCATGCCCTCGCGGCAGGCTGCCGCGCTGCTTTATCGCCTGCTGATGGCCGTGGTGGCCACCGCCGCGCTGCTCATCGTGTGGCGGCCTCGCGTGGTGCACGCGCAGAGCGCGCAATCAACCGACGCGCAGGCCTCCGACTCCGCCGCCGCGCAGGCAGCGTCGCAGGCGCAGGCGCAACCGGCACGCCAGCCCTCCACCACCACGCCCGTTGTCAAGCCCGGCGAAACGCGGTGGAGCCTCGCGGCCCGATACTACGGCGACGGGCATCAGTGGCAGGAGCTGGCGCGTCGCAATGGCATCGCCACCACGGACGGTGCGCCATTGCGTGTGGGGCAGCGCCTCACGGTGCCGGCGCGTCGTGTGGCCAGTGGCAGCAAGGCCGCGGCCACGGCAGCCGCTCCGGCTGACAGCACGGTGCCGCGCGTGGCGCTGACCAAGGCCGGAGAGGGCACCCTGCCCACGCCGCCGGCTGCAGCCCGCTCGACGCCGGCGGGTCGGGGTTCACTGGCCGCGCAGACCGCCAGCAAGGGGAATGCTGCCGCCGGCGCCGCGCAGGCCGCTGCCGCCCCCAAGCCCGCACAGCCGACTGCACAGCCGTCGGCGCAGGCGCAGGCGCAGGCCGATACGTCGCGCGCCAACCTCACGCCGCAGGTTGGCACCATGCTGGGCGAGCGCAGCCTCAAGCGCATTGGTCTCGTTGACCAGTCCACCCAGGCCGCATCGCGCAAGCCGGCGGAGGGGCAGACCATCTTCCACCTCGACATGCCCGATGCTGCCGAGGCGGAGCGTCGCACCCAGGCCGCTCTGCGGCCCAATGTGCCGGTGTTGCGTCAGGCAGAGTTTGATGCCGCGCCCTATCTGGCCAGTGAATCCGCGGTCAAGGGGGCCGGTCGCATCGTGGCGCGGCGTGGGGCATCTGCCGAGGGCGATCAGGCCTATCCGCAGCGAGCGCTCAAGACCGACGAGGTGGAAGTGCAGCCACCGGCCGGAACCACGTGGTCCGTGGGCGATCGTCTGGTGGCCTTTACCACACAGACCCTGACCGGCGGCAACAAGGGGCGTCTGGTGGTGCTGCCCACGGGCCTGCTCGAAGTGCGGCGTGCCGATGGCGGCGCGGTGGCCATCGCCGAGGTGCTGCGGCAGTCGGGTCGTGTCGAGCAGGGCCAGCAGCTGGTGGCTGCCTCGGGGGCCGCGGCTCCGCGGGTGCAGGCGCAGAAGTTGGCGACTCCGGACGTGGCCACCTCGGTGCTCTGGCTCGACCCCAATGAGCTGCTGCCCACGCTCTCCAGCTACGTGGTGCTGGGCGCAGGCGCCGACAAGGGGCTCAAGGCTGGTGACGAAGTGGCGCTCTACGCCGCCGTGGCTGGCGCACGGGAAGCGGTCATGGCCACGGTGCGTGTGGTGCGGGTGGATGCCACATCCAGCACGGCCGTGATCGTGAGCCAGCAGGGCCGCGATATCGCGGTGGGCATGACCGCGCGCCGTTTCGCCAAGGCGCCCGAGTAGGCCTCGGTCCTGCTCAGGGGCTCCCGAGAGCCCTGTCACAAATCTGGTGCGCGCCGGGTCCCCCATGGGGCCCGGCGCGCGTTTACATTGGACCCATCCCCCCACCATTCGATCCCGAGGCAGGGCACAGCATGGCGAACACGGTTCTGGTGACGGGCGGCGCCGGTTTCATCGGCTCGCACGTGGCGGACAGATTCCTGGCGGAAGGCTGGCAGGTCACCATTCTCGATGACCTGTCGAGCGGTCGCGAGGAGAACATCCCGTCGGCAGCGCGGTTCGTGCGCGGTGACATCACGACGCCCGAGGCCGCGGCGTTGGTGCGTGACGGCAAGTTCGATGTGCTCTGTCATCTGGCCGCGCAAATCGATGTGCGCCGCAGTGTGCTTGACCCGGTGTACGACGCCACGCGCAACATCCTCGGCACGCTGAACCTCATGGAGGCCGTGAAGGCCAGCGGCCACGCCACACGCACGATCTTCTCGTCCACCGGTGGCGCCCTGTACGGCGACTTCGATCCGCCGCCGAGTGCCGAGACCCTCGCCAAGGACCCCGAGGCGCCCTACGGCATCGCCAAGCTGTCGGTGGAGTACTACCTCGCGTACTACGGGCGCGTGCATGGTCTCGACACGGTGGCGCTGCGCTACGGCAATGTGTACGGGCCGCGGCAGGACCCGCACGGCGAGGCCGGGGTGGTGGCCATCTTCTGCAACCGCCTGCTCGACGGGCGCGCGCTCACCGTGTTCGGTGATGGCACCCAGACACGCGATTACGTGTATGCCGGCGATGTGGCCGGCGCAAACTTTGCGGCCGCCACACGCGCGCTCCCGCCCCGCGGGCGCCTTGATGCGCGGGCCTTCAATATCGGAACGGGAATCGAAACCTCGGTGAACACCCTGGCAGAAACCTTGCGGCAGGGGTCGGGCGCGACTGCGCCCATCGACTACGCGCCCGCGCGCGCGGGTGAACTCGCGCGCTCGGCCCTCAACACGGCCAAGGCACGTGAGGTGCTGGGTTGGCAACCCACGGTGTCCCTGCAGGATGGGCTCCAGCGCACCTACGAGTTCTTTGCCGCGCGGCGCGCGAAGGCGTCGGCGTGAGCGTGGGCGGCGGTTTGGGCGCGCTGTTTCTGCTGCAGTTGTCCACGCAGGGCGGGGAAGCGGCGCCGCGATCCATCGTGGGGCTCATCATCACCAGTGACCCGGTCACCAAGGCCGTGCTGCTGCTGCTGGCCGTGCTGTCTGTGCTGTCGTGGACCATCATGTTCGCCAAGTGGCGGGCCTTCACCACGGCGGAGAAGAATGGTGCGACGTTCGTGCGTGAGTTCGAGCGCGCGCGTGGCATTGATGAAGCCATGCTGCTGGCGCAGCGCACCAGACCCAGCGCCTTCACGGCTGTCTTCTCGCGCGCCGTGCAGTTTCTTGGCGACACCAAGCCGGCGCTGGCCGCCACCACCGACCGCACGGCGCGCCTGAGCGGATCACAGGTGGAAGCGCTGCGCCTCGTGCTCGATTCGCAGTCGGGCAAGGAGCGCGAAGAACTCGGACGCTTCATTCCCTGGTTGGCCACGGTGGGCAGTGTGAGTCCGCTCATCGGGCTCTTCGGCACCGTGCTTGGTGTCATCGAAGCCTTCGAGGGCATTGCCACCAAGGGCTCGGGCAACATCGGGGCGGTGGCACCGGGCATTGCCACGGCACTCATCGCCACGGCGGCGGCGCTGGCCGTGGCCATTCCAGCGGCGTTTGCCTACAACGTGTACGCGGCCCGACTCAACCGCTTCGACAACGAACTCGAGGGCTTCGGCTCCGAACTCATCGCGCTGATGGTGCGCGAGGGACGCATTTAGCATGCGACGCGGCCGCCGCGGTGAGCGCATGGGGGTCAATGCCGAGATCAACGTGGTCTCGCTCATCGACGTCATGATGCTGCTCATGATCATCTTCATGATCACGGCGCCCATGATGCAGGGGGGCGTGGACATTCAGTTGCCGCAGGCGCAGGTGGCACCGCTCGAGCCCAAGAACGGCCTCGTGGTCACCGTCGATCGTGCCGGTCGCATTTTTGTCGACAAGACGGCGCTCAGCTTCGAAGAATTCGAGGGCAGCATCAAGGCGCTGTCCGAGCGCAAGGGTGGCGGCGGCGTGTTCGTGAGCGCTGATGCGCGCGCCGACTATGGTCAGGTGGTGCGGGTGCTGGCGGCCATGCGTGAGCGTGGCATCACCGACATCGGTCTCGTGGCCGAGCCGGAGGAGCGGCGCTGATGGCGCGCGGGGCCACGCTCTCGGCCCAGCATCCCACCTGGCTGCGCAGCGGCTTTGTGGGGGCGCTGGCCGTGCATGGGGCCCTGGTGGCACTGGCATGGTGGGCAGGCAGTCAGGTCGAGCCGCCACGTCCGCCGGTGTATCGCGTGGAACTGATGGGGCGGGCGGGACTTCGGCAGGCGGGTGTCGAGTCGCCAACGGCGGCGCCGACAGCGGCTGGCCCCAATGTGGCCGGCGCCGAACGCGTGCCCGAGGAAAAAATCGCGCCCAAAACGAGCACGAAGAAATCCACGGCCCCGTCGCCGCGCGCCACGCCGTCCACCGAACGCACACGCAAGGCCGGCAGCAAGACAGCCACCACGTCGGCAAAGAGTACGGCGGCACCAAAGGCTGGCGCCGGGGCCACGGGCACCAAGGGCGCCGACGTGGCCAACCTGCGCACCGATGGGATCGCGTTTCCCTTTCCCGGGTACCTCACCAACATCGTCCGCCAGATCACGCTCAACTGGCTGCCAGGGCGCGTGTCGGCTGCGCTCGTGACCGAGGTCAAGTTCATGATCCGTCGCGATGGCACGGTGGCTGGCATCGAGGTGGTCAAGGCGTCGGGCAACCGGCTGTACGATCTGGACGCCGTGGGCGCGGTGGAGGCTGTGGGCCAGGCCCGCAGTTTCGGCCCCCTGCCGGCCGGATGGGCCGACGATGTGCTCGTGGTCTATTTCACGTTCGACTATGCCCTGCGTCCGCAGTAACCCCGTGTCTCCACGCCTTCACCCGTCTGTGATGCATCGTATCGGCGGCTTCGTGCCTCTCCGTGCTCTGCGCCGCGCGTCCGCCGCGGCCGCAGCGCTTCTCCTTGGCATCGGGTTGGCACCGCTCGGGCCGGGTGCGGTGGCGGGAGCGCAGGACCGCGGTGTGAGTCTCGGTATCCAGTACCGCGAGGGCGCGAAGACGTCGATCATCGTGCTGCCCATTGCCGGTGCGAATGGGGATACGCTTACGCGCATGCTCTCGCGCGACCTCGACTACAGCGACCGCTTCACCGTGGTGAGCTCGAGCAGCGCGCCGGCCACCACGGGCACCCCCAACTACGCGCTGTTCACCCGGCTCGGGGTGGACGGTATTGTGCAGGCCTCCGTACTGCCCTCGGGCTGGTTGCGGGTGGCACTGCACGATGTCGGGCTCAAGAAGGTGCGTAACAGCAAGGACTTCCCCTTGCCCTCGCCGGCCCAGACCCGTGACTGGCGCATGGCCGTGCACGGGGCGGCCGATGGCATTGAGGAATGGGTCACCGGGCAGCGCGGCATCGCGCAGACGCGCATCGCGTTTGAGCGCGGCGGCCGCGTGTGGGTGGTGGACAGCGATGGCGCCAACCCCACGGCCGTCACGCCCAACGGCATGTCGCCCCAGTGGCTGCCCAGCGGACGCGGTCTGGTGTACGCCGTGCTCGACGGCACCCGCAATCCCATCATGTTCAAGGATCTGGTGAGCGGCGCGCAGCGTACGCTGGTCAGCGAGAGCGGCGTGGAGCATACCACGCCGGCTGTCTCGCCCGATGGTCGCACGCTGGTGTATGCACGCGGCACGGCCGTAGGCACGGACCTCTACGCCCAGCCCATCGATGGCGGGCCGGCGCGACGCGTCACTGTGGGGCGCGGTCGTGCCAGCGCGCAGCCCAGCTTCAGCCCGGACGGGCAGCGCGTCGCCTACATGAGTGATCGTTCGGGGCACCCGGAGGTTTATATTTCCGATCTCGACGGTACCAACGCGGAACTGCTGACGGCCGCGGCGTTTGGAGACCGGGACTACCGTGCGGCGCCGGATTGGTCGCCCGACGGACGCCAGGTCGCCTTTCAATCGCGAAACGGCGGCACGTTTCAGATCATGATCATCAACCTGCGGGACCAGGCGGTGCGCAGTGTGACCAACGACGGCCGCAATGACGATCCGTCGTGGGCTCCCGACTCGCGCCATCTGGTGCTCACGTCCACCCGAAGTGGCATTCGCCAGTTGTGGGTGGTGGACGCGGAAACCGGGAGGGCTCGGCAACTGACCTTCGGCGCGCAGGAAGCGCGCCTGTCGGCCTGGTCGCCGCGCCTTCTCGGGCAGTAGGCAGTTTTCCCTCGATGTTCGCTGGCTCCTTCACTCCCCTCCACTTCACACCGGAGTTATCGAGATGAACCGTTCTTCTCGTCTGATGCTGGTCCTCGTGTCCTCCTCGCTCGCGCTCGGCGCGTGCAAGAAGAAGCCGGCTCCGGCGCCCGCACCTGCCCCGGCTCCGGCCCCGGCGGAGACCGGCCCGGTGCGCAACACGCCGGCGCCCGCGCCGCGTGACACGATGGCCGAATACAACGAGAAGGTGGCGGCCGCCCGTCTGCGTCTGCTCGAGACCATCTACTTCGAGTACGATGCCGATGAGCTGCGCGACGACGCCCGCGCCTCACTCGACGCCAAGCTGGCCATTCTGAACGCCAATCCCGGCCTGCGCATCAAGGTCAACGGCCACTGCGACGAACGCGGCAGCGACGAGTACAACATCGCCCTCGGCCGTCGCCGCGCTGAGGCGGCCAAGCGCTACCTGACCGACCGTGGCATTGATGGCTCGCGTATCGAGACGGCCTCGTTCGGCCGCGAGCGGCCGGCGGTGCAGGGCGGTGGCGAGGATGCGTGGTCGAAGAACCGCCGCGATGAGTTCGAGATCGTGGCCGGCGGCGAAAACCTCAAGCCCGCCAGCTGAGCATGAACGCCACACCCGGTGACCGCGTGACGCGGTCGGTGCATGCTGGCCGCCGCGTGTGGCGGATGATTCCCCTCGTGGCCTTGCTGGCCACGGGGGGCTGTTTTGCCACGCGTGGCGACGTCCGCATCATCCAGAACGACATTCTCGCCCTGCGGGCTGAAGTCCTGCGCAAGCAGCAGGAACACATGGAGGCGCTGCTGCAGACGCAGCGCCTGCTGCAGGTGGCCAGTGACTCCCTGTCGCGCGTGAGCGCGCGCACGGTGGGCATCCAGGGGGACGTGCGCGGCGAGTTCCGCGCCGTGCGTGAGCAGCTGCTGCAGGTGCAGACGCTGCTGGGCCAGAG
>JACVCT010000126.1 GCA_016741895.1 Gemmatimonadaceae bacterium | reverse complement strand
GCGTTCTCGTAGGCGTGCAGCAGCGTGATGGCCACGGTGTCGGGCTCCCGATCGAGCACGGCGCTGGCAACCTGCGCGCACTCCTGCGACGTGAGCGGCTGCAGCACGCCGCCGGGCACCAGCCGTTCGTGCACGGCCACGACATCCCCATGACCGACCAGTGGATCGGGATGGTGCAGCGTGAGGTCGTACAGCGAGGCGCGCTCCTGCCGCCGGAGTTCGAGCAGGTCGGTAAAGCCCGCAGTGGCGCAGGCCACCACACGCGCGCCACGACGCTCGAGCAGCAGATTGGTGACCACCGTGGTGCCATGCGCAATGTGCGCCACCTGCGCCGCAGGAACGCCAGATTCACTGAGCGCCTGCAGCACCGCGCCCGCGCGGTCGCCGGGCTGGCTCAGGACCTTCACGGCCTGCACGCGACCATCGGCATGCAGCGCCACGAGATCGGTGAAGGTCCCGCCGACATCGATGCCAATGGCCACCGTGGAAGGCCCACCCATGCCGACGGAACCCGCACCCACGGAAGCCGCGGGCCGATCCTCACGCATGACTCAGGCCCTCAAGACCGGCGGCAACTGCCGCCGCCAGGCGGCCAATGCAAGGCCCACATGAATGGGCGCGATGACGAGAGCCACCACCATGCTGCCCTGCATGAGACTCGGCACGACCAGCCCGAGCCAGCCCGCCATGGCCGATACGGCCACGAGGGCGCTGCTGCCGCGCGCCACCTTGCCCATGCGACCTGCCTGTTCACGCCACGGCCAGGTGACGGCCGCCAGCAGCAGCAGCGGCGAGATGAGCAGCACCGACAGATTGCTGCCCATGTAGGGCTCATGCTTGGTGACCGTGCCCGCGAGCAGCAGCGCGGTGCCGAGGACGCCGCCAGTGAGATACCAGAGCACGCCCACGATGCTGAGACCACGCGATGACGAACGCGTGGCACTCTTCGCCTCGGTCCTGGCGGCCGCACGGGACGTGATGGGGACATCGGGCACGTCGCTGGAGCCGGCCCAGAGGTAGAGCAGCGCGGCCAGCCCGAAGCCGATGAACGCCGCCAGCAGCACGGGCTGCGGCGCGGTGGCCGGCATGGGGGCCCGGTTGGCCGCAAAGATCACCGAATCCGCGGTGACCAATCGCTGATTGCCCACGCGCGTGGTAGCCAGTGCATCGGCGAGATGCTCGGGCAGGAAGGCAGACTGCCAGGCCGTGAGCGGCGCATCGGCGCGGCGGCCAAGTGCGAGATGAATGCCCACGAACACCGGCAGGTTGTCGGCGGTGATGCGCGCCGTTTCACCACGCCAAGTGCGCTCAAGTGGCGCCGTGTGCCACTGCGTCTGCAACGCGCCGTTCAGCACCCAGTCGAGTGCATCGCGCACGCGGGTGCTGCAGTTGTCGTTGTAGTAGTCGTAGCGGTAGTACTTGTTGGCTTCCTGCGCATTCCAGGCCACATAGTCGTACAGGGCGCCGCGCTGCATGGGCGTGAGGGCAAGGCGCTGTTCGCGAATGCGGCGATTCTCCGCACGATACACCGCGTTGAAGGCTTCGGTGTTGTAGCCCGCCATCCAGTAGCGCGTGTCGCCGGTCAGAAAGCGTCCAAGGAAGTTCGGCTGCTGGAAGTCGAACATGCCCCAGTTGAACGCGAGGTCTTCACCGGTCAGCGTGTCACGAACGGCGAGCGCGATATGCCCGAATCGCTCGAAGACCGCGTCACCGGGCCCATACGTGTACAGTCGCACCTCGATGGACGCGCCACGCACGGCACGAAGACTGTCGAGTGTGGCGTTCTGTCCGGGCGGCGGCGGCGGTGGCGTCTGGGCCACGTTGTCCGGCAGCGGCGCCTGCGCAAGCACGGGGGTAAACAGAGGAGCCCCTGCGAAGCCGAGGCAGCATGCCACGGCCACGTAGAGGGCCAGCCAACGACGCATCCGCATCAGAAGCGGATTTCCTTGCCGTCCTCGGCCGCTTTGTAGATGGCCTCCACGATGCGCTGGATGAGCACCTGATCGGTGGGCGGCTCGTAGGGCGACTCACCGCGAATGAGCGACACGAAGTGCGCGATTTCCGCGCGATAGCTCTGCTGGAACGCACCTTCGCGCGCGGCCGCACCCGAGGGCGAGACATCCACCGGGCGGCCGTTGAGCTCCTTGATGACGCGCAGCGGCGCGAGACGCGCCGAGCCACGCGTGGCGTGGGTCTCGAACCACCAGCGGTCCTCGTCGCCCACGTGCGCCCACGACAGGTAGATGATGATCATCATGCCATTGGCGCACTCGAGGAAGATCTGCATCTCGTCTTCCACGGCACCGGCGCCGCGTCCGCGCCGCATGTGCGACACGAGGCGCACGGGCGCCGGACCGTCGGCCAGCCACATGGCCAGATCGAGCAGAGGCAGACCGTGCTCCATGAACACGCCGCCGCCCGACTCGGCGCGGCGATTGCGCCAGCCATCGCCGCTCTTCTTGAGCTGCATGATGCCGGCACGAATGCTGGTCACCTGCCCCAGTTCACCGTTGCGGATGAACTGGTCGAGCGCCTGCACGTCGCTGCGGAAGCGCTGGTTGTGTCCCACCACGAGGCAGCGATCGGCCTTCTGCGCGGCGGCGAGGCAGCGCTCCACGCCACGCACCGACAGCGCCAGCGGGCGCTCGCAAAGCACGTGCAGTTTTTTGCGCAGCGCGCTCAGCACGTGCGGCTCGTGCAGGTGATTGGGCGTGGCAATCACCACCGCATCGAGTTCGTCGCTGTCGAGCAGCTCCTCGAAGTCGGTGTAGACGTCGGGCACCTCGAAGCGATCGGCCAGCGCGCGCGCCTTGGCGCCGTCGTTGTCGCACAGCGCCACGAGCGATGCTCCACGCATCTTGGCCAGCACAGGGATGTGGGTCAGCTGGGCAATGGCACCCGTTCCGACCACGGCGATACGCACGCCGTCCTTCATTCCACGCCTCCGGGGATGTCTGCGTCAGTCGGCGAAGCCGACAGCGGTCCCCGGATAATAGTGACGGAGAATGCTGCGGGCATCGGCCCCGGCGCGCGCGCGTCCGATGGCACCCCACTGGCACATCCCCACTCCGTGGCCGTTGCCGGCGCCGCGCAGCGTGAGCGACGCGAGTCGCGCGCCGCGGCGGGCCTCGCGGTCCACGGTAAAGTACGTGCTCTGCAGCATGGCGCCACGCGCATCACGTAACACCGCGCGAATATCCCGGGCCGCGATGGGCACGTCGCCGCGTTCGGTGGCCAGCACCAGGCTGGTCACCCGCCCCGAGGGGCCCGTGGCACCGACCTTGATGCCGTGCACGGCCGCCGGCCGCGGATCCCGGGCACCTTGGGCCTGCAGGGCGCTGCGTACGGCCGCCGCGAGCTGGGCCTCATCGAACTCGGCGTGCCAGTGATTGCGGGGCGACAGGTCGCAGTAGGGTCGCCCCGTGCGCGGATCGATGTCGCTGACCGGCTGCAGGTAGCTTTCGGCACCCACCCCGCGCCAGGCTTCAGGGGGAGCCGCCGTACGGCCCCCGCAGCTGCTGTGGAATGGGGCGTCCACGGCCTTGCCGTTGTACCGCAGGACCAAACCGGCGGTGGCGTCGATGGCGGCGTTGACCACGGGATGCTCGGCCTCCACGCCACCATAAACCTGATGCTGCACGGTGGCGGTGAGATTCCACCCGCTCACCGGCAGGTCCACACTGCCCTGCGGCACCCGCACATAGGTGTAGCTGCGGGCCGCGATGGCCTGGGCCTCGATGGCCGCGCGATCGGTCTCGCTGCGGGTGCCGATTTCGAGCGGCACCACCCCACGCAGGTAGTCTTCCACCGGCAGGCGGTTGACGACCATCACACCACTGTCGGTGGCCGTGAACCACAGCTCGCCCCGGTAGCGCTTGCCGCTGTAGCGCACGAAGCTCTCGCCCTCGAGCGGACGGGCCACAAAGGGGCCCTCGCGCCAGGGCGTGGCATCGCTGCCTTCGCCGGCCACGCGCAGCAGGCGGCCGTTCTGCTCGATGCGCCAGGGCTCGTCGCCCTGTCCACGCACCAGGGCGCCACGTCCACCCTGCTCGTCAATGCGCCAGCGCCCCGTGGCGCTCACCGGGGCCAAGCGCGCCCGACCATCGAGCGCCACGTGCGCCATGCGATCGCGGGCGCGCTCGAGGCGGCCTTCGGACGTGCCGACCGTGATCGTCGGTGCAGCATTGGCGGTCGGCACCGCCGTGGCGCTCGGCGCCTCGTCGGGAATGCCGCGCGTGAGTGCCGGCGCACAGGCCACCGTCACCGCCGCCACGGTGGTGACCAGCGCCACCACGAGCTGAGGGGCGAGGGCCCGCAGCTGGGCGTGCAGGCGACGGCGTTCGCGCGACATGGTCCGTCTACTCCTGCCCGTTCACAGCTGCCTGCATGGCTTCGTCGAGACGATGCAGCGTCTCGCCGACTTCCTGCGGGCCGTGCGCCGAAGACATGAAGGCCGCTTCGAAGGCGCTGGGCGCGAGACTCACACCACGCCGGCGCGCGGCATGAAAGAACAGCTTGAACAGGGCCACGTTGCTCTGCTGCGCCTCGGCAAACGTGCGCACGGGGCCCTCGTGGAAGAAGAAGCCCCACATGGAGCCGGCGTGACTGGCCGTGAACGGCACGCCCAAACGTGCGGCAATGTCACGCAGCCCCTGCACCAGCGTGGCCGTCTGCACGACGATGCCGTCATGCACCTCGCGCGTAAGGCCGGCCATGGTGGCAAGGCCCGCGGCCATGGCCAGCGGATTGCCCGACAGCGTGCCGGCCTGATACACGGGCCCGGTGGGTGCAATGCGCGCCATGAGATCCTGACGACCGCCGTATGCCGCCACGGGCAAGCCACCCCCAATGACCTTGCCGAGGGCGGTGAGGTCGGGGGTGACACCAAAGCGCTCAGCGGCGCCGCCGAAAGCGATGCGGAATCCGGTCATGACTTCGTCAAAGACGAGCAAGGCCCCCGTTTCGTCAGCGATGCGCCGCAGCCCGGCAATGAAGCCCGGCTCGGGCTCGATGAACCCGCCGTTGCCCACCACTGGCTCGAGCAGGATGGCCGCCAGCGGTACCTCACGCGCGATGCGCTCGACGGCCTCGAGATCGTTGTAGGCGCAGGTGAGGGTGAGCTTGGCCAACGCGTCCGGCACGCCCGGGCTGTCAGGCAGGCCCAGCGTGGCCACGCCGCTGCCGGCGCGCACGAGAAACGCGTCGGCGTGACCGTGGTAGCAGCCTTCGAACTTGAGCAGGTGTTCCCGTCCGGTGACGGCGCGGGCCAAGCGCGCAATGCTCATGGCCGCTTCGGTGCCGCTCGACGTGAAGCGCACCATTTCCAGATGCGGCATGCGCGCGGCGATGGCATCGGCCAGTTCCACCTCACGCTCGGTGGGCATGCCGAAGCTCGTGCCATCCTGCATGGCGCGCTGCACGGCTTCCAACACGCTGTCGGGCGCGTGGCCCAGCACCAACGGCCCCCACGACAGCACGTAGTCCAGATAGGCGTTGCCGTCGGCATCCCACACCGTGGCGCCCTTGCCGCGCACGGCCACGAAGGGCTCGCCGCCCACGCCGCGATACGCGCGCACCGGGGAGTTGACGCCCCCCGGAAAACGCCGACGCGCCCGGTCCATGATGGCGGCCGAGCGCGTATTGCCCTGATACGGGGGAATGCGTGAGGTCATCGTCCGAAGCTCCCTGCACTGGTGGTGTCGATGCCGATGAGCGGCAGTGTGCGTCCCGTCTTCACGGGCGCTGCCACGGCGGGTTGTGTCACACCACCCAGCCAGGTGGCGCGGAAATCGTAGTCGTCAACGACCGCGTCGATGCGCACGTCGGCAAAGGCGCCGGCGCGCAACGGGGTGCTGTCCTGTGACGTGGGCACATGCACCTGCGTGAGGCCGTCGATGTCATCGGCCTGCCAGGGTGCCCGTGCCATCCAGAGGTTGGGCGCATCGCCCGGGCGTTCGAGCAGCACCTGCGCGTCACGCCCCACGAAGCGCTCGTAGCGTTCGGCGGTGATGGCGCGCTGCAATTCCTCGATGCGTTCCTTGCGTTCCTGCTTGATGGACTCGGCCACGTCGTCGTCCATGGCGAAGGCGCGTGTGCCTTCCTGCGGCGAGTAGGTGAAGACACCCACGCGATCGAACTGCATCTCCTCGAGGAAGTCGCAGAGCGTGAGGAAGTCGTCTTCGGTTTCGCCGGGGAATCCCACGATGACGCTGGTGCGCACGGCGAGATCGGGCACGATGGCGCGGTACTGCGCGAGACGCTCGCGAATGGTTTTCTGACGCTCGGGGCGACGCATGCGCGCGAGCACGGCGTCGCTGCCATGCTGCATGGGTGTGTCGAGCCAGCGCACGATGCGCGGATTGGCCGCGATGACCTCGAGCAGCCGCGGCGTGATGCCGGTGCTGTAGAGATACATGTTGCGAATCCAGGGAATGCTGGTTTCCCGCACGAGGGCTTCGAGCAGTTCGGGCAGCGCGTTGCCGTCGCGGCGATCGCGTCCGTAGTGCGCGAGGTCCTGGGCCACGAGATTGACTTCGCGTGCGCCCTGCGCTTCCAGCAACTGCGCCTCGCGCACGAGGTCGTCGAGGGCAAAGGAGCGATGCTTGCCGCGCATGAGCGGAATGGCGCAGAACGCGCAGCCGTGATCGCAGCCCTCGGAGATCTTGAGATAGCGCACATGGGCGCTGTCGCCGCTGAAGAGCCGCACGCCGGGGTGCTCCACCAGCGAGCCGCCCAGCAGGCCGCGCTCCACGAGTTCCGGCACGAGACGGTCGGTCTCCGAGTTGCCGAGGAAGACGTCCACCTCGGGCAGCGCCTCGAGCAGCTCGTCCTTGTGGCGTTCCACCATGCAGCCGATGGCGAAGACGGCCTTCACGCCGCCGTCGTCCTTGAGGCGCGCGGCCTCGACGATGGCTTCGATGGATTCCGCCTTGGCGGCGTCGATGAAGCCGCAGGTGTTGACGACCACCACATCGGCGTCGCGCAGATCCTGCACCGGCTCGGCGCCGTGGGCGACGAGGTCAGCGAGGTAGCGTTCCGAGTCGACGGTGTTCTTGTCGCAGCCGAGGGTAACGAGACCGAACTTGAGCATCCAGGAAAGATAGCGGGTTCGGCCGTTCCGGGACGGGTCAGACCGGGCGGTCAGTCGCCGATTTCTGCCCGGACGGGCGCCGCAGCCACGTGCAGCGCCTCAGCGATAATTCCCGAACTGCAGCTCCACGCCGAAATCGCCCTTGCGCAGCAGCGTCATGCACTCCTGCAGCGCGTCCTTGTCGGGACTGCTCACGCGCACCTGCTCGCCCTGGATGGACGAGGTGACCTTCTTGAGCTTGGCCTCCTTGATGGCCGCGCTCACCTTCTTGGCCGTCTCGCTGTCGAGGGCCATCTTGAGCTTGATCTCGCGGCGCAGTATCTCGCCGCTGCCTGGCTTGGGGTCGGTGATGTCGAGATTCTTCACCGACACGCCACGCTTGATCAGCTTGCTGCGGATGACGTCCAGCAGCGCATCGCTGCGCATGTCGCCCTCGGCCTCGAGCTTGATGAGGTTCTCGCTGCGCTGAAAATCAATCAGCACATGCGAGCCCTTGAAGTCGAAGCGCTGCGTCACTTCCTTCTGCGCCTGATTGACGGCGTTGTCGACCTCCTGCAGGTCGCAGCCGGTGGTCACGTCGAACGAATAGGTCGATGCCATGGGAATGAGCTCCGGGTACGGAAAGGCCCCGGCGCAAACCGGGGCCGACCCTTCAAATCTAACCGCCCTGCGCTTTGCGCGAGGAGGCTCAGCCGAGGAAGCTCTCGAGCGACTTGGAACGGCTCACGTGGCGCAGGCGCGACAGCGCCTTCTCCTTGATCTGCCGCACGCGCTCGCGGGTGATGCCCAACTGCGCGCCGATCTCCTCGAGCGTCATGGGCTCGGTTTCGTCGATGCCGAAGTAGAGCCGCAGAATCTTGGACTCGCGCTCCTTGAGGCTGCCCAGCGATTCCTCGATGGCCTCGGTGAGCGCCTTGTCGAAGGTCTGGTCTTCCGGGTTCGGGTGCAGCGTGTCCGGCAGATAGTCCAGCAGGCGATTGTCCTCGCCCGGCGTGAGCGGCGCATCGAGCGACAGGTGCACCTGCGAGATGGACATGGTCTTGGCCACCTCTTCCTCGGTGATGTCCATGCCGTCGGCAATCTCGGCGTGCGTGGCCTCGCGCCCAAGCTCCTGCAGCAGCGCGTTGGCGCGCTTGCCGATGCGGTGCAGCGTACCCGCACGATTGAGCGGCACACGCACGATGCGCGACTGCTCGGCCAGGGCCTGCAGAATGGCCTGACGAATCCACCACACGGCATACGAAATGAACTTGATGCCCTTGGTTTCGTCGAACTTGTGCGCGGCGCGAATGAGACCGAGGTTGCCCTCGTTGATCAGGTCGGACAGCGACACGCCCTGATTCTGGTACTTCTTGGCCACGCTCACGACAAAGCGAAGATTCGATCGCACCAGCTTGTCGAGCGCTTCCTGATCTCCCACCCGAATTCGTCGTGCGAGCTCTGCTTCTTCCTCACGGGAGATCAGCGGATAGGCGCTGATGTCGCGGAGATACTGATCGAGGGAGCCTTCCTCGTACGACGCCTTCTTTTTCGGGGGAGTGACAGCCATGGTGTTGCGGCTCGGGTGCTTGTGGTCCCTTGTGCGCACCGCGCGGGGAGGGAGGCGCGGCGTCCTGCGGGTCGTGCGGGACATCGGGATGAGGCGTGGCGTGCAACGCGGCGCGCACATCCTGAATAAGCCTGATCGGTTCCCCGCGTTTCGTCAACGCATGCCAACGTTAAATCCCGGATGGATACGTCGGTATTGTCCGGTGCCGAATGATGCAGCGTTGCAACACAGGCGACTACTGCACCGCGCGTCCTACTCGCTCCCAGCGAATGCGCTGCCACCATGGCGTCGCCGCCGGTGTGACGCTGAAGTACACAAACCACGGGACGCCGCGCACGCGGGTATCGGGCACCAACCCCCAGTGCCGACTGTCGAGCGAGTCGTCCCGCTTGTCCCCCAGCACGTACGAATGCCCGGGCGGCACCACCACCGGCTGCCCACCCACCTGCACTGTGTCGCCCGGACGGCCCGCGACGCGCTTCACGTACACCTGCGACGGATCAGGCGGCCAGTCGAACACCAGCACCTGATTGCGAGCCAGCTCACGGGCGAATGGCAGCCGCCAGTTGGTGAAGGGCACGCTGGACCCGTAGCCCACACGCGAGACCAGTACGTAGTCTCCGGGCATTAGCCCCGGTGTCATGCTCGACGAAGAAACGTGCACCGCTTCCACGAGCAGAACGCGGGCCAGCGCAAAGAACAGCAGCGCCAGCAGTAGCACGGTCCGCCAGCGTGGGCCCGCCCCCTGCGCAGCGGACCCGCGCCACAGCGCCGCCCACAGCGCGCCCAACCCACGCCCGCCACCGCGGCCTCCGGCGCGACCGCCAAGGCGGGACGATCCGCGATTGGCAGCGCGCAGGGCTTCGTCCCGACGCTCGCGGGTGGCCGGTGGCCGCACGTCGGTCCGGACTGCCTAGTAGTTGTCGATCTGTGCGCGCTGCAGCGCGCCCGAGTAATCGACATAACCGACCTTGGTCTCCGAATAGAATTCGTAGACCTCCCAGCCCCCTTCGCGGTGTCCGTTGCCCGTTTCCTTGACGCCACCAAACGGCAGATGTGCCTCGGCGCCGATGGTGGGCGCGTTCACGTAGGTGATGCCGTTGTCGAGTTCCTGCAGGGCGCGGAAGGCCACGTTCACATTGCGCGTGTAGACGCTGCTGGACAGGCCATAGCGCACGCCGTTGTTGACGGCAAAGGCTTCGTCCACACTCTGCACACGGATGACGGACAGCACCGGCCCGAAGATCTCTTCCTGATCGAGACGCGAGCCCGCCGTGACGCCGGTGAAGATAGTGGGCTGGAAGAAATAGCCATGGTCGAGGTCGCGACCGTCCTGACTGCCCGCGGCCCGCGCACCGCCCAGAGCCAGCGTGGCCCCCTGCTCGCGGCCGACGCCGATATAGCGCTCGACCTTCTCGCGCGCGGCCTCGTTGACCAGCGGTCCCACGTCGGTGCCGGCCTTGCGCCCGTCGCCCAGGCGCAGCGTGGCCGCGCGTGCGACAAGCCGCTCCACAAAGGCATCGTGAATGCCGTCCTGCAGAATGAGCCGGCTGGTGGCCGTGCAACGCTGGCCGGTGGTGCCGAAGGCCCCCCAGAGCACACCGTCGAGCGCGAGGTCGAGGTCGGCATCATCGAGCACGATCTGCGCGTTCTTGCCACCCATCTCGAGTGACAGCCGCTTGTGCATGCGACCACAGGTCTCGCCGACGAAGCGCCCGGTTTCCGTGCTGCCCGTAAACGAAATGACCGGCACCTGCGGATGCTCCACCAGCGCCTTGCCCACCACCTCACCCATGCCGTGCACCAGTTGCACCACTTCGGGCGGCAGGCCGGCCTCGAGCAGGATTTCCACCAGCACCGTGGCCGTGTGTGGCACATCCTCGGCCGGCTTGAGAATCACCGCATTGCCGCAGAGCAGCGCCGGGAAGGCCTTCCAGGTGGGGATGGCCAGCGGGAAGTTGAACGGGGTGATGAGCCCGCAGACGCCAATGGGACGCCGCATGCTCATGGCCCACTTGTTGGCCAGCTCGCTGGGCACCGTGTGTCCGAACAGCCGACGGCCTTCCGTGGCGGCGTAGTACGCGGTGTCGATGCCTTCCTGCACGTCACCACGCGTTTCCGCGAGCGGCTTGCCCATCTCGCGGGTCATGATGTCCGCGAGTTCTTCCTTCCGCGCTGCCAGCAGGTCGCCCACACGACGCAGCACATCGCCGCGCGCCGGTGGCGGCGTGCGCTTCCACTGCGCAAAGCCGCGTTGGGCGCTGGCCACGGCCTCTTCGACATCGGCGACGCCAGAGGCGGGGAACTGCCCGATCAGATCACGCGTATCGGCCGGATTGCGGTTCTCGAAATACGCGCCCGTGCTCGGCGCCTTCCACTGGCCGCCGATGAAGTTCTTGAAATGAGTCATCCCGGAAAACTAGCGGGTGGATTGGGGCTCGCATCGCCCGCAGGAGTGGGCGCCACCGTGGGAGCGGGTGTGGACGGATCGCCGCTGCCTGGCCCCGGACTGGACGGCGTCGTGTTGGATGGTGAGGGAGACGCCGGCAGCGTCGGCAGCCCGTCGCAACTCCACACGGCAGGCAGGTCGATGGGTGGAATGGGGGAGCCCACGCGCGG
>JACVCT010000125.1 GCA_016741895.1 Gemmatimonadaceae bacterium | reverse complement strand
GCTACCGCAGTTGGGGTCACACGGCGGTCGGGGTCGTCCGCCCAGGCTGTGGGTCGGGGTCTTGGTTGGGGTCTTGGTCGGGGTCGGGGTCGGGGAGCAAAAAGAATCCGCCGCAGCCTGCGTGGCTGCGGCGGATTGCGAATGCGAACTGCGACTTGAACTCAGACCGTACGGCGACGGCCGACAGCCGCCAGGCCCGCGAAGCCGGCAAGGAGCAGCGCGGCCGAAGCGGGTTCGGGGACCGTGGCCCCACGCACTTCGAAGTTGAACACGGTCGCTTCGTTCATGCCGCTGGTCTTGAAGCGGATGTTGTCCACGGCGCCATCGAATGCACCGTTCCAGCCGCTGCCCACGCCGACGCTCAGGCCGTATACCACGGCACCAGAGGTCACGGCACTTCCGAGACAGGACTTGGATCCTGACTTCCAATCCGCAAAGGTGTTCATCTGCGCAATGTCTTGGCAGAGTCCGACGCCCGCGTTTGTGGCCCACAGGGTCGTGCTACCCGTGACATCGACGCTTGTCCACACATCAGTCGGCGCAGACGAGACGCCGTTGTAGGCGCCCTCATAGATCAGATATCCCGTGTTGCCACCCACCGCGCCATCGTAGTCGATCAAGAGACGCATGACCGGGTGCTGTCCGGCCGGATTCGTGCTGGTCGAGTTTCGATACCAGTCGAAGCCGAACGTCTCCAAAGAGGACAACAAGAACGGCGTGAAGCTCGAATTCGCGCCGGTGATGAGATACTCGAAATCCGCTTTGGGGTCACCGCTTCCTGGCAGGCTGAACTGGATTGAGCCATTGCCGTCGCGGTCGTACGTGGTGGTGACACCTGCACCACCTCCATCGCGCACGTTTCTCGCGCACCACCCAACGTTTGCATTGCAGCCTGGATCGTTGGCGTTGAGGGCGCCGACGTTCACGTACTGGGAGCCGCTCCCGTACACGATGGTGGTCTGCGCAGCAGCGCTGCTTGCCGCAATCGTGAGCCCTGCGACAATCGAAAGAGTCTTTTTCATGACACCTGCGGGAAGGAGGGGAGGAGGACGTCACACCACGTCCCGGCCAATTGCGGCCTGCCTGACGAGCGCAACTCCCCCCAAAGCCGCAATAATCGTTCCGGATTCCGAACTTCACACAGATTACCGCACGCCATTCGGCAGAATCACAAACCTGTTTGTCAAGAGTAGGTTTGTGTGGTGCCTTCCACACAATGATGTGGTCTTAATCCATCGGACCAAAGGCTCAGGCCGCTATCGCGCCGACCCCGACCAAGACCCCGACCAAGAACCCGACCAAGACCCCGACCAAGACCCCGACCAAGACCCCGACCAAGACCCCGACCAAGGCCCTGACCCACAGCCTGGGCGGACGACCCCGACCGCGGTGTGACCCCAACCGCGGTAGCCGTCCAAAACCGCGGTAGCAGTCCACAACCGCAGTTGCGGTAGCCCAGACCGCGGTAGCGGTTCCAACCGCAGTGGCAGCCCCCCGACCGCAGTGGCAAGTAGACCGCGGTTTCAGTTAGCCCAGACTGCGTTACCCGCCAAAGACGACGCGGCCGTATCTCCTCATATACAACACCAGACTCCACAACGTCAGCGCGACCGCCCCCACCATACTCACCACGCCGACCCCCCCATTGAACCACGCAAAGAACCGGAAGCCCGACTCCCCCAACCACGCCTGCTGTTCCGCCAGCGTGTGCGCGAAGAACCAGAAGTACGCCGCTCCCAGCCAGATGCTCTGAAACGTCGTCTTCCACTTGGCCGGCCCGATGGCCGCAATCACGAGACCGCGACGCGCCGCGATCTGACGGAACACCGTCATGAACAGCTCGCGCCCCAGCACCACCACCACGATCCACAGCGGCAGCGCCACTTCACCGATCGGCGTGAGAAACAGGAAGGGCGGCGCGTCGGGGCTGTCCACCGGCACCACAAAGGCTTCATGCCGCTGCAGGAAGTACATCGGCACCAGCGTCGCCACCAGCAGCGCATTGTCCGCCAGCGGGTCCAGCAGCCGGCCCAGATCGGTGACCAGGTTGCGCGTGCGCGCCAGATGCCCGTCCCAATAGTCCGTGATGGCCGCAACCAGGAACAGCACGAAGGCCGCCAGACGCGCGCTCCACGACGTGGCGAATGGCAGCCACGCAATCAGTGGGGTGAGAGCGATGCGGCCCACGGTGATTGCGTTCGGAAGATTCACGGCAGGGGGGCTACGCCAGTGTCTTCAGCACCAGCTTGGAAACGGCCTTGAGCGTATCGAAGACCCCGTCGCCTGTGACGGCCACGGCTTCGAAATGGGGAACCCGCTCCACCCACTCACCGGTGGGCAGCTGGTGTACAAGATACTCACCCGCGCGGAAGGGATCAGGGGCCGGACGCATCCGGGTCGGGTCCGTGACCTCCCACCCGGGGTTCAGCATCTCCTGCAGTTCGGCCAGCGGGGCCGCATTGGGCAGGTCCCGCTTGTTGTACTGGATGACAAAGGGCATGCGCGTCAGGTCGTAGCCATACGCCGCCATGTTGTCGTACAGGTTCTGCATGGACTCGAGATTGGCCTCGGCGCGCTCTGCCTGCGAGTCGGCCACGAACACCACGCCGTCCACCCCCTTGAGGATGAGCTTTCGGCTGGCGTTGTAGTACACCTGCCCCGGCACCGTATACAGGTGGAAGCGTGTCTTGAAGCCGCGGATCGTGCCCAGGTCCACCGGCAGGAAATCGAAGAACAGCGTGCGTTCCGTTTCCGTGGCCAGCGAAATCAGCTTGCCGCGCGTGTTCGGCGACACCTTGCCGTACACGTACTCGAGATTGGTGGTCTTGCCGCCGAGTCCGGGACCGTAGAAGACGATCTTGCAGTTGATCTCGCGCGACGCGTAGTTGATCATCGACATCGACGCGGCCCTCTACTGGAAGAGGCGGTCGATCTCGTCTTCGGCGCCGGCCAGGAATCCCGGTGGCGCCGACTGAGCCGCGCCGCCTCGCGCAAACACTCCCTCGAAAATCTTCGTCAGTTCGTCGACGGCGCCCTTCATGCGCAGCCGCACGAGACCCAGCGTGGTGCGGTTGTCGAAGAGCACCACGAGAATCACCCGCCGCGCGATGTCGGCCAGATACATCGACTCGCGCTCGCCCTGGTGGAAGAGCACGTTGAAGTCGCTCTCGCCGATGAGCCGCGCCAGCTGATCGTTGGCGCTGAAGTCCGCCGCCGTGAGCGTGGCAAAGGCCGTCGCGTCGAAGTTGGGCGGCTCGCCCACCGTGGCGACAAGTTGGCCGCTGCGATCCACGAGCAGCGCACAGCGCGCCTTGGCGTCGTAGAGAAACCGCTGGAGCGTGATCGTGATGGCCCCGAAGTCGTCCTCGGTGAACGACCAGGTGGCAGCGCCGATGGGCATGATGACGGGGGTACCGGTGACGTCGGCCCGGGTGCCGACCCTGTGACGTTAACCCGTCACTCGGGACTGGCAACCCGGCACCGCAATTCTAGGAACGTAACAGCCGTTCCGTGCGCCGGAGGACCCCGCGGGCCCGGCGCCGCAACAGCGGGCTCGGCTCCCACTCCAGGTAATCACGAAGGAGCCGCGCACTATCAACGCTCGGATGGGCCCGAAGGTAACCGAGTGCCGCGAGTCGCTTCACCTTGTCGGGATGAAACAGGGCAAGACGGTGACGGCGCTGGGTGGCACTCCACCCCAGCAGCCCCACCGCCACCCCCACCAGCACACCGGCCGCCACCCAGCCGGCCGTCTTGGACTTGCTCATGTCATCTCCCGCCGCGCGGCCAGGGCCTGCGCGATCGTCACGCCGTCGGCGTATTCGAGGTCACCGCCCACCGGCAGCCCGCGCGCAATCCGCGTGATGCGCACCTGGTGCGGCGCCAACTGTTTCTGGATGTACAGCGCCGTCGCCTCACCCTCGAGCGACGGATTGGTGGCCAGAATGACCTCCCGCACGCCCTCGGGCTCGAGACGGGCCAGCAACGAGCCCACCGTCAGGTCGTCGGGCCCCACCCCGTCCAGCGGGGAGAGCCGCCCGCCCAGCACGTGATAGAGCCCGCGAAACTCGCCGGCCCGCTCGATGGACGCGATGTCGCTGGCCTCCTCCACCACACAGAGCGTGGACGCATCGCGGCGCGGATCACTGCACAGCGCGCAGAGCGGCATCTCCGTGAGGTTGTGGCAGCGCTCACAGGGCCGCACGCGCTCCGTGAGGGCCACCAGCGCCTCGGCCAGCTTGCGGCTCTGCGCCGCCGGCTGACGCAGCAGGTGATACGTGAGCCGCTGCGCCGTCTTGCGCCCGATGCCGGGCAGACGCGCCAGTTCGCTCGTGAGTTCGTCGATGACCGACACGGAGTCTCAGCGCACCGCGAAGGTCAGAACGGCAGCTTGAACGGCAAGTCGATGCCGCCCGTGACCTTCTGCAGCTCCATCTGCATGGCATCGGCCGCCTTCTTCTGCGCCTCGGCCACCGCCACAACAATGAGATCTTCCACCATCTCCTTGTCGTTCATGATGGACGGATCGATCTGGATGCGCTTGAGCTGCATCTTGCCATCGACATCGGCGGACACCATGCCACCACCGGCCAGCGCGCTGAAAGTGCGCTGCGACATCTCTTCCTGCATGGCCTGCATGCGGGACTGCATGTCCTTGAACTGGCCGAGCATCTTGAACAAATCCATCGGGCGGGTAGTGAAGTGTTGAAAGCGCTTCGGGGGCAGCCGTGCGCTGTGGGCTCTGGGCTCTGGGTGTGAGTGGTGTTCAGGTCGGCACCACTCACACCCAGAGCGCACAGCACACAGCCCACAGCTGCCGAGTTGATCGCACTAGTCCATCAGTTCCAGGTCGAGCGCCTGCACCGCCGCTTCGAGCAACGGATCCTTGGCCGCCAGATGCGACGTGCGCTGCTTCTGCACATCGTGTGCGGTGAGGCGCTTGGTGGGGCGCGCGCTCGTGCCTGCGGCGCCTTGCGCGGAGGCGGCAGCCCCCGCGGCCTGCACACGCAAGCCGGTCACGCCACGCAGCACCTCCTGCATGGCCTGCACGACATCGTGCCGCGCGCCGTCGACGGCCTGCGCAAACGTGTCGTCCGTGACCTCATACGCCACCGTCAGCACACCGTTCCCGTCCACTGAGACGGGCTGCATGCGCTGCACCGCCTGCGCCAGCATGCCACGGCCGCGCGACTGAATGGCTTCCACCACGCGGTTCCAACGCTTCTGCACCTGCTCCACCGACGGGGGGGCGCCCGGTGCTTCAGCCGGCGCTGCGCGCGGCGGGGCCAACTGCGCCGCCGCGGCCGCCTCCGCCACCTGCTGCGTAGCCGTGCCGGGAATGGCCACCTGCGGAATGGCCACCTGCGGCATGGGCGGCGCGGGAATCGCATGCGCGGACGACGCGGCGGCCACCGCCGGCGGCGGCGAGGGCGGCAGTGCGTGGGCCGAGGCCACACGCGGCTCATGCGCCACGCGGCGCGGCGGCGGATCGTCGTGCCCGCCCCCGCCAAAGCCCTTGAGCACCTCCTCGAGCTCGATGGTGCGATCCATGAGCGCGAAGCGCACCAGCAGCGTCTCCAGCAGGAGCTGCGGCTGTCCGCTGCGGCGATACATGGGCTCGAGTTCGAGCAGGGCATGCAGCATGCGCAGCAGGTCGCCACCCGCCACGCGACCCTTGCGCTCACTCAGCGCGGCGCGCAGGCGCTCCGACAACTCGGGCAGCTCACCGCCCAGCGCCAGCGCGAGCTGTGCGCGCAGCAAGTCGCCCAGGCCCGCCAGCACCAACACGAAGTCCACGCCGTTATCGGCCAGGCGCTGCACGGCCGGAAACACATCGGCGGCGCGCCGATCGGCCACCAGATCCAGCAGCGCGAGGAACTCCTCGTCGGGCACGAGTCCCAGCGCTTCGCGCACGCGGTCGGCCGTCACCTCGGCGCTCGCGCCAATGGACAGCACCTGGTCGGTGAGCGAGAGCGCGTCACGCAATCCGCCATCGGCGGCGCGGGCAATCATGCCCAGCGCTTCCGGTTCGAACGTGACCTCTTCTTCGCTGAGCACGGCCGCGAGGCGCTCGCGGATTTCCGACGGCCCGATGCGCTTGAGATCAAAGCGCTGCAGACGCGAAAGCACCGGCGCGGCGGCCTGGGCGATTTTCTGCGGCTCGGTGGTGGCAAAGACGAACACCACGCGTGGCGGCGGCTCCTCGAGCACCTTGAGCAGCGCGTTCCAGGCCTCGCGCGTGAGCATGTGCGCCTCGTCCACGATGTAGACCTTGTAGCGGTCCTCGCCGGAGGGCGCATACATGGCGCGCTCCCGCAGATCGCGGGCGTCGTCCACGCCGCGGTTGGAGGCAGCGTCGATTTCCACCACGTCGAGCGAGGCCGAGCCGCTCCAGATCTTCTGGCAGCTGCCGCACTGCCCGCAGGGTTCGCCGGCCAGGGCCGGGTCGCCGCGGCGCTCGCAGTTGAGCGCCATGGCCAGCACACGGGCCAGCGTCGTCTTGCCCGTGCCGCGGGGACCGCAGAGCAGATAGCCGTGCGCCACGCGTCCGCGGGCAATGGCGCCCTTGAGCGTATTGGCCACGTGATTCTGCACCGCGACGGTGGCGAAGTTGCGCGGGCGGTATTTCCGGGCGAGGGCGAGCGACATACCGGAATCTACAGCGAAAACGGTGGGGAAAGAAAAAGCGCGCAGCCCATCACTCGGGAGAGTGAAAAGGCTGCGCGCAGTGCCCCGGGCCTGACGAAGCGACGACAGGATCCACGTACCGCTGCTACCTGCGGGGTCCTGACGGAGTTGGCGGGCTGACGCCCTCCGGGACCCGGGACCTGTAGAAGGTACCACACCCGGCCGGCCGGCGGTACTGCCCCAACCGCTGTTCAATAAACGGCTCGGGGGCCCCCCAAGAGAGGACCGTTCACCTCACGTTGAACGCATTGCTTACACGATCGACCGCGGGAAGCAGCGTTCGAGCGGTATCGCGAACATCGAAACGCAGTCGATAGACCCCCCGCTCAACCAAGGGAAAATCAACGGCGACCACGAGGCGCTCACCAGGAGCCAGTCGGTTGAGGACGGCGTCGCACGAAAAGTCTGTGCTTGCAACCACCCACGTCGACCGTTCCTGACGCTCCAGCGTCTGCGGGCAATGACCGAGAAGGATCTCTGAGTCCTGCAGATTGCTGAAGGTGACGTTGATCGGACCTGCGCCGAGCACCACTTCCTCGCTGGCGGAGATCGCAACCCGTGGGTCGGTCGTTGGGTCGGTCGACGATCCGCCGCAGCCAGCAAGAAGGCCGCCAATCAGCACGAATGGGACCGCTATGGTCGCGTGAAAGGAAGTGCTCTTGATCATGACTCGTACTCCGCGGTTGTTGTTGAGGCTGCGGTTACACCAGACTACCAAACGAAATACACGTCGTTCCCAAGAGCCAGGTTCACAAATCCCGCGCTGCTGAACCATGTGCTGCCAACCCCACCTTGAAAGAGGGTGCCAACGGCGCGCGGTGTAGTGGGCTGACCTACCGTGCTTGGAATATACACAGTGCCACCACTATCGCCTCCTTCAGTGGTTGCCGTCGCGTTCATCGCGCAAAGGGTCCACATTCCCGGAAGCAGGGTGGACTGTCGATCCTGACAGCTTACAACTACGGTGCCGGTCGTCTGACCTCTCGTACGCCCAACCCGAGTAATGGTCTCTCCCAAGACCGCGCCGGTAACGCCACTTCCTGCATATGCTCGCCATCCTAGGTAGGAAGGATTCGCCGGTGGTGTGGTGGCAGTCGAAATCGCGGCCGTCGCCCATCCGATTGGAATGGTGTCCCGAACGGCAATCAAGGCGACGTCAGCGTAACGACACCAAACGTACCCGCCCCCGCACGATGTATAGACCTGTGCAATTCGAGAGACGTTCCCGATCGGTCTTGCTGATGATGGCTGACCGAATGTCTCGCCAACCAAGGAGATCTGGCTCTGCGTGCAGTGTGCAGCAGTCGTCACTACGGGTCGACTCATGTCCGGATAGGGATCGTTCGGCCCAATGGTCATATGGCCAAGGAATCCGATCGAGCAATCGCCAACGATGCTGTTGGTAACTTGAATTCCTCCTCGCAAGGTAGCAAAGGTCGACTGAAGACCCGCTTGGACGTCATATCCGTTGGTCTCGAGCGCAACTTTGGCTTCACGCGCCCCTATCTTCTGGGCTGCCAGTTGACTCTCTACCCACGACTTGCCGACCTCTGTTCGAACGTTCACCAGTACGGAGTTGGTTCGCTCGTCGATGCCAATACCTGCGACATCGCGATGCGAAGCGACGGAGCTGCGAATCTTCTCGTAGTACCCCATCAGCTCAGCGTAGTCGTACATGACTTTGAACGCCTCAATGCGCCGTGGGAGGAGGTCGGCACGTGAATTGCGGCGTAGCCAACCGTGGACTAACTCTTCGGTTTCTCGGCTAACTTCGCCCGTCTTGGTGGCGACGACCAATTGGCCGTTCTCATCCACCCAAAAGCCGCCGAACGAGTGGTCACGTGCCGCAATCTCTTGAAAGTCTTCCCGGAGAGTGCGCAACACTGGCTGATTCTTCGCCCCTGACATCGACCTCGCGGGTTCGTCCATCGAGTCGGCAGCAGTGCTGCGACTAGGCTCACAAGCTGCGGCCAAGAGTGAAAGGCTCAATACCGTTGACGCTTTGACGTAACTTCTCATGCGCCCGCTCCATCAAGAGAGTGAATAGCTTGCTTACGGTCACTGGCCGTAAGCCGATTCGTCGGCGCAAGCCGGGATGTTCAGCATTCCGAACACTGCGCAAGCGCTGAAGTGGTGGCGATACGACGATCGAATTCTCGAAAGACCCTGACCGATGGGAAGGCGAAGCTTTCCAACTCACCTTCGGTCTACACATCTTCCTCTCGCGCCCTCCGAGATGACGCTACCCGCCGAGCAACACTCCTCACGCGAGAGACTTGTGCAATTCGTCCTCACTCAGCCACATCAAAGCCGAAGTCAACTTTGTGAATTTTTCCCAATCTTGCAATAGGTCAAACACCCTATTGACTATTGCCCAGAAGTCATTGTTTGCGGAGAATGAAGTCTACGAGCCGAGCCCATCCGCGGGTTCGGCGATACAAAGTCGCTCTTTACTTGGCAGAACGCTGAGAAAGCCGCAGCTTGACGAGCGGATCCGTGCTGCGGCGGAGATTTGGCGCTGATTGGCGTCGAACACGGCCGGTTCTGAAGGCCTCGCGGCTTCCCTTGGGCGGCGTCCGCGCTATTGCCGTGGCGCGTGAAGCTGCCTTCGGCCTGGGGGCAGGCCGGTATGAGGCGCCGCAAGCGCATCAGGTTGTACGCGGCGCACGCGACGGTGACGAGCCAATCGACTCGTGTGGTGCCCCGATGCTTCACTTTCCGCAGTCCGGCGAGGTTTCTTGGCCAGCCGAACACCTCCTCGATTATTTTGCGCGCGCGTTGGCCGATCGCGTAGACCTCTTGGCGCGTGGTGCGCCCATCGATGGCGCTGCCCTTCGCCCTCTCCGCCACGTGCGGCGTGAAGTCGGCTGCGCAGGCGCCCTCCACGAAGTCCCGCGTACCGTAGCCCTTGTCGGCGCCCACGGTCGCGCGCAGCGCGAGGCCGGCAATGCCTCGCAGGAGACTCAGCGCATCGTCCACTTCGGCTCGCCCATTCAGACTGCACACCACGGTGCTCACCACCAAACCGTGGCGATTGTCGACCAGCGCGCTCGCCTAGTACGCGAGGATCGACGCGACGTTGAACGATTTGCGGGCCCTGGGCGCCTCTGGATCCATCACGGACTGACGGGTCGTGTTGCGCCGCTTCTCGCCATGAACACTCACGCCGTCATTGCCCGGATCTACCGGTCAATCCGAGTCATCGTCCTTCGGTCGTACACTCGTTGACTCGCCCAGGCCCAGAGCGGCGTCCCATCGACCGAGAAGTGTTCGGCGAGAGCAGGCGCGCCCGCTCCGCCGTCGCCACGGTACGCGCGAGGCACTGCGCCGCGATGTCCCCTTCAAGCAGCCGCTGCCGATGCTTGGTAAACGTTGTGGCGTACCACGCCGCCACCTCGAGATCAAGACCGACAAACCAGCAGTAGAGCAGATTGTACCCGAGCTGCCAGACGAGCTGCCGTTCGCTCCTAATCGAATAGAGGAGCTGCAGCAGCAGCGCGCGCAGCTACTGCTCGGGCGGAATCGACAGGCGACCCGTCGGGTTGTAGAGCGCCTCGCATCGCTCGCCCCTGACTGAAGTCGTGCCAGCATACAACAACGCTGGCGTCACACCAGAGATGACGCGAGCTATTTCAGCATCCTGCGAGGGCAGCACCGCGTTGATGATCAGATAGTCCCGGTTTGGCCGCACATCCACCTTGGTGCGCTCTACCACAACCGGCGTGCCACCGGGCGGCCTGGCGATGAGTCGCACGCAGCCGTCGAACATCTCCTTGAACTGCAGCGTGTAGACCCCGTCGGTGGACGTCTTCGTGCTGCCTGCCTGGGCAGTGCCATCAGATTCGCAGGTTGGGTGGATCAGCCTGACCTCGACCGGCACGTCCGCCACCGCCAATCCTGCGGTGTTGGACACGTTGCCCGTGACGGTAAAGGTTCCCGCCACACCGGTGGTTGCGTCTCGGCAAGCCGCAAAGATAAAAAGTACAACCAACAGCGGCCACCGTATCGATCTCACCCGCATAGTTCCACTTCCAGAGTCGACGATCCTTGCCTCGACACCAACTTGCAGGTTCCGTCGCACTTTCCCGGTACATGCTTGCCATCTTACCTCCAAAGTAAGTGGACCGAACGGACGGGGAGATTTGTTGCTCGAGACAGTACACCAGCTAGCCTGAACCTGTCTCGTCCCATGTCGTGTAGCTGGGACTGCCAACTATCACAGACGCCGTTATAATACATACTGTGATACGCACCTTCGCCGATCTCGCCACCGAGGACCTCTTCAATGGCGTGGACAGCCGCCGCGCCCGAAAGGCGTGTCCCAGCAGTCTGTGGCCGGTGGTCATGCGAAAGCTGACGCAACTCAACCGGGTGCGCGATCTCCGAGAACTTGCCATACCGCCGGGCAATCGTCTGGAAGCGTTGCGTGGGACACGGATTGGTCAGCACAGTATTCGGATAAACGATCAGTACCGGATCTGTTTCCGGTGGGAGGATGGCTATGCCGACGACGTCGAAGTCACGGACTATCACTAAGGCGCACAAAAGCGCGCCGCTCGTCCAGCGCCGCCTCCCCACGCATCGACCGCCCACGCATCCGGGTGAGATGTTG
>JACVCT010000124.1 GCA_016741895.1 Gemmatimonadaceae bacterium | reverse complement strand
CGGGGGGGTCCTGAACAGCGCATCGAAATCGCCCAGCCAATCACCCGCCACCACCACGCGCGAGCGTGACGGCAGCGTGGCAAGCAGCGGCGCGAGCGGCGGATCGCCGCCACAGGCCCCCACACTTGCCAGCGTACGGGCCACATCGGCCACTGTGCCACGGCGCGTGCGCGGCGTGAGGCGAATCGGTCCCGCGGCCGTACCCACCAGCACGCCCACCGGATCAGCGGCTGCGTGCGCCACCGCCACCAGACCCATGGCCAGCTGACAGGCCATGTCCCACTTGCTGCGCGTTCGTCCATGCGCCGGGAAGGCCATGCGCGCGCTGGCATCGAGCAGCAGCCAGGTGCTGAGCAAGGCTCGATCCTCGCTCACCTTCACAAAAGCCCGAGCGCTGCGCGACAGAAGCTACCGGGCGAGCGTGCGCGGCTCGGCGCCCTGACGAGAGCCCCGATCCCCCGTGAACTCCCCCGCCGTGCCGCGCTGCGTGGACCGATGTCCACCCGGCGGCGCGGCGCCGACCGCGCGACGCGCCGGCCAGCGCACACCGCGCAGGGCATCCAGCAGCGGTCCGTAGGCGGAGAGTTCAGGTGTCATGCGAGCACCGTGGCCACGTCACGTGTGCGCGGGCGCAACAGGCGCCCCGCCGTCAGCCGCCAAGGCCGCTGCTGGGCGGTGCCACGTGCGCCAGCAAGGCTTCCACAATGGGTTCGGACGACACCCCGTCGGCCTCGGCGGCAAAGTTGGTGAGAATGCGATGACGCAGTACGGGCATCGCCACGCGGCGGATATCGGCCGGCGACACGGCGCCGCGCCCCGCCAGCAGGGCCGAGGCCTTGGCACCGAGGATGAGCGCCTGTCCCGCTCGGGGACCGGCGCCCCAACGCACGTACTGCCGCACCAGCGCGGGCCCCTGCCCGTCCTGCGGACGCGAGGCGCGCACCAGCCGCGCGGCGTACTGCAGTAGCAACTCGCTGCAGGGCAGCGCACGCACGGCCCGTTGCAACGCCAGCGCATCCTCACCGGTGAATACCGGCGTGATGGCGCCGGTGGCCGTGCCCGTGGTGGCTCGCAGAATCGACACCTCGTCGGCTTCGTTGGGATAGCCCACCCGAATGTCGAACAGGAAGCGGTCGAGCTGCGCCTCGGGCAGCGGATACGTGCCCTCCTGCTCGATGGGATTCTGTGTGGCCAGCACGAAGAACGGCTCCGGCAGACGCATCGTCTGTCCGGCCGCCGTCACGCTGTGTTCCTGCATGGCTTCGAGCAGCGCAGCCTGTGTGCGTGGCGGCGCCCGGTTGATCTCGTCGGCGAGCACGATGTTGGCGAACACCGGGCCCTGCACGAAGCGAAAAGCCCGATGTCCGCTGGCACTCTCTTCCAGAATCTCGGTGCCGGTGATGTCACTGGGCACGAGGTCCGGTGTGAATTGAATGCGACGGAACACCAGTTGCATCGCATCCGCCACCGAGCGGATCATCAGCGTCTTCGCGAGCCCCGGCACACCCACCAGCAAGGCGTGCCCACCCGCCACCAGCGCCATGAGGATCTCTTCCACCACCGCGTCCTGCCCCACGACACGACGGGCGATCTGCGCGCGCAGCTGGCGGACAGCCTCGATGAGGCGCGCGGTGTCCGGCGACGACGGCGTCGCCGCCTCTGCGCTCACCCCCGCCGTCACCGCAGCGGGCGCCGACGACGCGACGTGAGAAACAGGGTGGACGCATCGCGTGCGCCCACCTGCTCCAGCGTCAGCGACTCATTCGGGATTTCCGCGCCGTGCAGCTTGACCAGATAGCTGTCGTGCTGCGCCACATCGGGCAGCAGCGCCTGCATGGCCAGGGCCTTCACGTCGACCACCCGCGTGGTCGGTTCGCAGGCCACACGCACGGCATCAAAGGCCTCGGCGGCCTGCACGCGCAGCATCCAGCGGGCCGCACTCATTGGCACCGCTTCCAGCACACCGGGACGCACACGCAGCGCATTGACGAACTGCGCCGCCCCCTGCTGGGCGGGTCGCGCGCTCACCGAAGCGCCGGAGGAAGACGACGCACTCATGCGCCGGCCTCGACGGAATCCGGGAGCGCCGCGGCGGCGGTCGTCTGCATTGCGCTCACCGGCGGCAATGAAGCGAGGAATCGCGCCACCTGCTGATCGAAGAGATAACTCGAACCCGACACGGCCGTGCCCTGCGGGGTTTCGCGCGCCGCGATGACCAGTTCCTCACCGCCCTGACCACGCAGCACCACGTGGCCCGGCCCCCGCTTCTCGGGGAAGGCGCTGTAGATGCCACTCTGCCGCGCGAAGAACTGCACGGCCTGCTGCAGCACCTCGGCCACCGACACGGCGGTGAAGGTCTCCTGCAACTGACGCGACGACTGCTGATGTGACCAAGACATGCGATAGGGGGCTGCAGTTCACGCGGTGATGGGGAACACGAGGCGAATCTCCTGTGATCCGGCGTCGGGCCCGGCCTCGGCATCGAGCCGCAGGTCGCCGCCCAATCGCTGCACCATGGCGCGAACCAGTGGCAGATCGATCGTCGCCACCGCCTGTTTCACGGTGGCATACGGGCTGCCGGCGGCCCACTCGAGGGCCTCCGGCCGCACCTGAAGTATACGCGGGGAATCCGGTGGAAGTTGGCCGGATGCGGCGCGATTCGGGTGTTCCGGACCGGACCATGCAACGTGCCCGGTTTCCGTCGCCGGAACGGGTTCCAGCACTGGTTGTCCGCGCCACGCCACCGAAAGCGCCAGGAAGCCGCGTTCGACCCGGATGGCCAACAGGACTTCGCCATCCGCCGTACAGGCACCGCAGGCCGCCAGCCCAAGGGTGAGCTCGAGCGCCTCGGTGAGCAGCGCGGCGTCGGTGACCATGGTCGGCAGCAGGACAGTCGGCTCCACCAGATGCATGGGCAGCATGGGCGCCCGTACACGCCAGCGCTCCAGCGCCGTGCGCAGTGGCGTCCGAGGGTCCACCTCATCGGCCCGCAGTGGCGTCGCCGGGCCAGGCAGAGCCAGCAGGCGCGCCGCATGCTCGGCCAGCGTACGCACGGCCCTCAGGCGATCCTGCACGTCGCGTGGGTCCATCGGTCCGGTCAGGCGCTGCAGCGCCTCCACCATGGCCTGCTCCTGTCGTGCGCGCTGCCGGGCCCGCTGACTCCATTCGCGGGCCTGCTCCTCCAACTGCGCGTTGGCATCGGCGAGGGCCGCGTTGGCGCGGCGCAGCGCATCGACACGACGCACCTTGTCGGTCACGGCCGCCAGCTGGTCGGCCACCAGACGCACCAGCGTGCGCTGGTCCTCACTCAGCTGCGTGGGATCGGCGAAGTAGAAGGCCACCGCTCCGATCGGACCATCCGCCGTCTCCAGGGGCGCCGCGAGAATGGAGCGGAAACCCAACTCACGCGCCACCTCGTGCCAGGTTTCGAGCTCCGGTTGCGCGAAGAGGTCCACGACCTCCACCAGCCGACGTTCCGCCACCGCGATGCCACTGGGCCCGTCGCCCACGCGCACGCGCAGCGCCCCAATCCACGCGCGATACGGCGCGGGCCATTCGTGCTGCGCCACCGGCCGCAGCAGTTCGCCGTCGCTGCTCAGCTGCATGACGAGCGAAAACTGCGCGCCCAGCAGCGGCGTCACACGATCAAGGGCGAACTGCTGCAAATCGCCCGGCTGCTCCGCCAGCAAAAAGGCATGCGCCACCTCACGCACCGCCAGCAGCTCACGCGCCTCATGCATGCGCGTGCCCCGCGTTACGGCGCACGACGTGGGCGCTTGGGTGAGAGCGGCCGCACCTCGAGACGATGCACGAGCACCGCGGGCGGCGTGGTCACGGCGAAATGCACAGCCTCGGCCACATCCCCCGGCTCGAGCATCCACGTGGTATTGGTGCCGGGCGGGAAAAGCTCCGTGGCCACCGAACCCGGCGTGATGACGGACACGCCAACACCGGCATCACGCACCTCCAGCATCAGTGACTCCGCGAAGCCCATCACGAAGTGTTTCGTGCCCACGTAGCAGGTGCCACCCACAAAAGTGTTGCGCCCCGCCGTGCTGCCGATGATGCACACATGCCCACGACCACGCTGCACCATGCCCGGCAACAGGGCGCGCGTCACGTGGAACAGCGCGTTCACGTTGACGTCCACCTGATGATGCCACTCCTCGGCCGACAGTTCGAGGAAGGGCTTGAGATGCGCCACGCCGGCGTTGTTCACCAGCACATCGACACTGCGACCATCGAAAGCTGCAGCAATGGATGCCGGCTTTGTGAGATCGACGGACACCGTGTCCACCGAGGCGCCGGCGGCGCGACAGGCCGCCGCCACCTGCTCCAGGCGCCTCGCATCGCGCGCTGCCAGGATCAGGTCGTGGGTGGGGGCCAGGCGCTGGGCGATGGCCTGGCCAATGCCGCGGGATGCCCCGGTCACCAGGGCCACAAGACGAGTCGGGTTGGTCATGCCCCCAATCTAAGGGGGCCCGACCAACCCGACGCAGGCCCGGTAACGCGACCCGTTGTTACGGCACGGTGGGAATCAGGGCGTGGCGCTGCAGCCCGTCACCACGCTGCACTTGGGATCCACCGGCGGCAGCTTGAGCCGCGCCAGCTCCGCATTCACAGCCGGCAGGTCCGTCTTCCAGACGCGGTCCAGCGTGGCCTGATACCCTGCCAGCTCCTTGCTGAGAATGCTGAGGATCTCCGGCATGTAGGTGCCCGGCGGGCCGTCACCGCGCTCCGACATGGCCAGCAGGTTGGCGAGGCGATTGTTGACCTTGATGGGGAAGTTGAGCGGATCCTGCCCACTCTGATTCCGCACCTGGTACACGTTCTCCTCCACCGCCGACGCGTTCTTGCGCAGGGTCTCGCCCTTCGCCCTGAGCGTGGCCTCGTCGTTGGCGCGCTTGTAGCGATCATCGAGCTGCGCCTTCACGCGCCGGATCTCGATGACGGCACGCTGGGCCTCGTTGGTCTTGTCGCGCACCTGCTTGCCGAAGGCATACTGCCGGCGCAGGTCGGCGTCCGTGACATCGGGAATGAGCGGGCTGCGCTGAATGCGCAGCGGCGCCTTGAGCTCCTCACCATCAGCCGTGAGACGCACCGTGTAGCGACCCGGCGGCAACGCCGGCCCCGCCGTGCCGGCGCCCCAGAGAATCATGCCCGGGAAGCTCTCGATACCCGTCGAACGCAAGTCGAAGGTGAAGCGCGTGAGTCCGGCCGCCAGCGGGAACGTGCTGGAGGTGCCGCGACGCCGTCCACCACCGCCCGCCGCAGCCTGCATGGCCGTGTCACCGGTGAACTCGCGCACCACACTGCCCGCCGAATCGAGAATGGCCAGGGTGCCACGCACGGGGCGCGTGGCAAAGCGCCACGACAGCGTGACGCCGGGCGAGGAACGCAGGCCAACCGCCGGCGCAAAGAGATGACGCGACGCCGCCTGCACCGCCGGCGTCGCCTGACGCAGCGGCGCGATGTTGTCCATCACCCAGAAGCCGCGTCCGTGTGTGCCGATGACCAGTTCGTCGCGCTCCACGATGAGGTCAGCCACCGGCACGTCGGGCAGGTTGAGCTTGAGACTCTGCCAGTTGGCGCCGTCGTCGTAGGAGATGTAGACGCCGTGCTGCGTGGCGGCATACAGCAGCCCGCGGCGCGTCGGATCTTCGCGCACCGCGTGCACATAGTCCTCCGCGCCCAGACCATTCACGATCTTTGTCCAGGTGCGGCCGTAGTCGTTGGTCTTGAAGATGTACGGCTTGCGGTCATCCAGCAGCGGGCGACGCACCGACATGTACACCGTGCCCGCATCATGCGACGAGGCATCGAGCTGCGACACGCGACCGAACTCGGGCATGTCCTTGGGCGTGATGTTCGTCCAGGTCTTGCCGAAGTCCCGCGTGACGAACACCAGGCCATCGTCGGAGCCGGTGAAGATGGTGTTCACGTCCTTCTTGCTCGGTCCCACCGAGAAGATCGTGCCGTACACCTCGGGGCCGTTCATGTCACCCGTAATGGGGCCGCCCGACTTCTCCTGCGTTTCCGGTGCGTGGCGTGTGAGGTCACCGCTCAGGTTCATCCACGTGCGACCGCCGTCGCGGGTGGCCCAGAGGCGCTGCGAGGACACGAACAGCAGCTTGGGGTCCACCTGTGAGAACAGGATGGGGAAGGTCCACTGCCAGCGTTCCTTGATTTCCTTGGACGGTTCGCCCGAGTAGAACCAGGGATACGGATTCACCTCGCGCGAGAGCCCGGTGCGCTTGTTGAACTTGTCCACGTAGCCGCCGTTGTTGGTGCCGGCGTAGAACACATCCAGATCCAGCGGATCAGGCGCGATGTATCCGGGCTCGCCGCCGCCCACCTGATACGAAACGGCCATGCCACCCTGCGCCTCCTGACCCGGCGCGGCATTCTGCCGGCCCAGATTCCAGTTCATCGGCGTGCACAGCGTGCTGTTGTCCTGCTGCGAGCCGCAGACATGGAACGGCACGTGCTTCGTGGTGATCACGTGATACCACTGCTCAGTGGGGAAGTCCTGCGCCGTGTAGGCGCGCCCACCGTTGAAGGTCACCGTGCCGCCACCGTCGTTGCCCGCCACCAGATGCTCCGGATCATCCGGATCCACCCAGAGATCGTGCCAGTCGCCGTGACTGCCCTGGCCGATGCTCGTGAGCGTCTTGCCGGCATCGTCGGAACGGAAGAAGGACACGTTCTGGATGTACACCCGATCGGCGTTCTTGTGATCGGCAAACAGGTGTGTGTAGTAGAATGCGCGCTGGCGGATGTTGCGGTCGCTGTTCACGAGCGTCCACGAGGCGCCGGCATCATCGCTGCGGAACAGACCGCCATTTTCGTTCTCGATCAGCGCGTAGACGCGATTCGGATTGGCCGCCGTGAGCGCCACACCGATCTTGCCCACCAATCCGGCCGGCAGACCCTTGGCGCGCGTGATTTCCGTCCAGGTCTCGCCGCCGTCGGTGCTCTTGAACAGTCCCGAGCCCGGACCACCCGACGACATCTGGTACTCCTTGCGGTACGCTTCCCAGATCGCCGCATACAGCACCTGCGGATTCGTGCGGTCGAGCGCAATGTCCACCGCGCCACTCTTCGCATCGCGGAACAGCACGCGCTTCCACGTGGCTCCACCATCGGTGCTCTTGTACACGCCGCGCTCTTCGCTGTTGGCGCTGTACTTGCCGAACACCGCCGCGTACACGATGTCGGGATTGCTCGGATGGATGCGGATCTTGGAGATCGCATCCACCGTGCGGAAGCCCACATGCTTCCAGGTCTTGCCGGCGTCCGTGCTCTTGTAGATGCCATCACCCGGCATGATGTTGCCGCGAATGGCGCTTTCGCCCATGCCGATGTAGACGATGTCGGGATTCGACTCGCTCACGGCCACCGCGCCCACCGACGCACTGGTGATCTGCCCGTCGGTGACGGGCGTCCAGGTCTCGCCGCCGTTGGTGGTCTTCCACAGGCCACCACCGGTGGCGCCGAAGTAGGCTTCCTGCTTTCGCCCCTTCACGCCGCTTGCGGCAATCGAGCGTCCGCCGCGATCAGGGCCGATGTTGCGCCAGCGGAAGGCCGACAGGAACGCGCTGTCGAGCGTAACCGGTGCGAGAGAGGAGCGCGCCGAGGCGGGTGAGGAGACCGGCCTCGCGGCAGGACGTGTCGCCGGAGGCTGCAGCAGCGTCAGCGCCGGCAGCGCCAGCCAGGTGAGGGAACGCATGGACATCAGCAGGCAGGGAGAGGGAAGGACCACCACGATCCCGTCTACGATGCAGACCCGCGCCCTGCTCGGCAACTCGGCGCCCGTTCGTCATCACATTCACGCGGCTCACGTCAGGCCGGGCGGCAGTGCGGTGTGACGCTGACAGCCCCGTGACGACCCGGCGCATGATGAGCCATGGATTCGCTCGACACCCTGAGCGGCCAGGTCATTGGCGCCGCCATCGACATTCACCGGGCACTCGGGCCGGGGCTGCTGGAGTCGGTGTATGAGGAGTTGCTGTGCCTCGAGCTCAGACTCCGAGGGCTGGAGTTCAAGCGGCAGGTTCCCGTTGCACTCAACTACAAGGGCCTGCAGATCGAGCGAGCGTTCCGACTCGACCTGTTGGTGGAGGGTGCGCTTCCAGTGGAGCTCAAGTGCACCGATCGTCTCTCCGCCGTCTAAGAGAAGCAGCTGCTCACCTATTTGCGCCTCATGAATCGACCGGTCGGACTTCTGATCACCTTTGGGCAATATCGACTCGTCGATGGTGTGACGCGCATAGTCAACAACTATCGTCCGGACGAATGAATCACAAACAGCTCACGCAGAGAAATGGAGGGCGCAGAGTGCGCAGAGGGGATCCTGGTGCCTTCCTCTGCGCTCTCTGCGCCCTCCATCCCTCTGCGTGAGCTGTTCATGGCGCCGCCCGCGAACACCGTGGCCAGCGCCGCGACCCGTCAGCCGACCAGCTTGCCCGCGAGGTAGCCCTTGAGCTGCGACACGTCCACCCGGTCCTGCGCCAGGGAGTCGCGATCGCGCACCGTGACCGTCTGGTCACCCGTGCTCTGCCCATCGACGGTGATGCAGAACGGCGTGCCAACCTCGTCCTGACGACGGTAACGCTTGCCGATCGAGCCCGTCTCGTCGTAGTCCACCGGGAACGCACCGCGGAGGTCGTCCACGATCTTGCGCGCCATCTCGGGCTGGCCGTCCTTCTTGGTGAGCGGGAATACCGCCGCCTTGATGGGCGCGATGCTCGGGTGCAGCCCCAGCACCACGCGGCCTTCCGCCTCGCCTTCCACCGCCTCTTCGCGGTAGGCGTTCACCAGTGCGGCCAGCGTGACACGATCCGCGCCCACCGACGTCTCGATGACGTAGGGCACGTAGCGCTTGTTGTTCACCTGGTCGAAGTACTCGAGCTTCTTGTTCGAGTACTGCTGGTGCTGCGTGAGGTCGAAGTCGCTGCGGTTGTGCACGCCCTCGATTTCCTGGTAGCCCAGCGTGCCGCCGAAATCGAAGGTCACGTCGAACGCCGCGCGGGCGTAGTGCGCCAGTTCGTTCGCGCCATGCTGATGGAAACGCAGACGGTCCGCCGAGAGCCCGAGATCGAGATGCCACTGCATGCGCAGCGCCTTCCAGGTCTCGAACCACTCCATGTCCGTGCCCGGCTCGACGAAGAACTGCATCTCCATCTGCTCGAACTCACGCGTGCGGAAAATGAAGTTGCCGGGCGTGATCTCGTTGCGGAACGCCTTGCCGATCTGCGCGATGCCGAAGGGCACCTTCTGGCGCATCGACTGCTGCACGTTGAGGAAGTTCACGAAGATGCCCTGCGCCGTTTCCGGGCGCAGATACACGATGCTCGCGCTTTCCTCGAGCGCGCCCATGTGCGTCTTGAACATCAGGTTGAACTGCCGCGCTTCCGTCAGCGCGCAGGCCTCGTGCTGGCCCGGCTGCTTGCTCGGCTTCTGCGGGCAGCGCGCGTCTTCCAGCTTGTCGGCGCGGAAGCGGCCCTTGCAGGTCTTGCAGTCCACCAGCGGGTCCACGAAGCCGGCCACGTGGCCGCTGGCCTCCCAGGTGCGCGGATGCATGAGGATGGCCGCGTCGAGCCCCTCGATGTCATCGCGCGAGCGCACCATCGCGTGCCACCAGCGATCCTTGATGTTCTTCTTGAGCTCCACACCCAACGGCCCGTAGTCCCAGACTGAGCCCGTGCCGCCATAGATCTCGGACGACTGGAAGATGAAGCCACGTCGCTTGCACAGCGACACGAGCTTGTCCATCACATCGGGAAAGCCGGACATGGGGAGTCGGGAACGGGGTACGGACTGCGGAAAGAGAACAGCGGGTCAGCGGGTCAGGTGCGCGACAATCGCGTCACCATGATCGCGGCCATTCTCGATGAAAATGCGGTTCGCCTGGTTGCCCGAGGCAATCACTCCTGCAAGGTAGACACCCGGAACGGGTGTCGCCATCGTGAGCGGATCGTGCGACGGAATGCCGCTCTCCGGATCAACGGGCACACCCACCGAGGCCAGCAGACCGGTCTCCGGCAGGTAGCCGGTCATCACGTACACCTGATCGGCCGGCAGCGTCTCCGGCCCCTGGGGCGTGGCCAGTTCCACCACACCAGGACCAATGCGCTGCACGCGTGTCCCGAATCGCGCGGCAATGCTGCCATCGCGCAGTCGGCCCTCGATGTGCGGCCGCACCCAGGGCTTCACGTTGGCATCCACCGACTCGGCAAAGTGCACCAGCGTGACCCGTGCGCCGGCATGCTGCAGCTCGAGCGCGGCATCCACCGCGCTGTTGGCCCCGCCAATCACCACCACGTCCTGACGCCAGGCGCCGTGCCCCTCGGTGTAGCCGTGCCGCACATGCGGCAGGTCCTCACCGGGCACACCAAGGCGGTTGGGCCGGCCAAAGTAGCCCGTGGCCATGACCACGGCATGCGCCGCCGTTTCGCGGGCCACGCCATGCCGCGTGCGGGAGGCAATCAGCCAGCGCGCGGCGCGCACCGGCTCCACCTGGCCGGGTCGCGGATCGACCCGCACCGCACGCAGCGATTCCACGGTTTCATACTGCCGCACATCGAGGTCGTACAACGTGGCCACCGCGCGGTAATACGCCAGCGCGTCGCGCCGGGTGGGCTTGTCGCTGGCCACCACAAAGGGCACCCCACCAATCTCCAGACGCTCGGCGGTGGAGAAGAACGTCATGTAGGTCGGGTAGCCGGCAATGCCGCTCACCAGGCAGCCGCGATCGAAGAGCACCGCGGACAGCCCGGCGCGCCGCGCAGCGATGGCCGCCGCCAGCCCGCAGGGACCGGCGCCCACCACCGCCACATCCACCAGTCCCGCGTGCTCCTGCACCGCGACCTCGTGCGACACGCCGGCGTCAGGCCTTGAGCGAAATGATCTGGTCGCGCCGCGTCCCCACGCTTACAAAGGCAATGGGCGTTTCGCACAACGCCTCCAGCCGGTCGAGATAGGCGCGCGCATTCGGCGGCAGGTCTTCGAGCTTCCGCACATCCTGCGTGGACTGCTGCCAGCCGGGGAACCACTCGTACACCGGTTCCGCCTTCTCCAGCAGCGCCAGGTCAGCCGGAAACTCCGTGTACACCTCGTCGCCCACCCGATAGCCGGTGCAGACGGCAAGCTGCTCGAGTGTATCCAGCACATCCAGCTTGGTGATGGCGAGCCCGGTGAGCCCGTTCACACGCGCGGCGTAGCGCACCACCACACCGTCGAACCAGCCGCAGCGACGCGGGCGTCCCGTGGTGGCGCCGAACTCGTGTCCCAGCGTTCGCACATGACTGTGCTGCGGCCCTTCGAGCCCCGTCGGCACCGGACGCTAGCCCACCCGCGTCGTGTGGGCGTTCCACACCCCCAGCGCGGCCCTCGGCGCCAT
>JACVCT010000123.1 GCA_016741895.1 Gemmatimonadaceae bacterium | reverse complement strand
GGCCCGGGTGGGGCGTGTCTGCGCGGTGTTTTCGGCGGTCCGGCGGCCGAGGTCGGCGATCTGCGCCTGGGATTCCTGATCGCGCGCCTCGGAGGCGTCGAGGGCCTGCTCGAGGGAGGAGATCTGGGCGCGAAGGGCGGCGATCTGCTGGTTGAGGATCTCCACCTGCGACAGGGCCTCGCGGGAGAGCTGGCGCTCGGAATCGAGTTCGCCCTGCAGGCCGGCGAGGAAACGGCGCGTCCGATCGAGATCTACCTGGGCGTGACCGTGCTCTACGTGATATCCGCCCTGATCATCAACCGCATCATGGCCTTCATCGAGAAGCGGGTGCGGGTGCCCGGCTTCGTGGCCGCCAGCGCGCTGCCCGCCGGCATGGTGGGCACACACATCGGGCACGTGACCACCAGCTTCGTGGACACGCCCGAGAAGGCGGGCTTTCTGCCCACGGCCTTTGCGGAAGCGCAGATTGCCGCGCAGCACGCCACACTGGCCACCCGCACACCCACCGATCTCGCGGCCATGCAGCTGCACGCGGGACATGTGCTGCACGCGCTCGACCCCAAGCTCGAGAAGACGGGTCCCGGCAAGGGCTTTGGCTTCGTGCGCGCCGCCGGTGGCGTGGCGCAGCATGTGGAGCTCGCAGCCAAGGAGCCGGGCGCATCGCCCAACGTGAAGACACACGCGCAACACGTGGCCACCGCCGCACGCTCGGCCATGAAGCGCGCCGAGCAGGCCATCGAGCTGGCCAAGCGCATTCGTGAGGCCAAGGACGCCGCCACGGCCGCCACACTTACCACGCAGCTCGCGTCGGTGTGCGGTCAGCTGGTGGCGGGAGTGGATGGCAACGCCGACGGACGCATTGGCTGGGACAAGGACGAGGGCGGCATTCAGCAGGCTGACGAACACATCAAGCTGCTGCTGGCGGGCGAGAAGAAGTAAGCACCACAGCAAACAACAACGGCCCGCTCCAGAGTTCCGGAGCGGGCCGTTGTCACATGACTGACAAGCGCGTCAGCAGCCCACGCAGCGATGGCTGTTCTTGGCGCCCATCTTCTCGAGCAGCTGAATGGTCTCGGGATAGGGACGCAGACGCTGCACCGGACCATTGGCCATGTCCACCGTGGTCTTGAAGTCCCGCGCCACGGCCTTGGGGTCGGCGCCCTTGCTCACGAGATACTCGATCATCTCGTTGTCACCACGCGCGGCCGCGTGATGCAGCGGCGTATAGCCACCCAGGTCCCGCTTGTTCACGTCGTGGCCGAGTTCTTCGACGAGATACCTGATGGCCGGCATCCAGCCATCCGGCGCATGACGATGCGCGTTGCCGGCAAAACCGTTGCCGTAGCCCACACCGGCCGCCGCGTGAATGGGATACACGCCAATGCCGGGCGGCACCGCCTTGGCCGCCGAATCCACTTCGGCATCGATGGCCGTGGCCACCGGACCACCAAAGCCGCCGGGACGCCGACGGTTCTGCTGCGGCGGACGATAGGACGGAATGGTGTCGTTGGCGCCGGCCGCCTTGAGCAGCTTCATGGCATCGACGTCCACCGCATACGCCGCGCGCCAGAAGGCCGTGGTGCCGTCGAGCATCTCGAGACCGCAGTTGGCGTTGCCGCAGTTGCTGAAGCCGAAGAACCAGATGTTCTTGCGCAACCGCACGTTCACATCGGCGCCCGCCTTGATGATGGCGTCCATGAGCTCGATGTGCGTGGTCTTCTGGTTCTGCACGGCCTGCGGCTGCGGATAGCGCGACTTGGGATGCCACATGATGTTGAGTGCGGCATACAGCGGCGTGAGGCCGTGGATGCTTTCGCGCTTCACATCGGCGCCACGCTTGACGAGCTGCATGGCCAGGTCGTAGTGGCCATTGATGGTGGCCATGAGCAGCGGCGTGGTGCTGTCGCTGGCCGATTGCTCGTTGATGTCGGCGCCGCCGTCAATGAGTGCGAGGGCGGCCGCGGTATTGCCCTGACGCACCGCATGATGCAGCGCCGTGAGTCCACCGATGCTGCCCACCGTGCCTTCGTAGCCCGCCTGGAAGCCGTTGGTGGTGTCGGCGGGTATGACCTGCTCGGTGGTCTTGTCCTTGAGTTCCTGCTCGTAGACGCGGCGGCCTTCGAGAATGGCCTCCTGCACCTGCTCGGGCGTGAGCGCATTGGTGGGCGGCGCCGCGAGGCCCACCTTGTACTCGAACTTCTTGGCCGAGTCAGGCTTGGCGGGCGTGGTGGCTGCCGCCGCAGCACCTGCCGCCGCACCCGCCATCTGACGGGGCTGCGCCTGTTGTGCCTGCTGTGCACCCGCCGGAGCACCAGGTGCCGCACCCGGCGCACCTCGCGGAGCCGCAGCCGGCGCCGCGAGCGCGGCCTTCTCCGCTGCCTTGATGATGCTGTCCTTGACCGCCTGCGGCAGCGCGTTGAACAGGGCCTCGTTGCGCTTGCGCGCCGCGGCCTGCTGACGCGCGAGCTCTTCGGTGAGATCCTGCGTGTTGGTCTTGACCTTGGGGTTGGCGCCGGCCTTGAGCAGCGCCGTAACCGCTGCGGGCCGATTGGCCGCCGCGGCAAACATGAGCGGCGTCTGCCCCCATGCGGTCTCGAGCGCGTTCACATCGGCCTTGGCGCCGGCCAATGCCGTCACGGCCACGGCGTCACCGGCCTGCGCGGCCAGATGCAGCGCCGTGGCGCCGGTGGCGGTGAGCGCCTTGGCGTCGGCGCCGCCGGCCAGGAGCGCCTTCACGGCCGCGCCGTGTCCGGCCCTGGCCGCCACATGCAGCGGCGTGTAGCCGCCGTTGAGGGTCTTGCCCGTGGTCGCCGCGCCCGCCTTGAGCAGGGCCTGCACCATGGCCGCATCCCCACGTTCGGCGGCCCAGTGCAGCGCCGACATGCCGTCGCCGGTGGCGGCGTTCACATCGGCCTGACGCGCGAGCAGCGCGCGCACTTCGGCGAGATCGCCGCGCATGGCCGCTGCGGCCAAGGCGGTGGCCGCCGGCCGCGATGCGTTGTTCACGCGCACGACCGGTTTGCTGTCCTGCGCCAGGGCCGGTGCGGCCACACCCTGCGTGGCCAGAGCGGCCAGCACCGCGGTGCCGGCCAGCCAGGCGCCACGCCGCGGGGTGCCCTGCCGTTTGGAGCTGCTCATGCGAGCCTCAGGCGTTGGTGTAGAGGGCAAACGGCGCCACGCTGTCACCAAACGACGGCATCTCGACGCCGAACTTGTGCAGCAGCGAGAGGAACACGTCGGCCATGGGGGTGCCGTCGGGCGCCTTGAGGTGCGTGTTGGTGGGAATCATGCCGTTGGCGCCGCCCATGAGAATGAGCGGGCAGCGACGGTGATTGTGCACGTTGCCGTCGGCCATGGGCGAGCCGTACACGATGAGCGTGTTGTCCAGCAGGTTGCTGTCGCCGTCCTGCGTGGCCTTGAGGCGATCGAGGAAGTACGGCAGCATGCCCACGTGATACTTGTTGATGAGATTGAATTCCATGATGGCAGCTTCGCGACCGCCATGGTGTGACGCGGGATGGAAGCCCTTGTTCGTGCCGCTCTCGGGGAAGGTGCGACTCGAGGCATCGCGGCCCGTCTTGAACGAGAACACACGCGTCATGTCCGACTGGAAGGCCAGCACCTGGATGTCGAACATGAGCTTCATGTGCTCTTCGAACGAATCCGGCACACCGGTGGGCGCTTCGGGCAGCAGGCGCTCATCACCGCTGGTGTTCTTGGCTTCCACCATCTGAATGCGACGCTCGAGCTCGCGCACGTTCTCGAGATACTGATCGACTCGGCGACGATCGGCCGGACCCAACTGCCGCTTGAGCGTGGACATCTCGCCCACCACCCAGTCGAGAATGCTGCCGTTGTCCTTGCGGCGCGCGGCGCGATCGGCGTTGTTGGCGCCGGCACCAAAGAGCAGGTCAAACGCTGCCCGCGGATTGCGGATCATGGGCAGCGGTTCAGTGGGCGAGGCCCAGCTGATGGTGTCCGTGTAGGCGCAGGCGTAGTTGTAGTAGCAGCCGCCGGCCTGATCGAGATTCTCGATGCAGAGCTGCATGCTGGGCAGCGGCGTTTCCTGTCCGATCTTGCGCGCCACCAGCTGGTCGAAGCTGGTGCCCACATAGAGGTCGGAGCCCTGCGTCTGCTTGGGATGCGCCTGGGTGAGGAATACCGCGCTCGAGCGGAAGTGATCACCACCGATTTCCGGCGCGTCAAACGGCTCGGCCATCTGCGTGTCGGTGTTGCTGACGATGGTGAGATAGTCGCGCCAGTTCTGCAGCGGCGTGAGCGCAGAGTCCTGCACGAACTCGAACTTCCGGCCCACTCCTTCGGGCGCCCAGAGGAACTTGGACGCGCCCCAGGTATTGCTGCCGGCGGCGCCATGCACCGACTCGATGCACACGAGCCGCGTGTGCCCCGTGGCGGGCGCATTGCCCGCGCCGGCGAGGAAGCGGCCGGCGGGGGACATGGCGTCGAGATATGGCAGGGCGATGGTGGCACTCAAGCCCTGCAGGAAGGTGCGGCGCTCGAGGGTCTTCTGCGTGAGGAATTGCACGGGAGGCTCCGGGTCGGGTGCGTCGATCGTGTGATCGATCAGTGGGAGGCGTCGGCAGACACGACGTCCGCCCGCTTGGTCTGGAAAGCCTTGCTGGTCACCACGCCCATCACGAACGCCGACATGCGGTAGTCCTGCTTCTCCGCCGTGCGCACGATGGCGCGCACGGTGGGCATGTCGTAGTCCTCCACACGGCGTCCCAGCGCATACGCCATGAGGTTCTCCGTGAAGTTGCGCATCAGCGGCACCGGCCGCTTGAGCAACGCCGTCGTCAGATCGGTCGGCGTCACCAGCGGTGTGCCGTCGTACAGATTGCCGCGTGTGTCCAGCAGCGCGCCGTTCTCGCGGTAACGCAGCTTGCCCGTGACATCGAAGTTGTCGAGCGCGAGCCCGATGGGATCGATGAAGTTGTGGCAGCTCTTGCAGGTGGGATTCTCGCGGTGCACTTCCATGCGCTCACGCGTCGTGAGCGGCTTGCCTTCCTTGGCGCCCGCGGTCTGCTCGAGGTCGGGCACGTTGGGCGGCGGCGGTGGCGGCGGTGCACCGAGCAGCACCTCCATGACCCACTTGCCGCGCAGCACCGGTGAGGTGCGGTTGCCGAGTGAGGTCTGCACGAGCACGCTGCCATGTCCCAGCACGCCGCGGCGCTGGTCATCGGCGTAGGCGACCTTGCGGAACTGCGTGCCGGTCACGTCGGGAATGCCGTAGTGCCGCGCGAGGCGCTCGTTGACGAAGGTGGAGTCGCTGGTGAACAGCGTGACCACCGACTTGTCCTTGCGCACGAGATCCTCGAAGAAGAGCTCGGTCTCGCGCACCATGGCGTTGCCCAACTGCTGATCGAAGTCGGGGAAGAGGAAGGCGTCGGGCTGCACCTTCTCGAGATCCGACAAGCGCAGCCACTGGCCGGCAAAACGCGTGGCCAGGGCCTCGGCCTTGGGGTCGCGCATCATGCGCTTGACCTCGGCCTGGAACACGGCCGGCTGCGAGAGACGCTTCTGCTGCGCCAGCGTGAGCAGACGCTCGTCGGGAATGGTGCTCCACAGGAAGAACGACAGGCGTGTGGCCAGTTCGATGTCGTCGATCTTGTAGTCGCTGCCGGCCTTCGCCGAGGCGGGTTCGCGCTCGAAGCGGAAGATGAAGTGCGGGCTGGCGAGGATGGCCTGCAGCCCGAGGCGCACGCCGTCTTCGAAGCCTTCCATGCCGCCGATGCGCGCGCCCTGCTCATAGAACTTCATGAGCGCCGCGCGATCGGTGGGCGTGAGCGGACGACGATAGGCGCGCGTGGCCACCCGCGTGAGAATGGACTCGGCGCAGGCCTTCTGTGCGGCCGCTTCACGCGGCGCACAGGTGAACACCGCACGGCGCGCCGGCGTGTCGGAAATGCCGGTGATCTTGCTCGGCCCGGTGATGAGCACGTCCATGAGGTACGCGGGCTCGGTGGTACCGGGGGCACCGGTGGCTCCCGAGGCACGCGACCACTCATGCGGCTTGATCAGGTCTTCGTACGGCCCTTCGGCCTTGCGCGCGAAGGCAATGGACACGCGACGCTGACCGCCCTTGATGGCAATGGGTTCGGTGAGCAGATAGTCGGCGCCCAGGGGCAGGTCGGCGGACTCGCTGTTGCGATTGACGCCGCGATCGTAGTGCAGCAGCGCCACACGTTCGCCGTCGATGGACACGTCCACGTCTTCCGTGGGACGTCCCACACCACCGCCCACGTTCACGCGCAGCTGATACATGCCGTCGGCCGGGAAGGTGTGCAGCACGACCATGCCACCACGCGTGCCGTAGGGCGTGCCTTCCACGTGATCCCAGGGATGCTGCGAGGCAAACGGGGAGGTCTTGTAGGTGATCTGCGAGCTCGCCGCCTTGCGATCGCCCAATGCCATGCGGCTGACGGCCGACGCGGCATTGAGGTAGCCCTCGAGCAGCATCGGCGAGAGCGACTGCACGTCGGAGATGTTGTCGAAGTTCGCGCTCTTGGTGTCGAGCGGCAGCCAGTTGCCGGCGTCGATCTGCAGATTGAGCAGGTCACGCACCGCGCGCTCGTACTCGGCGCGGTTGAGACGCTGGAAGACGCGCGTGCCCGGGTTCACCGGCTCGGCGTCCATGATCTGCTCGAGTGTTTCCGCGAGCGCGGTGAGCGTATCACCCTTGGGGCGACGCGAACCCGGCGGCGGCATCATCTCCGCGCGCAGCTTGCGGATGATCTTCTCGGTCGTCGCCATGGAATCGCTGGCGAGATCGATGCGATAGCCGCGCAGGTTGAGATTGCCACGCCGCATGGTGGGGTTGTGGCACGAGCCACAGTAGCGCTGCACGGTGCTGTCGAGCGCGGCGATGGCCATGCCGCGAGCACCGAAGCGCAGCGGGGCCTTGCTCACGCGCAGTGGCGCATGCAGCGCAATGCCGGCGCGTGGCGTGGACGGGATGTCGGGCGAGGTCGCGGGCCGCCCACTGTTCGGCGACGTCGACAACATCGACGTCACGAGGGTGACAGTGGCGGTGAGGCCGGACCACGCGAGGAGAACCTTCATGCGGGGACTCCACTGGGTAGCCGACGCAAACAACAGCAGGAGGGAGCGCTGTCATCCACGGCGGTATCAGGTGCTGCAGTTACTGCGAGGACCTGCGGACTGTGCACAGCAAGGCGGGAGACGCTGTGCCAGTCCTGACTTCAGCCGAGGCCGCGCGACACGGCGGCACCCGGTGACTCACTGCTTTGGTATCTGTACAAGATACGATCAACCCCCCGAACGCGCTGCAATCTCGTTGCGTGCCAAGGCGTTCCGGAGGATTGGTCCGACCGCGGGACACGTGAGTGCAAGCCACCGGCCAACGGCCAGCGGTGACTGGCGCGTGACGACCCGGCTCAGGTGGCGGGTGTGGCCGCCGGCAGCAGCACCGCGTAGAGCACGTCGTGCACCGGCACGGGCACGGCATGACGACGCGCGAGGCGGATGACCGCTCCCGTCTGGGCGTCGAACTCGCTGGGGCGACGGCCCATGAGGTCCCGCGCCATCGAGGTGGACCCGTCGGCCGGCAGGGCGTCGTAACGCGCCCAGACATCGGCCTTGGCGCGTTCGGGCCAGGTCACGCCCATGGCGCGTCCGACGGCCAGCACTTCCTCAAGGGCCTGATCGAGCAGGGCGCGTGTGGCCGGCGTTTCGCGCACCGGACCAATGGCCTCGTGCGCCGCGGCGCAGACGGCGCCCAACGGCTCGATGAAGAGGAATTTTTCCCAGATGGCCACCGCCATGTCGGGCGGCACAATGGGATGCATACCGGCGGTTTTCACTGCTGCGACGAGCTTGTCGAGCGTGGCGGCACGCGCCGGCTCGAGTGTCTGACCGGCACGAGGGCCGAGCTCCAGCACCGGCGTCACCGCCGTGTGCCGGATGTGGCCCGGCGCCGTCTGCATGGCCATGACGCGGCAGAGCCCGTCAATGACCGACGCGGGCGGCAGCACGTCGGCCAGCAGCGTGGCCGCCTCCACGCCATTCTGCAGCGGCACGACAATGGTGGCGTCGCCAATGAGCGACGTGAGTGTAGGTGCGATGCCCGCCACCTGCGTGGCTTTGACGGCGACGAACACCACGTCGGCCACGCCGATAGTCGCGGCCTGCTCGTGGACGGCCACCTGCGGCAGATGCAGATCACCGTCCACGCTTTCGAGATACAGTCCCCGCGTGCGCAGCGCCTCGGCGGTCGCGCCGCGGGCCACGAAGTGCAGCTCGTGGCCCGCCTGCGCGAGACGGGCCCCGAACACACCGCCCACGCCACCCACACCCACGACCGCCACACGCAGAGCGGCGACGCTCGTGTCACGCGATGGCGAGGCTTTTTTTGTCATCAGTTCTTGGTGAGCGCGAAACCGGCGAGATGCGCGTCGGTGTTGTGACCCATGCGCACACCCACCGCTCCGTCGGTGCTCTTGAGCTTGCCAGCGCCCACCAGTTCGGCCTTGCTGTAGCTGGCCACTTCCTGCCCGTTGATGCTGCAGGACACCTTGTCGCCCTTCACCGACATGGCGATTTCCTGCGTGACCGGCTTGCCCTTGGCCTCGGCCTTGTTCACGGCCGGATGCGCGGTGCCGCGGCCGTTCATCTGGAACGGCGCAGGACCCATGCCGCGCACGATGAAGTTGCCGTTGCCGTAGGCCGAGCAGTAGAGATAGCTGGCGTTGGGCGTGCCCATGTCGTTGGCGGCGATCACGACGCCATAGGGATGCGGGTGATTGTTGCGTCCCATGTACTCGCGCTCGCTGAACGTGGCCTTCACCGTGTAGTCACCCTTGCCCATCATGGTCGGGTTCCAGTAGGTGATGGCGGGGCCGGTGGTGGCGTGCATGCCAGGGCCCATGGCGCGGAAGTGCGCGCTGTCTACCGTGAGACCGGCCTTGAGTTCCTTGTCGTCGACGATGCCCTTCCAGCCGGGCATCTCGATGCCGCCCTTCACGGCCACCGACTTGTCTTCCTGCGCGGCGAGGACCTGCGGCGCGAGAACGAGCGCGACCAGCGCGGCCGCGCGATGCAGCGTGCGATTTGTCATCAGGAGGGAACCTCTGTTCAGGGTGAGACCCGGAATTTCCCTTGCGGAGGGGCTGTCCGATAGGGCTCTCGTTTCTGGCCTCTCGTTTCTCGCCTCTCGCCTCCCGCTTCTCGCTTCTCGTGTCCCGGGTCTGAGGACTGGGACTTGAGAGGGTGAGAAACCGGTGGCTTCGCCCAGAGGTTGGGAGACGGGACTGAAATAGAAAATGAGAGATGGGCAACCAACGAGTTGAGAGACGGGAATCTCGGCGGCCTGGACGGCAGTCGGGGTCCGGGTCTTGGTCGGGGTCGGAGTCGGGGTCGGGGCCGCAGCCCACCCCGACCCCGACCCCGGTCGAACACGGTCCCGATTCCCATCTCATTCGTTGCTCATCTCCCATCTCTATTTCAGTCCCGTCTCCCAACCTCTGGGCGAAGCCACCGGTCTCTCACCCTCTCAAGTCCCGGATCTGAGACCCGGGACACGGGAAGCCAGCGACCGGCGACAAGAAGCGAGCGTCGAGACCTCAGTCCCCCGACCGCAGTTGCGGGACGCCGTGGCTTTCGGATCCGCGGAGCAGGCCTGCCGATGCATACACCGCCAGCTTCTCGCGGGTATCGATGATGTCGAGGTTGCGCATCGTGAGCTGCCCGATGCGATCGAGCGGCGAGAAGTACTCCTGCCCCTTCTCCATCGTCAGGCGCTCGGGCTTGTACGTGAGGTTGGGGCTCGACGTGTCCATGATGCTGTAGTCGTTGCCGCGACGCAGCTCGATGGTCACCTCGCCCGTCACCGCCTTGGCCACCCAGCGCTGCGCGCTTTCGCGCAGCATCAGCGACTGCGGGTCGAGCCAGCGCCCCTGGTACAGCAGGCGGCCGAGCTTCTTGCCGTTGATGCGGTACTGCTCGATCGTGTCTTCGTTGTGAATGCCCGTCACCAGGCGCTCGTAGGCAATGAACAGCAGCGCGAGACCCGGCGCCTCGTAAATGCCGCGGCTCTTGGCCTCGATGATGCGGTTCTCGATCTGGTCCGTCATGCCCAGACCGTGGCGTCCGCCAATGACATTGGCTTCGGTGAACAGCTCGAGCGCGCTGCCGAACTCGCGGCCGTTGATGGCCACCGGATAGCCTTCCTCGAAGCGGATGCTCACGGTTTCGCGCGCAATCGCCACCTCGTCCTTCCAGAAGGCCACACCCATGATGGGCTGCACGATGTGCATGCCCTTGTTGAGGAACTCGAGATCCTTGGCCTCGTGCGTGGCGCCCAGAATGTTCGAGTCCGTCGAGTAGGCCTTCTCCACCGACATCTTGTACTCGAAGCCGGCCTTGATGAGGTACTCGGCCATCTCCGTACGGCCGCCCAGTTCGTCGATGAACTGCTGGTCGAGCCAGGGCTTGTACACGCGCAGATTGGGGTTCGTCAGCAGACCGTAGCGGTAGAACCGCTCGATGTCATTGCCCTTGAACGTGCTGCCGTCACCCCAGATGTCCACGCCGTCTTCGCGCATGGCCGCCACGAGCATCGTGCCCGTGACCGCGCGGCCCAGCGGCGTGGTGTTGAAGTACGTCTGGCCAGCCGTCGTGATGTGAAACGCGCCGCACTGCAGCGCCGCCAGACCCTCGGCCACCAGCTGCGCGCGGCATTCGATCAGCCGCGCCTTCTCCGCGCCGTAGGCCATGGCCTTGCGCGGGATCTCCTCGTAGTCGGACTCGTCGGGCTGCCCGAGATTGGCCGTGTAGGCAAAGGGCACGGCGCCCTTGGCGCGCATCCAATGCAGCGCCGCGCTCGTGTCGAGACCGCCGGAGAAGGCAATGCCGACTTTTTCGCCGACGGGGAGAGACTGGAGAATGTTGGCCACGGTTGGCTCGCGGGATCGGGGCGGATCGGACGCCGGCCGAGGAGGCCGGCCGCCGAGGTACAGCCTCGAAAGTTACACGCGCCAGGGGGGCCGAACCATGTGCCCGGCCCCCCGGTTTTGCCGCGCGGCCGCCCGGTCGGTCAGGCCGACAGCAGGGCCGCGTCCGGCGCGCCCTCGAGCGCCGAGCACTTGCCGTGGTAGGACACCCGATACGCGATGCCGTGTTCGCCGCGGATTCTGTTCTCGCTGATGGGCTCCTGTTCGAAGCCCTTGAGTCCCGTCACCCGCATTTCGTCCTGCTTCTTGCCGGCGTCGCCGTTGGTCAGGTTGGACGTGCCGGCGAGGTTGTACAGGCAGTGAATGAGCTCATGGGCCAGCGCGATGAATGGCGGACGGCTGCCGTCCGGCGTGTCCGTGTTCTTCGGGTCCCACTTGATGGACGAGATGGCGCCGGTGCCGTCGGACGACGACGCATCATTGCCCGACTTGGTGACCGATCCGCCTTCATAGGTGCGCCAGCGGATCAGGGGACCGAAGCTGTGCTTGACCGACTCCTTGGGCATGATGCACACGGTGTAGCCG
>JACVCT010000122.1 GCA_016741895.1 Gemmatimonadaceae bacterium | reverse complement strand
CGCCGTGGCCAAGATCGCCGAACGCCTGCTGCAGCAGGCAGGGTACGAGGTGGAGTCGGCCATCGGCGCGCGCGACGCGCTCTCACGCTTCGACACGCAGCATTTCGACATGGTCATCAGCGATGTCGTGATGCCCGGCATGTCGGGGCCGGAGCTGGTGCGCGAGCTCACCCGCCGCCGGCCGGAACTGCGCGTGCTGTTTGTGAGCGGCTACGCAGACGACGACGCGCTGGTGGCTGACATTGCCGCGAGACAGGTGGCCTTCCTGCCCAAGCCCTTCTCGCGCGCCAGCCTGCTGCACAAGGTGCGTGACGTGCTGGACGCGCGACGCGGCGTGCCCTGAATCAGTGGACCGACGAAGCGCCTACTTCTTCGTCCACTGCTCACAACCGCTGGTGCGACGGGTGTCGGCCAGCTCGAGAATGGTCCACGCCCCCGCGCTGTCCTTGGTCAGCAGGAAGTGGTCCACGCCGCAGTGTGAGAAGGTCGTGCCACGGAAGAAGGCGTAGTCCACCCACACCGACGCCAACGCCCCGTCGATCTCGACCTTCTCGTTGGCAATGCGCTCATCCCACACCTCGGCGTGCGGCGTGCCGACGGCCTTCGCAAAGCTGTCCGCCCCGTTGGTGACACTGGCCTGCATGACGCCCTGACGCGGCGCCACGGTGATCATGCGCACATTGGGCGCGAACACCGAGCGCACCATGCTGGAGTCACCGGCCCGCATGCCGTCGAACAGCTTCTTGACCACGGCCATCACCGCGGCCCGGTCTGCACTCGACGCACCGGACGCGCCTGTCTGGGCACGGACGGTGGCGGGCAGCCATGCGCTCGCCAGCATGGCGGCCGTCAGCAGCACGGTGCGACGCAACACGGCGGGGAGCGGACGGGCGGACGAAGGCAGGGTGGCAGACACGGCAGGGCTCCGGAGCAGAGGGAAGAGGATCGGATATACTCGCCTACGCGGAAGCAGCGATGCAAGTTGCGTCATGCACGAATCCGGGATGACCGTGCGGAATGCGGGACGCGCCGCCTGGCCACGTCGCCTCACAATGGCAGGTGGGGCCCTGCTGATACTGGCTCTGCTGCCGAGCGCGGCCCTGCATGCGCAAGCTGCCGAACGCGGTGTGCGCGGTCTCGTTCGACATGACAGCAGCGGCGCACCGCTCGGACGGGTCACGGTGTCCGTCGATGGCGTACCGCAATCCGTGCTCACCGACAGCACCGGTCGCTTCCGCATCATGGGGCTGCCACGCGGCACACTGGTACTGCGTGCGCGCCGCGTGGGGTTTGCCGCGGCCGTGCGTCCCTTTGTGCTGCGCGACGGGGAGGTGGCCGAGGTCGAGATTCGTCTGCAGCCTTCCACCGTCACGCTCGATGCGGTGCGCACCACGGCGGGACAGAGCGAGCGGGAGCGATTCGAAGGCGCGCCGGCCACCGCCAGCATGACACTCAGCGCCGATGTGCTTGCCGCACTGCCGGCGGTGGGCGAGCCGGATGTCATGCGCGTGGCGCAACTCATGCCGGGGGTCGTGGCCCGCAACGACTTCACCACCGGACTCAATGTGCGCGGCGGCGAACAGGATCAGAACCTCATTCTGCTCGACGGGATTCCGCTGTTCCAGCCGTTCCATCTGGGTGGCGTGTTCGGGACCTTTGTCGAGTCGGCGGTGCGCGATCTGCGCCTGCACGCCGGCGCGCCGCCGGTGGAGTACGGCACCCGTTTGTCGAGTGTCCTCGAAGTCTCGAGCACACGTGATGCACGGCGCGGGGTGCACGGTGAGGTGCAGGCCTCCGTGCTGGCCACCACGGTCGCGCTGTCCGGCGCCAACGCCGCCGCGACGCGGTCGTGGAACCTGGCCATCCGCCGCACCTACGCCGACCAGGTCGCGCGCGCCGTGGCCAATCGCGATCTCCCGTACGCCTTTCATGACGCGCACGGCCACATGTCCTGGACCCGGCCGGACGGCGGCAGTGTCACCGTCACACTGTTTCACGGGCGCGACCGGCTGCGTGAGGATTTCACACAGCGCGAGGACACGCTCGGTCTCGATGCCCCCTACGCACTGGACTGGGGCAACGACGCGGCAGGCGTGACCTGGACCCAGCCACTCGGTCCGTCCAGCTCCTTTGTGCAGCGCGCATCGGTGTCGCGCTTTGTCTCGCAGCAGGACGAGGGCGCCGGCACCCTCGTGGCCCGCAACGACGTGCGCGAGTGGCGGGCCAGTGGGCTGCTGCGCAGTGAACGCGGGGCGCATGTGCTGGGGCTGGGTTATGAACTCGCGCAGCATGATGTGATGTACCGCGAGGGCTCGCCGCAACTCGCCACGACGTATGGGTGGCGGGTGCAGCGACCGGTGTCCGCGGTGCTGCTGGCCGATGACACCTGGCAGCTCGGCTCGGCCTTCGTTCTTCGTCCCGGCGTGCGGGTGGAACGTCTGAGTGGAGACGGTGTGGCCGCGGGAAGCTGGTCCGGCATATCGCCGCGCCTGGCCCTCAAGTATTTCGCCGGTCGCAACACGGCGCTCACCCTCACCGCCGGACGCACCACGCAGTGGCTGCACGCTCTGCGCGAGGAGGAGGACGCGCTGCGCTTCTTCGACCGTTGGGTGCTGGCCGATTCAACCGTCCCGGTGGGTCGTGCCACGCAGGGCGCACTGGAAGCCGAGCACTGGCTCTCGCCGCGACGCTTCATGCGCGTGGTGGTCTTCACCAAGACCTACGACGCGCTGGTTGAACGTGATCCGCGTGACGCGCCCGACCGGCGTGGCGACGAATTCCGGCCCATCACGGGCCAGTCGCGCGGCGTGGATCTGCTGCTGCGTCAGGTCGAAACCGGCGCCGTGTCCGGCTGGCTGGCCTATACCTTCAGCCACAACACCCGCAGCGACGGCACGAGCACCTGGCGTCCGGCGCAGGATCGCCGCCACACCCTGAACGTGGTGGGGAATTGGCGTCTGACGTCTGGCACGGTGGTCTCGGGACGCGTGGGCGTCGGATCCGGCATTCCCTACACCGGACTCGAAACGCAGTTGGTGCGCCGGGTTGCCGACCCGCGCAGCAATCGATGGGACCGCGGTGTCGTGCACCGGGATGTGCAGGGCGTCGCCGGCGCGCGCAATGCCGCCCAACTGCCCCCCGTGTTCCGCCTCGACCTTTCGGTGCAACGCACGTTTGTGAAGGGGCGCGCCACTTTCACGCCGGTGCTGGCGCTCATCAACGCCACCGATCGCCGCAACGTGTACGCCTTTCGCTTCGACTACCGCACGGCGCCCGCAACCCGCGAGAGTCTTTCGCAGTTGCCCATCCTGCCCACCCTCGGCCTCACCGTCGGATGGTGAGGCGGCGCGCAAACGCAGGCATGCCTCGAAGCGCCCCGGGCTTCACAGGCCCGGCCCTCCGGGCGTCCGTCGTTGCCGTCCTGGCACTGCTGGCCGGCGCCTGCACCGAGGAGCCGCCCACGGAGCCCGCCCCGCTGTTTGCGGGCACGTGGCGACTGACCGCCGTGGACAACCAGCCCTTGCCGCGCACCATCGTGGTGTTGCTGGGCGGCGGTGTGCGCGCCGTGGTGGATGGCCACATGGTGGTGCGTTCGCGCGGTCGCCTCGACGACATCAAGCGCATCACGCTCGTGCAGGCTGGCACGCGACTCGAGGATCTCACCGACACCCTCACCTCGCCCTTCACGGCCCGCGTCTCGCAGGACAATGCGTCCGGTACCGTGACCACGGTGTTCATTCGCCGTTTCGGTCTGCTGGCCAGCGACGACTGGGTGGACACCGCCACCGTGAGCGGCAACGTGATGACCCTGCGGGCGCGCTACCTCGAGCCCGTCTATCGCAACGTGCAGCGGGTGACGCTGACCTACCAGCGCACACCATGAAGCGAGGTCTCGTGCTGCTGACCGCCCTGCTGCTCACGGCCGGCGGCTGTGTCTTCGATCGCATCACGCTCGCGCCGGCGGCCGATGCGCTCATCGTGCACGGTGTGCTCAACCCCGGCACCACCGAGCAGGTGGTGCTGCTCGAACGCTCGCTGTCGGGACGGACACCAGGTGTGCGGCTGCCCTTCGATTCGCTCGACCCCATCGTGAGCGATGGCGGCACGCCCGTGCGCAATGCCCGCGTGATCGTGCGACGTGTGAGCGCGTCGGGCACCACCGAGGACAGCGCTGTGCTGCGTGAGGACATCAGCTGGCGAAGCGACGGAAAGGGCGCGGGCGTTTACCGATTCCGCAACCTTGATGTGCCCAGCTCATCGCAACCGGTGCCGCATCTCGCCGTGCGGCCGGGCGCACGCTACACGCTCGAGGTGGTGAGCGACACGCATCGCGTCACGGCATCCACCACCATCCCCTCGGCACCAGGCACGGTGGCCCCCATCGCGCCGCGGCAGTTCTTCCGTGACACGGATTCGCTGTTTCTGGGCTGGGCGCCGGTGAGCGGCGCCGCGCGCTACGAAATCCGGGTGGATTCGCCCGTAGGGCCGTTCACCACCTTCGTTGATTCACTGGAGTATCTCGCGGCCGGCACCCTCACACGCGCCGATCGCGGGAGCCCGCTCGGACGCGAGCGCATCTTCTGGCCGGGCCTTCGTCACACCATCAGTGTGAGTGCCGTCGATCAGCACTACTTCGACTACTATCGCAGCGGGTCCGACGACCTCACGGCGCGTGGACTGCTCTCCACCGTGTCCGGTGGGTTTGGCGTCTTTGGCAGCATGGCCCGCGTGCTCGAACGCCTCGTGGATGTGCGCACGCCGCAAACCGGATGGCCGGAGGGTGTGTGGAGCCGCGTGGGCAGCAGCCCCGCGTCACTGCCCGCCCTGTTCGAACTCTGGCCCGAGCGCGAGGCCTTTGGGGCCCGGCGCCTCACCGGCATCACGCGGGGCGAGGCCGATGCCAGTGGGCAGCGCCTCGTGGTGGCGGAGCAGGCCGGCAACACGCTGAGTGTCACGGTCCTTGCCGGCCTCACCCTGCGCGATACCTTGGCCGTGATGACGGGCACGCTGTCCGCCACCGGTGAACCGCGATTTGACGGATCCCTACCGGGCGGCGGCAGCGTGACCTACCGCCCGCTGCGCTGACCCATTTCACCGACCACCATGCCACACGTTTGCAGTCTCTCGCGTGTCGCGTTACTCCTGGCCGCCGCGATGCTGACCATGTCGCACCGCAACATGGCGGGCGCACAATCGGCCGCGACGCAGTCGAAGACCATGCCGCAGGTGGGCAGTCTCGCCCGCGGCGACGCCGTGCTGTTTGAATCGCGCACCCTCAAGAAAACGGGCGACGATATCACGGCCACCTTCCGCACCGTCTTCGTGAAGCCAGCCAAGGCCCCGGGCGGTGAGTGGTTCGGTTCGCGCACCGTGGTGACCGTGCGCTGCAAGGCCGGCACCGCCGCAGTGAAGGAGAACCGCTACTACAGCGACGCGAAGTTCACGAAGGTGGCCAGCGAAAAGATTGTGGGCGTGCCGGGCTACGCCGCGCCCGTGCCCGGCTCAGTGCCCGCCATCGCCTTCAAGCACCTGTGCCCGTCGTGAACGGCGCGGCAGCGAAACGCTCCGCACCCGACAGCAGGGCGCCCAGCGCCGTGGCCTGCCCGCCCTGCTCGGGAATGCGAATCGCCGCGCCGTAGAACTGCGCCACCATCTCGAAGGTGTGCCGCACGCTCGGCAAGTCGGTCAGGTGCCCCACGATGACCGCGTGCTCGAGCTGCTGCGCGCGCGCCGCATTGATCGCCACGATGGCAATGACCTGCCCCACCATGTTCACCAGCGCCGCGGCCGTGTCTTCGCGCGGCGCGTCCACGGCGTGACGGGCCACACGCCCGAAGTTCACGGCGGTCGTGTCCGGCGGCAGTGAGCCGATGGCCTGACCCAGGATTTCGCCGATGGTGAGGTTGTGCGTGGTGTCCGTGCCCGCACGCGCGAGCGCGTCGATTTCCTGCGGATCCACGGTGCCCAGCAGCAGTCGCGACAGCCCCACCAGCGTGCCGCCCCCCACACCCGTGCCCGTCACGTGCCGCATGCCATCCGGCGTGGCGCGCACCACCGCGGTGCCTGAGCCCGCACTGGCCACGACCGCCGCCTCGAGCCCGGACAGCGCCAACCCGCCGCGGCCAATGGCCTCTACCTCCGCCACCTGATGCACCGGCCGCCCCTCAATGACAGGCGGCAGCGCGCTGCGATTGCCACCCGTCACGGCCAACCAGGCGCACTGCGACGCGGTCACATCACCGGCGCTGAGCGCGCGAAAGACGCGCGAGAGATCCGGCTGGCCTTCCGTGGGCAGCGTCCAGTGCCTGAGACCATCGGGTGAGCGGAACACCACATCGGTGTTGCTGGCGCCGAAATCAATTGCGGCGCTGGTCACGTCACCCACGGCCCACCAGGCGGGGGCCGTGTCGCGATGCGCTGGCGCGCTCACTGACCGGGCTGGTAAGTGCGCACCGCGTTGCGCTCCACGTCTTCACGATGGAAGCTCACGTCCTTGAACGCGCCGGTCGCGTAGCGTTCGCCCTGATTGAAGAAGTACGGCGACGACGGGTCGTTGTTCACCCCGCCGGCCAGCACACTCTTCGCACGCACGCGCGGCCCGAACTCCACCGCGGCCACGAAGCTGTTGCCGCGATTGCCGTAGTACTTCTTGGTGGTGCGTAGGCCCGTTTGTCCGTAGGCCGCGAGCGAGCCCCAGTTGGCCGAGGCAAAGGCCACCGGCAGGCTGGGCTTGCTGTCATCGAAGCCGGCACCGATTTCGCCGCTGAGGCGCTGGAAGCGATTCACATCGCCCCAGGGCATCTGCCACGAACCGAAGTCGCGCTCGAGCGTCTCCACTGCGCGCGACAACGCCGCCAGCAGCTGCGCGGGCGCCGCCTTGCTGGCGATGTACTCGAGCGCGGGTGTGCCGGCCTGACGGGCCGCCGCGGCCTGCGACTGCGTGGCCGCCTCGCCGTAGGCATTGGCCAGCGTCATGGCCACACTGGCCACACCAAAGCGGTAGTCCCAATTGCGCAGCGTGCGCACGGGCACCGCCAGCCGCGTCTTGAGCGGATCGCTGGCGGGCAGCGCGTCCCAGGCCGCCACGACCGGCGGAATGAGCTGCTCCATGGCCGGCAGGTAGCTGTCATAGGCGGCGGCAATGAGCCCGTCGAGCGTGAAGTCCTTGCGACCCTGCAGCACCCGCACCGCATGCACACCACGCGCATTGTCTTCGCGCTGCGCCGACATGTACACCGGCCAGTCGCCGATCTTCGGGCTGTCCGCGCCCGAGGCCGTGAACGGCCAGTTGTTGGTGTTCATCAGCCAGCCGCTCGACGGGCTCTTGATGAGAATCATCTCGTTCAGCGTGTGCAGCCCCTGCCACTCGGTGCGCGGATCACTGCCATCCACCGGGCGCGTGAAATCGATGGACGGATCACGCTTCGGGATGAAGTTGCCATGGAAGTAGGCAATCACGCCGTCGGCATCGGCGTACACCGTGTTGTTCGACGAATTCGTGCGCAGTTCCATGGCCTTGCTGAACGACGCGAAGTCCGTGGCCTTGGTGCGCAGATAGCTCTGCTGCAGCGCCTCCAGCGGATTGTTCATCATGCGCACGGCCACCCAGCGCTCGGCACCGTTCACGGTCTGCGTGCGAATGACCGGACCATGGTGCGTGAAGTAGGCCGTCACCGTGCGCACGGCGGTGCCGGTGGCCGTCTTGTAGGGCAGACGAATGACCTTGGCCGTTACATTGCGCGTGCCCGTGCCGTAGCGATACGTGAAGCCCTTGCCCTTGGGCGACACCGTCTCGAGATACTCGTCAATCACATCGCCACCACCCGAGGTGTGCATCCAGCCCAGGCGATGATTGAAGCCCTGATAGATGAAGAACTGGCCCCAGGTCACGGCGCCGTAGGCGTCGAGGCCCTCACGGCTGGCCATGTGAATCTCGGGACGGAAATAGAACGAGGTGTGCGGGTTGATCATCAGCAGCGCATGCCCGCTCACCGTGTTCTGCGGTGCCACCGCAAAACCGTTCGAGCCACCCGGCTCCTCCCCCAAGGGCTGCACATCCGCCTCGGCATCGTCGCGCGCCGGAGCTGCACCACCCGAGCGCGGGCCATAGAACTGCTCGAGGCCGCGCAGGTTCACCGACTCGATGTCACCGCCAATGGAGCCTTCGCTGAAGGTGAGCGCCATCCACGGCTCGAACCTGGTGATCAGCCGCGGCTTGACCTGCGGATTCTTGTGCAGATACCAGTTGAGTCCATTGGCCCAACCCTGCATGAGTGCCTGCAGCCACGCGGGGCTCTTCGCGTAAAGGGCTTTGATCTCGAGCGTATCGATGAAGAGCTTCATGCGCAGATCGCGCCAGATCTCGCGCTCGCCCTCCACCTCGGCCAGACGACCCATGGCATTGATGTAGTTCGTCTCGATGCGCGGGAAGTCATCCTCGGCCTGCGCGTACACCATGCCGAACACCGCATCGGCATCGCGTTCCCCGTACACGTGCGCCACGCCCCACTGATCGCGCATGATGGTCACGCGTTTGGCCTGCGCTTCCCATGCGGCAGGTTGCGCGTCCACGACAGAGGGACGGACGACACTCAGCAGCGCAAGGACGACGGACGCGCGCAGGAGACGGCGAAGAGTCGGGGTCATGTCAGGCGGGAGGGGTCGAGCGGTAGATGGAGACGGCGCTGTCTTCGAGCAGCAACTGCTGCGCCGGCTTGGGTAACACGTGGGTGCGCGCGTGCTCGGCCACCAGCACACGAGACCACGGCGCCTGCTGCCAGCGCTCGATGAGCCGGTCCAGCATGCGCGATTCGTACGGCGGATCGGCAAAGGCCACGTCATAGCGATCCACCGGCAGCGCGTCCGCAAAGGGCAGCGCGTCCTTCTTGTATACGCGCACCTTGTCGTGGACGCGGAGCGCAGCCACGTTGGCCTTGAGGGCGTGCAGGCTGGCGGGACGGAACTCCACGAAGTCCACGTAGCGCGCGCCACGGGACAGCGCTTCGAGCCCCAGCGCGCCGGTGCCGGCAAACAGGTCCAGCACCCGCGCTCCATCGATGTCCGCCTTGATGGCCTTCATGATGGCCACGCGCACGGGTTCGGCCGTGGGGCGCACCCGGAAGTCATTGGGTGATGTGAGGTTGCGACCCTTGAACGTGCCACCGACTATGCGCATGACGGAGACCCCTTACTCGGGCTGATTGCGCATGTGATCGGCCAGCTGGTCGAAACGCTGACGGAGATAGGCCTTGAGGTCGTCCGGCGCCTCGTGCTCATCGAGCGCCCGGTGCATGCACCACAGCCACTCGTCGCGCTCCCGCGCACCGATGGCAAAGGGGAAGTGACGCATGCGCAGCATGGGATGCCCGTACTTCTCCACGTAGACCTGCGGCCCGCCCGACCAGCCCGTCAGAAACAGAAACAGCTTCTCGCGTGAGACCTTGAGATTGGCCGCATGCAGCGCGCGCACGTTGACCGCCTCCGGTGCGCTGTCCATGAGATCGTAGAATCGGTCCACCAGGGCGCGGATACCGGCCTCGCCGCCCAATTGCTCGTAGTGCGTCATGATGTGGCGAAGGCTAGTCGCTTTGCAGAAGACAGGGCAAGCGAATGCTGCGCATCCACCGCGTGGTATTCGCACCCTGCTGAATCGCTCGGTACTCGTTAATGAACGTTTCACCATCATTATTTGCCAGTTCGTGCTATGGTGCGCCATCCCAGGCCGTCCAATGTTTGTGCCACGTCAGCCGGTCGGCTGACCACTCCCTGTCTGGTACAAGCCCGGCCGGGTCCCTCCCCCTCGACTGGCCGGCCACGATGAGCCGGCCGGGAGGCTACACCATGCGTTGCGATACGCCCTCCCCCCTCCGCAGTCTCGTTCGCCCCCTCAGCACAGCGGTCCTGCTCTCCGCGGTGTTCCTCCCGCTGCGCGCTGCAGCACAGGTGGCCCTGCCCTCACAGGCGCCCGCCGTCCTCTCGGTGTTCTGCGAATCCCTGCGCCCCGGTACGGCACCCGACTACGACAGCCACAACGTCGGATGGTCGCGTCAGCTCGAGCAGATCAAGGACGCGCCGCCGCAAATCGCCCTCCGCCGCATGACCGGCCCGCAGGAAGTCTGCTATCTCTCCGGGCAGGGCAGCTTTGCCGCCGGTGACACCACCGAGAAGATCATCATGGGCGACGCCGCCTACACGCGTGCGCTTCCCAATCTCGAGCGCAAGAACACCGCCTATGTCTCCGGAACCCGTGCCATGTACGGCATGTATCGCGGCGATCTCGCGGCGGGCAACTATCCCGACCTCATGAAGCGGCGCGTGTACATGTGGACGGAATTCCGCGTGCGGCCTGGCGCGGAGGAAGCCTTCGACAATGGCGCCAAGACCTATCGGGCGCTGTTCGCGCGCAAGCAGTTGCCGGCCGAGTGGCGCGTGTATCAGGTCGTGGCCGGCGCGCAGGGCGCCACCTATTGGGTGTTCGAGTCCTTTCCCGATCTATCGGGCATGGACAAGGGCATGGCCGATGGCATGAAAGCCACCGAAGGCCTCACCGAGGCGGAGCGCAGCGCGTTCAAGACCTTCAACGAGGCGCTCACCTTCGTGCGCACGGACATGTGGCGCGTGAGCAGCGGGCTCACGGTCATGAACGCCGCCGTGCGAGGCGACGATCCGTTCTGGAAACGTCCGGCGCTTGCGCCGCGCGTGGCGGCCAAGCCCAAGACGCCCTGACGAACCGGCTTAGCGGCGCGGGAAGGTGGGCCGAATACCGCCGCCTTCCCCGCCCGCCGCGATGATCGCGCCACCGGTCATGATGACGGTGCCCATGCCGCGGCCCCAGCCACCACCAGTCGTAATGATGGGGCCACGGCCGCGCCCCCGTCGCGCATCAGGCGCCGCGCAGTTGTCGATGCCGGCGGCCCCGCCACGAATGATGGCGCCAATGACACCACCCAATCCGCCACCGCGCCGTCCCTCACGCTCGCCCTCATGGCCGCTGGCGTCGCTCGGCCCGCTCACCGGGATGACACTCACTGGAGTCTCCGCGCCCGCTGCCGGCAGCTCCGGCTCGATGGGCGCAGCAGGCGCCCCCACCTCCGCCGTGGTGATGGACACGGCAGGCATGGGCGAGTCCAGCAGTGATTCGGGGCTCGCCGTTTCCTCCACCTGCGGGGACGGTCTCGGAGCCGGCGCCTGACGTGGGCGCGGTACGGCATCCCGTCGTCCGCGCGCATCACCACTCGGCGCCCCCGTGGGTCCGCCCTCGACAGCCGAGACCACCGCCGCCGGCCGCGCATACATGGCTAGCTGCAGGTCCCGCCCGAGATCGGCCGACATCCGACCGTCGGGCCGCTCCGACCCGCATCCACTGACCCCCAACCAGAGGGCCGCACCGAGCGTGAACGGCGCGGCAACCCGGGAACGCAGCACAGGCAGACGGTGGCGCGACATGGAACGCCTCCACGACATCGTGGGGTAAGGGGTCGGGGCAGCGCGGACACGCCGCCAGATGCACATTCCCTCCTGCAAGAGCCACGCCATGTGCTGGTCGGCCCGTCTGTCGAGTGACGCGCGACAATCCGTCGTTCTCCAGCGTCACTTGTCG
>JACVCT010000121.1 GCA_016741895.1 Gemmatimonadaceae bacterium | reverse complement strand
CGAACCGGGGGCAAGGCAGGACGGCAGCGAGGCGGGGGGGGACTGGCCCCGGCTAAACGCCCTGCTCAACACCGCCAGTGGCGCCACCTGGGTGAGCCTGCATCATGGCGGTGGCGTGGGCATGGGCTACAGTCAGCACAGTGGTGTGGTCATCGTGTGCGACGGAACGCCCGAGGCCGACGAGCGCATCGCGCGTGTACTGTGGAACGATCCGGCCACAGGCGTCATGCGCCACGCCGACGCGGGCTACGAGGTGGCGCGCGACTGGGCGCGCGCGCAGCAGCTCAATCTCCCCATGCTGCATCAGCCATGACTGACACGTCTGCACGTCCCACCTTGCGGGTAGTTCCCGGCGCCCTCACGCTCGACGACCTGCAGGCGCTGCATCAGGGTCACGTGAGCATCGTCATCGACCCCTCGGCGCACGCGGCCATTGCCACCAGCGCTGCCGTGGTCCAGCAGGCCGCTGCCGGTGAGGCGGCGGTGTATGGCGTCAACACGGGCTTCGGCAAGCTCGCCTCCACGCGCATTGCCGCCGATGATCTGGCCGCCCTGCAGCGCAATCTCATTCGCAGTCACAGTGTGGGAGTGGGGGTGCCCATGGCGCCGGCCGTGGTGCGACTCATGCTCGCGCTCAAGGTGGCCAGTCTGGCGCGTGGGCACAGCGGCGTGCGTCCCGTGGTCATCGAACGTCTGGTGGCGGCCTACAACGCGGGGCTCGTGCCCTGCATTCCATCGCAGGGCAGTGTGGGCGCCAGCGGAGATCTTGCGCCGCTTTCGCACCTCACGCTCGCGCTCATGGGCGAGGGTGAGTGTCTCGACGCCCACGGCGCGCGTGTGCCATCGGCCGACGCCCTCGCGCGGCTCGGCCTCGCGCCGCTCACGCTCGAAGCCAAGGAAGGCCTCGCGCTCATCAACGGCACCCAGGCCAGCACGGCGCTGGCGCTGCATGCGCTCTTCACCTTCGAGCCCGTGCTCGAATCCGCGCTGGTGGTGGGCGCCCTCACGGTGGACGCGGCGCGCGGCAGCGACGGCCCCTTCGATCCGCGCATTCATGCACTGCGCGGGCAGCCCGGCCAGATCGATGTGGCGCAGTACTACCGCTGGCTGCTGGCCGGCAGCGCGATTCGCCAAAGCCATCTGCACGGCGACGACCGCGTGCAGGATCCGTACTGTCTGCGCTGTCAGCCGCAGGTGGTGGGCGCCTGCCTCGACCAGCTGCGCCATGCGGCACTCGTGCTGCTGCGCGAAGCCAATGCCGTCACCGACAATCCGCTGGTGTTTGCGGACGGCGCGCTCGTGTCGGGCGGCAACTTTCACGCCGAGCCCGTTGCGCTCGCGGCCGATGCCATGGCCGTGGCCATCGCCGAGGTGGGCGCGATTGCCGAACGCCGCATCGCCATGCTCATCGACCCGGTGGTGTCACGCCTGCCGGCCTTCCTTACGCCGAACGCAGGGCTCAACAGCGGCTTCATGATTGCGCACGTGACGGCGGCCAGTCTGGCCAGTGAGAACAAGAGCCTCGCGCATCCCGCCAGCGTGGACAGCCTGCCCACCAGCGCCAATCAGGAAGATCACGTGAGCATGGCTACCTTTGCCGCGCGCCGTCTGGGGGCCATGATCGACAACGTGGCGGGCATCATCGGCATCGAGTTGCTGGCTGCGGCACAGGGCATAGACTTCCTGCGCCCGCTGCAGAGTTCCGTGGCCCTCGAACGCGTCCATGCCACGCTGCGTAACGAGGTGCCCTTTGTGGCGGAGGACCGCTACCTCGCGCCGGACATCGAACGGGCCACCGCCCTCGTTCGGCGCGGTCTCCTGGCCGACGTGCGGGGCGACTTGCCCGGCGTGCCCGAACTGTGGGTGGCCCCCTGACCCCGGGAGCCGCCTGTGATCAGGCGGGGCGCAAGGCGTTAGCTTGAGGATATGACTTCGACGCGCCTCTATCGCCTGATCGCTGCCGACGGCAGCACGGTGGCCAGCCCGACCAAGGGCACCCTGGGCGGCCACCGCAAGAACCGCATTTACGGCCGTCTCGACTGCAAGGCCGCCCGGCGCGCCATGGAGCACGGGCGCAGCTACGAACAGCAGCGCGTGTTCTTTGCCGACGAGGCCACCGCAATAGCGGCGGGCTATCGCCCCTGCGCGGTGTGCATGCCCGAAGCCTACAAGAGCTGGAAGGCGCAGGAATCCTGAGCGACAAAAACACGACCGCCGGCACGCGAAGGCATGCCGGCGGTTTTTCTTTGCGTGCTGCGCAGCGGGCTTACTTCACCACGATCTGCAGCGTGTCGCGCTTGACGGTGGTCCAGGGCACATGCGCGCCATCGGCAAACACGGCAATGATGCGATGCGGTCCCTTGGGCAGCGAGTCGATGACCCGTTCGCTCGAGCCGTCACCCATGTGAATGACCACCGGCGCCGGAGGCAGCGGCAGCGTGTCCGACGGCACGTCGCCGTTGATGATGAGGTGATGATGCCCCTTGCCCTCTTCGCGCGTGCCGGTGGCCGCCACGACCTCCACGCCCTGCGCTTCGAGTCGCAGCGTGAAGGGCAGCGTCACGCTGTCGCCTTCCAGAGGCGACACGATGCGCACTTCCGGAGCCAGCGCCAGCGCGCTCGAGTCGGCAGCGCCTGCGGCCGCGGAATCAGCCGCCGGCGTCTGCTCTTTGGAGCTGCAGGCCACGGCGCCAACCAGACTGGTCAGCGCAAACACCGTGAAGGTTGAACGAAGGGAGCGCACAGGCAGGGTCTCGGTCCGGGGGAGGTGGAGCCGTGCGCGGCAGATGCAGCGCGCACGACACAATCTACAGAAAGTGGCTGGTGAACGTCGAAAGCGAACGAAGGAATGACGCCGGGGGTTCCCCCACAAAGGCGCGGAAGTCGCGCACCAGATGCGACTCGTCGCAGTAGCCGCAGTCGGCCGCCACACGCGCCAGTGATGCCGGATCCCGTCGCCAGGCCAGACACACATGATGAAAACGCACGATGCGCGCCAAACGCTTGGGCGATACGCCCACCTGCCGCAGAAAACGGCGCTGCAGGGTCCGCAGCTGCACCCCCTGCGACTCGGCGACAGCGTCGATCGAGGCCGCACCACGCGACTCCACAATCTGCCGCACGACCGCCGCCACACTCACATCGGCGTGCCCCGTACCGGCCGCAAAGCGCCGCGCCCAGGTGGCGACGGCATCCAGACGCGCCGCAACGGTTGCCGATGCGGCATCGGAGGCTTCGGCCTGCGAGGTGGAGGCAACAGGCAGCGCGAGCAGCAGGTCGCGTGCGGCCGGCAGATCGGCCAGCGAGACCCAGTTGTCCGTGATGGCCGCCATGTTGTCCAGCAGGGCCGCAGCGCCATGCGGTTCGAAACGAATGGCCAGGAGATCGACGCGGCCGGTGGGGTACACCACGAACGGGCCAGTGATCTGGCCCACCAGAAACGCCGCCGGTTGCCGGCGATGCTGGCCATCGCGCTCCACCCGGCACCAGGCTTCGCCGAAGTTGAGCAGCAGCTCCGGACAACCGTCGGGCAGAGCGGGCTCGGCTTCTTCTGCTGCCGCTTCTTCTGCAGCGGCGTGGTCAGAGCCGGCGTCGTGCGTGCCGGGTTGGCCGTCCAACCCTCCCCGCAAGGTCCACAGACAGCGGATGAGCCCCTCGCTGCCAGCGGGCGCCGGCCATTCCTGATACTGCATCGCCGTCGTGGCCGGGTTGGGGTGAATCTTGGCGCGCGAGAACTTCCGCAGCGTGTCGCGAAAGTCCAAGGCATGAGCGCGGCCGAGCCCTAAGCTACGACTTCTCGACGAATTGTGTGCTGCCTCCCTGTCCTCTCAGCCACCCATGCATCCTGCCCTGCATCCAGCCCTGCGTCTTTCGCCGCTGATTCTGCTCTGCCTGTTCGCCCCCAACCGTGCCGCGGCGCAGGTGCCGTCGGCTGCAGCATCCACACCCGCGGCAGCCATGGATGTCAATCGTCTGCAGTGGCTGGCCGGCTGCTGGGAACAGCGCAGCGCGGCACGCGTCACGCAGGAGCAGTGGATGGCGCCGGCCGGCGGCACCATGCATGGCATGAGCCGCACCGTGGCCGGCGCGAGCACGCGGGCCTGGGAATGGCTGCGCATCGCGCCACACGAGGGACGCCTGGCCTACATCGCCTTGCCCAGCGGACAGAAGGAAACAGCCTTTGCCGCCACTACGGTGAACGACACGCTCGCCGTGTTTGAGAATCCTGCGCACGACTTTCCGCAGAGCATCAGCTATCGGCGCGTGGGCGCCGATTCGGTGGTGGCGCGCATTGCCGCCGTCACCAACGGCCGGTCGCGTGGCATGGACATTCCGATGGCACGCTGTCGCTAGTCGGCCGGCCGTGGTCAGCCGGCTGTGGTCAGCCGGCGCTGCTGCGCTTTCCCGTGGCGCCGCGCGACTCGAGCTCCTTCTTGATGGCCGTCAGGCGCAGCAGAAAGGGCGTGAGCACCAGCCCCGGCAGAACGAGCAGGGGAATGAATGGCACGACGTTCATGCCTGGCCGGTTCACCAGCACGACCACGAACGCCACCACGGCCAGCGCATCCACGACAAACAGACCGATGATCCAGCGCTGGATTTGCGCGCGCATGGCCTGCAGGGTCTCCGTGGACAGCTCGTGCAGGTTGGTGGACATGGGCGAACGAGTGAAGTGAAGAGTGGGAAGCGACTGCACGATACGTCGAATGGGGCTGCCAGGCGACTGATCGAAAATGCGTGGCCGGAGGATGCTCAGTAAGAGACGACCTTCGATCGGGACCGTCTCACCAGATATTCGGCCAACATCAGATTGGGCAACCACGAAGCCCAGGTCACGATCCGGTAGGCCACAAGAAAGGACACGCCGCTGGTGACGAGAATGGGCAGGTAGACCCGGAGTGTGATGCCACCCAATGCAACGGCCACGCTCCGCCACATCCACTCGCGATGGCCACGCACGTCGCCCGCACGTATGGCCAGATAGGCCATACCGCTGGTGCCGAACCACAGCACCGCAATCAACCCGAGACCAACGCGCGCCACCGCGCCGCCATAGGCAAAGAAGGCGAGCCAGAGACCGGCCGTGCCGCCGATACCCACGCAGACCACGAGATAGAATCGCCCCAACCATCGGTGCAGACTGCGCCAGCGCCGACGCAGTCGGGTTGAAAGTTGCAGCAACCCGATGAATGGGGCGCATGACGCGCCAACGGCGTGGAAGACAATGGCCACCGGGTGTCGCACGAAGTTCACGGCCGGACGCGTGTCAGTGGCCGGGTCGTAGAAGGCGTACTGTGACAGGGCCAGCACCGCCACGGCCACCGCCAGCAACAGCACCAGGCTGATCCCGGACCAGCGCAGGCTCGCGAGAACGGCTCCGCCAGCCCGTGTTCGCCACGATACCTGGGTCCTCGCGTGGGTCCTTGCGTGGCTCACGGCGCGAGTCTCTTGACAGCAGGCCGCGCAGCCAGTTCCACGGAGCGGCGCAGCGCGTCGGCAATCAGGCGGGCCTGCGCCGTGTCGACCGGCACGCCACGGGTGTGCAGCAGGACCTGCCCATCGGGGCCCAGCACCATCTGGTTGGACGTCAGACGTTCCACCCCCAGGCTGCGCGAAACGGTGCCCCGGAAATCCACCAGGACGGGTCTGGCGCGGTTGCGCGGCAAGCGCAGGCGGATGAGCGGGTGCAGAACGCGCGGTGCATTGCCGATATCGGCCAAACCCACCACGAGAAACGGAAGCGAGTCGGCGCCGGCGGCAGGGTTTCGGCCATAGGCCGCGACAATGGCATCTCCCCAGGCCGCAAAGGTCGCCGCGGCGGGCGACGCGCCGGCTATCAGCAGGACCGTCCGGCCTTTCCACTCCGAGGCGTTGTGCGGACGTCCGAACTGGTCATCGAGCGTCCAGTCCGTGGACTGTGCACCGGTCACACGGGGTATCAGGGGGTGAACACACAGACTGCCAATAAGAGCGAAGAGTGTGAGGCGCATGATGGCTTGGGGCCGGGGGTCCGTTGGGGCATCGCCGGCAGCGGCAGACGGCGCAGCCGCGCGGCGGGTGTGGAGGCCAAGCAATCATCACCGCGTGCCCCTGTCGCACGATTGGGTCCATGTGGACGTCCCGTGCGATCGAATCGGACCTGCAAACCACTGCGCGTGAGACGGGCGGCGCTGGGGACCGCCCGTCCGGCCCTCTCAGACGGGCGGACCCGGAGGCACATGCGCCGCGCGCCAGGCAGACGGCGTGACACCGGTCTGCCGGCGAAAGACGGCGTTGAACGTGGACTTGGAGGCGAACCCCGCGTCGAGAGCCAGCGTAAGCACGGCGCGGTGTGCCTCGTCAGGATCGCGCAGTCGACGCTGCACCTCCGCCACGCGGAAGCCGTTCACATAATCGTGAAAGGATTGTCCGACCTGCGTATTGAGAAGCTCGGACAGCTTGTGAGGCGTCGTACCGATTGTCTGCGCCAGCGAACCCAGCGTGAGCTCGGCATCACGCCACGCCTGCTCCTGTTCCATGGCCTGCTGCAGGCGGTCCGTCAGGGCCCGCACCACACCAGGGGTCAGGCTGCTTCGTTCAACGCCACCTGTATTGGGCGATGGAGGGGTCGGCGCCGAGTCCATGGCGGGCCGTGGCGCGTTGGCCGGTGGCAGATTCGTCGTCGGCGACACCTCAACCACATGAATCTCCGGCTGCTGAAGCCCCCGGTATCCCAGCAGAAAAATGGCCGCCGTCATGACGACCGCCACGAGCTGGTCACCGGTTCCCGACGGCACGAGCCGAAGGGGTTCGGCCGCTCCCGCGAGCATCACGACGCCCCACGCGGCCGCACTCGCCGCGCAGAGCAGCAGCAGCCAATCAAGCGTCACACTGCGCAGCGAGGAGTACTGCTGTTCCATCGCGCGGCGATGCCGACGCACCACGCGAATGGTGGCCACCGTATATGCGGCACCCGATGTGATCTTGAGCCACCACGACGCCCACAGATTCTGAACCAGCATCTCCGGGATCTGTCGCGCTTGCATCTGCGCGTACAGCGCGAGCTTCTCGCTCGTTGGCAGCAAGTAGACGGGTAGACTCCACCCCAGCAGAAAGATCGCCGGCATCGCGTGCAGCGCGTCCACGGCGCGCAGACTGCGGTCGCCGTCGGCCGCGTGGCGCGCATAGAGATACACCAGCGGCCCGAACAGCAGCGGCAGTGGATGTGTCCATCCGAAGGCCCAGGGCCAACGGGACACATACCCGCCGAGATGGTACGCCCCGACAAGCAGATAGGCGGCCATGGCCAGCAGCAGAGCGGCCAGCAGCCGGTTGGCGCGCCGATTGGTGGGCCGGAAACTGAGGGCAGCCGCGAGAACAACGCCCTGCACGCCGCCCAGCAGAGAAAGCAGGACGAGCGCACTGCGCATACGGTCAGTCACTTGGAGAAGACAGCCGAAGACTCATCGTCCATCTGGACGATTGGAACACGCGCGCACATCGTCGGCGGCGGGGACGTCCTTACGTTGTAAGGCCAGCATCCCCGGAACGTAAGCCATTCGACGGTGTTTTGCGCGCTGCCCCACACGCCCTCAGTGCCGCTTGGCCTTGTTCCCGCTCTGCGGTTCGTAGATCAAGCGGATGAACGTGCCCACGCGCTCCTGATCACGATTCACGGGGATGCCACCCGAAATCCCCACGAGAAAGTGCTCGTTGATGCCCACGCGCATCTGGGGCCGGAGCACGAAGTTGCTGCGCCCGCGTTCCACCGACTGATTCACTTCCAGACCCACGAAGTTGCGCGTCCCGGGGACCATGTAGTGCGTGCTGTAGTTGGCCTCAAACACCGGACGCTCCCACCCGCCGCCACTGCGGCGAATGAGGCGCGGGCCCGTGTACAGCAGGGTGTGCCAGTTGTCCGTCCAGCGCCGCGCCGTCACCAGAAACGGGTTGAAGATCTGCCCTCGCACCGGCCGCCGCAGCAGCGTGCGGGTGGACTCGGTCAGCAGGGCCTCGTGTAGATAGCCGAAGGCCGTTGACCAGTGGCGTGTGGTGTCCACGTGGACGGTGTACATGCCCGCCAGCTTGAGGCTCTCCACCTGGTTGGCCGGCACCTTGTCGCCCCCGCCGAATCGTGTGTGGAAGACGGCGGGCACCTCCACCTCGAGCCCCAGCCGATCAATGGGCGCCCATTCGTACTCGGCAAACACGACCAGGTCGTCATAGCCCAGCCTGTCCGTCTGCACGACGCCCACATTCCATTCCGCCTCACCCTTGCGCGCCCCGAGATCGCGCATGAGGTCAATGGCAATGGGCTCGGCGTGATACACCTTGGGAGAGGCAGTTACGCGCTCAACCCGCTGCAGGAATATCGAGTCGCGCACTGCGGCGCTCGTGTCGGCCTTGGCCTTGGTTCGCTCCTGCGCGGGCAAGTACAGCGGAAGCAGAAAAGACAGCAGCATGGTCCAGGCCGCGCGCAGCAGGAGGCGAGGGCCCAAGACCGGAAGACCGGCCAGACGACCACGAAGGATCGGCAGACAAACGTAGGGCATGGTGGTGCGACATCGGAGACGACGTGGCGGACAGGCCAGCGGCCAGTGGCCAGTGGTTCGGAGGACTGTCCGGCGGAACCTCACATAGTAACATTGTGCAGCCACATGGGTTCCCTCCATCGGGAACCTGAGACGCCCCCGTGACCCGCGCCGCCCGTGGCGCCCCGCCCCGCTCTCCTCCCCATGCTTGTTGTCACTGTGCACGTGCACGTCAAACCGGAATTCGTGGACGCCTTCCGGGTGGCCACGCTCGACAACGCCACGCACAGCGTGCGTGAGCCGGGCGTGGCCCGCTTCGATGTCATCCAGCAGGATGACGACCCGACGCGCTTCGTGCTCATCGAGGCCTATCGCACGGCCGACGCGCCGGCGGCTCACAAGGCCACCGCGCACTACGCGCGCTGGCGCGACGCGGTGGAGCCCATGATGGCCGAACCCCGCCATGCGCTGCGCTACCAGTCGGTGCATCTGCCCGACTGACGTCGCCACCGGATCGCTCTGCCGGATCGCTCTGCCGGATCGTTCCGCCGAAACGTTCTGCATCCGGACCCCCCCACCCACCGCGCTCATCGTGCCGCACATTCTCCGCTCTGCCCTTCGTCTCGCGCTGACCAGCCTCACGATTGGGGCAGCCGCACTGCCGCTCGAGGCCCAGCACAGCTGGTCGCGCCCCGGCGCCAGCTATGACCCCGGTGTTCCCACCCCCGAATCGGTGATCGGGCATGCGCTGGGCAGTCGCTTCACCACGCACCGCCAGATGATGCGCTACGTGGAGCGTGTGGCCGCCACCAGCAAGCGCGTCAAGGTCGACACCGTCTCGCATTCGTTCGAAGGCCGCGAGCTGCTGCTCATTGCCATCTCGAGTGAACGCAATCTCGCCCGTCTGGACGACATTCGGCGCGATGCGCAGCTGCTGGCCGATCCGCGCGGCAAGGGCGCCAGCGACTTGCAGGGCGCCATTGCGCGCACCCCCGGCATCGTCTGGCTGGCGCACAGTGTGCACGGCGGCGAGGCCAGTGGCGTGGAAGCCGGACTCGCGTTGCTGTATCAGCTCGCCGCCGGTACCGACGCTGACACGCGGCTCGCGCTCGACAGCACACTCGTGCTCATCGATCCCAATCAGAACCCGGACGGCCGCGAGCGGCACACACACGACGTGACGCGCTTCTATTCGCCGCTCGGGCTCTCCAGCGATCCCTCGGCCCTCAACAACGCCGGCTCCTGGCCCGGTCCGCGCACGTCGCACTACTACTTCGACCTCAATCGCGACTGGTACGCGCAGTCGCACCCCGAGTCGCGTGGACGTGTGCAGCAGTTCCTGCGCTACATGCCGCACGTGGCGGTGGACCTGCACGAGCAGGGCTCGAGTGCGTCGTTCTACTTCGCGCCACCGCGCGAGCCCGACAACCAGAACAACCCGAAGCATCTGCCCAAGTGGTTCGACATCTTCGCGGCCGCTCACGGCAGTGCCTTCGATGAGAAGGGCTGGTCGTACTTCCGGCGTGAAGGCTACGACTCCTTCTATCCGGGCTACGGCGAAGGCTGGCCCATGCTCACCGGCGCCATCGGCATGCTGTTCGAAAGTGCCTCGAGCAGCGGCGGCAGTGTGCGCCGCAGTGACGGCACGCTGCGCACGCTGCATCAGGCGGCGTGGGAGCACTACGCCGCGGAATGGATGACGGTGCTTACCACCGCGCGCCGTCGCACCGAGCTGCTCACCGACTACTCCACCGCGCGCGCCAACGCCGTGGCGATTCACGCGCGCGGCCCCATGCGTGGCGTGGTGTTTCCTCGCGATCAACAGGGCCGCGCCGACTCGCTGGCGCAGAAGCTGCTCGACAACGGCATCGAAGTGAAGCAGCTGCAGTCCGACGCCACACTGCCCGGCGCGCGCGCCTACTTTACCGGCGTCACCGCACCGGCGTCGTTCAAGGCCGGCAGCTTCGTGGTGGACTTTTCGCAGCCGCAGGGTCATCTGGCAAAGGCGCTGCTCGAGCCCGACGCGGCGCTCGACTCGGCGTTCGTGAAGTTCGAACTCGAGCTGCGTCGCACGGGTCAGCGCAATCGCTTCTACGACATGACGGCCTGGTCGCTGCCGCTGGTGTATCGCGTGAGCGCGCACACCGTGCCCGCCATGCCCGCGGCGCTCGCACCCGCCGAGCTGCCCAGCCTGCGCGTGGCCGGTCTGCCGCGGGCGCAGTATGCCTATGCTTTTGCACCCGGCAGCGAGGCCAGCATTCGTCTGCTGGGTGCGCTGCTGCGTGACTCCGTCAAGGTGTGGCACGCGCCCTATGGCTTCACCTCGCGCGGTCAGGCCTTCCCCAACGGTGCGTTTGTGGTGCGCGTGGCCGCCAACGCAGCGGACATCCACGACCGCATGGTGCAGTACGTCGCGCAATCCGGCGCCGCGGTGGCCGCCATTCCGTCGGCCGGTGTGGACAGCGGCACCGATCTGGGCAGCAACAGCGTCGTGCCCATCACGCGGCCACGTGTTGCGCTGCTGGGTGGCGCCCCGGTCAACGGCACCTCGTTCGGCTTCAGCTGGTACGCGCTCGAGCAGCGACTTGGTTACCCGGCCGCACTCATCGACGCGAACTTCGTGAGCGGCGGTGATCTCGCACAGTTCACCACCATCATCGTGCCCAGTGTGCAGGCCGCTGCGCTCGACCGTGTGCTGGGCGACGCGGGCCGTCAGCGCCTCGTGGACTGGGTACGAGGCGGCGGCGTGCTCATCACGCTCGACGCGGCCTCTGCCTGGGCGGCCCAGGAACGTGCGGGCCTCGTACGCACCCGCGTGCGCCGTGATACCGCGCGCGCTGACAGCGCAGGTGGTGCACCGCTGCCGGCCAGTCTGCCCGGTGTGCTCGCGCGTGCCAGCATCGATACGCTCTCGCCGCTCATGGCCGGTGTGCTCGAGCGCGAGATTCCGGTGTTTGCCAACAGCGACCGCGTGTTCACCGTGCCGCGTGATCTGCGTGCGGGCGAAGCCGTCGTGCGCTTTGCACCCGTCGAACGCGTGAAGCTGGCCGGCTACTGGTGGCCCGAATCGGCGGCGCGCATTGCGGGCTCGCCGTATCTCTGGTCCGAAAGCTTGGGCCGCGGACGGGGGTTCCGGTTTG
>JACVCT010000120.1 GCA_016741895.1 Gemmatimonadaceae bacterium | reverse complement strand
AGCGCATCACCGACGCCTGGCGTCAGGTCTCATGGGATGAAGCCATCGCCTTTGCGGCGTCGAAATTCCGTGCCATTCAGGCCACCCATGGCCGAGATGCCATCGGTGGTGTGACCTCCTCGCGCTGCACCAACGAAGAAGTGTACGTGGTGCAGAAGATGGTGCGGGCCGCATTCCACAACAACAACGTGGACACCTGCGCGCGCGTCTGTCACTCGCCCACGGGCTACGGGCTCAAGCAGACCTTCGGCACGTCGGCCGGTACGCAGGACTTCCGCAGCGTGGCGTACGCCGATGTCATTGTCGTCATCGGTGCCAACCCAACCGACGCGCATCCGGTGTTTGCCTCGCGCATGAAGCGGCGACTGCGTCAGGGTGCGAAGCTCATCGTCATCGATCCGCGCCGCATCGATCTGGTGCGCAGCCCGCACATTGCCGCCGCACACCACCTGCAGCTCAGGCCCGGAACCAACGTCGCCGTGATCAACGCGTTGGCGCACGTCATCGTCACCGAAGGGCTGGTCAACGAGACCTTCGTGCGGGAGCGCTGCGACGCGGTATCGTTCGGGCAATGGCGCGAGTTCATTGCGCGCCCGGAGCACTCACCGGAAGCCACCGAATCCATCACCGGTGTGCCGGCCACCGAGCTGCGCGCGGCCGCCCGCTTGTATGCAACCGGCGGGAACAGCGCCATCTACTACGGCCTGGGCGTCACCGAACACAGTCAGGGCAGCACGATGGTCCTCGGCATCGCCAATCTGGCCATGGCGGCCGGTCAGGTCGGGCGCGAGGGCACCGGCGTGAACCCGCTGCGCGGGCAGAACAATGTGCAGGGATCCTGCGACATGGGCTCTTTCCCGCATGAGTTGCCCGGCTACCGGCACATCTCGGATGGCGCCGTGCGTGGCACCTTCGAGAATGCCTGGCAGGTTACGCTCGACCCTGAGCCCGGTCTGCGCATCCCCAACATGCTGGCCTCGGCGCGAGCCGGCACGTTCCGCGGCTTGTTCATCCAGGGTGAGGATCTCGCGCAGTCCGATCCCGACACCACGCATGTGGTGCAGGCGCTCGAGGCCATGGACTGCGTGGTGGTGCAGGATCTCTTCCTCAACGAGACGGCAAAGTACGCGCACGTGTTCCTGCCTGGCACGGCGTTTCTCGAGAAGGACGGCACCTTCACCAACGCCGAGCGGCGCATCAATCGGGTCCGTCCCACCTCGCCGCCGCGCAGTGGGCTGCACGAATGGGAAGCCGTGTGCCGACTGGCCACGGCCATGGGCTATCCCATGAGTTACCCGTCTGCGGCGGCCATCATGGACGAGATCGCCGCGCTCACTCCCTCGTTCTCCGGCGTGTCCTTTGCCTACCTCGATGAGGTGGGCAGTGTGCAATGGCCCTGCACCGCCGAGACACCGCGCGGTACACGCATCATGCACGAGCAGGGCTTTGTGCGTGGCAAGGGGCGCTTCCTGCTCACGCAGTACGTGCCCACCGATGAGCGGTCGACGCGGCGCTATCCGCTGCTGCTCACGACCGGCCGCATCCTCACGCAGTACAACGTGGGTACCCAGACACGGCGCACCGCGAACAGCACCTGGCATACCGAGGATGTGCTGGAAATTCACCCGCACGATGCCGAGTTGCGCGGCATTGGCACGGGGGATGGCGTGCAACTGGCCAGTCGCAAGGGCGCCATCACGCTCCACGCGCAGGTCACCGACCGCGTGCCTGAAGGCATTGTGTACACCACCTTCCATCATCCCGAGGCGGCCGCCAACGTGGTCACCACCGAGTATTCCGACTGGGCGACCAACTGTCCGGAGTACAAGGTCACGGCCGTCGAGGTGCGTCCGGTTGACTGAGGCCGTGGTACCTGCCGTCCCTGACGCGCTGACCTCCGCCGATCCTGCGGGCCGTCCACGCGCGGGGGTCGTGCACGAACGTGTGCACATCGGCAGTGGCGACACGGAGCGGACGGCCTCGTGGGGCATCATCGACGAGGCCCCAATACAGATCCTGCTGGATGGCCAGCCCTTGGTGGTGCTCATGGCCACCCCCATGGACCTGGCCGATCTGGCGCGTGGTGTGCTGCGCACCGAGTTTGGCGTACTTGATGCAGAGGCCATTGCGTCAATCAGCGTGCATCAGCTGTTGGGCGAATACCGCGTGGAGGTGCAGCGGCATCCCCATGCGCGCAGCGCGCAACGCCCCACATCGCAGTCTGGCATGGCCAACAGCGGCTGCGGCCTCTGTGGCATGGAGAGCCTGGCGCAACTGGCCACGCGCCGGCAGGCCTTGCCGCGCGTGCATCCTCCCGCCATTGCCGATGCCACGGTGCTCGCGGCCTTTGCCCTCATGCACGAGCGTCAACCGCTCAATGCGCTGACGCATTCCGCACATGCCGCCGCGTGGTGCCTGCCCTCCGGCGAAGTGGTGCTCGTCCGCGAGGATGTGGGACGGCACAACGCGCTCGACAAGCTCATCGGCGCCCTCTACGCACCCGATGCAGACCGCGAAATGTCGCGCGACGGCTTCGTGGTCATGTCCAGCCGTGGCAGCTATGAACTGGTGCACAAGGCGGCGCACACGACGGCGCGTCTGCTCGCCACCTGGTCGGCTCCCACCAGCATGGCGCTTGGCTGGTCGCGCCACCTTGGCCTGCCACTCTGCTGTGTGGCCCGCGACGGGAAATCAGCGCCGCAACTGGCCCACTTCGCAGAGCGGCCGGATACGACCGCGCCATCATCAGCACCGGAGACTCATCATGCCCACCCGTGACAGCGCCGTGCTTGACGGGCCGCCCGATGTCGTGCGCATGGCCAACCAGATTGCCGCGTTCTTTGCGCCGTATCCCGAAGCGGATGCAGTGGCCGGTGTGCTCGACCACTTCGAGAAGTTCTGGGCCCCGTCCCAGCGCAAGGAACTGCTGGCCCTGATAAACGGGCTCACGCCAGCCGCAGATACCCTGCATCCGCTCGCCCGACGCGCGGCGGAGCAGCTGCGGCATCACATCGACGAGTAGCCGCCCGCAGCCGTGAGCGAGATCGCATTGGCCGGATCGCGCATTGCCGCCGCGGACATCACGGCCGTGGTGCTCTGCGGGGGCGAGGGTCGACGCATGGGCGGCGCAGACAAACCGCTGCTGCCCTTTCGCGGTCGTCCGCTGCTGCGGCACGTCCTGGATGGCCTGCACGGCGCCGTCGGGCAGGTGCTGCTGGTGGCCAACCGATCCCTCGATGCCTACCGACACCTCGCGCAGCCCGCGGCAGGAAGTCTGAGTCACCACCTGCCATGTGAGGTGATCAGCGACCTCGAAGCCGGGCTTGGCCCGCTGGCCGGCATTGCTGCGGCGTCGCGTCACCTGCAGACGCCCTGGGCCTTCGTGTGCGCGGGCGATGTCCCCTTTCTTTCAGCCGCGCTCGTGCAGCGTCTCGCCGCGCACCGCACGGCGTATGAAGAGGCGCCGCGGGTGGCGCATGACGGCGAGCGGCGGCAGCCACTGTTCGCCATCATTCCGCATTCGGTGATGCGGACCGCAGAGGATGCCCTGCAGTGCTCCGAGTCGCGCTCGGTGGCGGGTTGGCTTGCCGCTCATGGCGCCGAGTCCGTACCGGCCGCCGATCTCGCCCAATCCATGATCAGCATTGACGAACCGCTGCAGCTCCGTCAGCACGAATGACGGAGCTGCAGGAGGCACCAGCCCGTCAGGCGCCGACGTAGGGCCGATAGACCGGCTCGTACATGGTGTCACTGACCGCCGCGGCGATGTCCACCGGACGCGGAGCCCGGGCAAGTCCGCGATCAAACGCGATGCGGGCCACTTCCACCGCAATCGCACGCGACACTTCGCGAATGCGGGACAGCGCCGGGTAGATGCGCCCCATGGCCAGATCATCGGCGGTGACCATGTCTGCCAACACCCGCGCCGCAGCGGCGAACATCTCTTCCGTCACGCGCGTGGACTGGGCCACCAGCACGCCCAGACCGACACCGGGGAAGATGTACGCGTTGTTGCCCTGCCCCGGCACGTGCGTGCGCCGCTTGTGCGTAACCGGCGCGAAGGGGCTGCCGCTGGCAAACACGGCGTGCCCATCGGTGGCGGTGTAGGCCTCACGCGCCGTGCACTCGGCCTTGGACGTGGGATTGGACAGCGCCATCACCACCGGCCGCGGATGATTGCGGGCCATGGCCTCGAGCACGGGTGTGGTGAACGTGCCAGGGGTTCCGGACACACCAATCAGCGCGTGCGGCTTGAGCGTCTCCACCGCTTCGAGCAGGCTGCGAGTTGGCGCATGGTCATGCGCAAAGCGCCGCTTGTGCGAGGCCAGATCGTTGCGCGACGACTCCACCAGTCCCTTGCTGTCCACGAACCAGCAGTGCCGGCGCGCTTCCTCCACGGACATGCCGTCTTCGACGAGCGCCTCAACCACCAGATCGCCGATACCGATACCGGCCTCGCCGGCACCGAGAAACAGCAGGCGCATGTCGCGCAGTGGCACGCCAACGAGACGTGACGCCGACAGCAGACCGGCCAACGTAACGGCGGCCGTCCCCTGAATATCGTCATTGAAGGTGCAAACCTTGTCGCGCCAGGTCTCGAGCAGCGCAAACGCGTTGTGGTTGCCAAAATCCTCGAACTGGATGCACGCCAGCGGGAAGCGCTCCTGCACGGCCTCCACGAACTCGGTGAGCAGCGCGTCGTATTCGGCCCCGCGCAGCCGCGGCTGCCGAAGCCCCATGTAGGCATCACTTTCGCGCAGCTCGGCGTTGTCCGTGCCCACATCAATGGCGATGGGCAGACACTGATGCGGAGGCACACCGGCGCAGGCCGTGTACAGTGTGAGCTTGCCGATGGGAATGCCCATGCCGTTGGCCCCGAGATCCCCAAGGCCAAGAATGCGCTCACCATCGGTGACCACGATCATGCGCACGTCATCGCTGGGCCAGTGGGCCAGCACCTCACGCACCCGCCCCCGATCCTCGGCACTGATGAACAGGCCGCGACTGCGCCGGAAGATGCGTCCGAACTCTTCGCAGGCCTGCCCCACGGTGGGTGTGTACAGCACCGGCATCAGCTCCTCGAGATGATCCATCACGAGGCGGTAGAACAGGGTGACGTTGCGGTCGTTCAGCGAGACGAGATAGGAGTACTGATCGAGCGGCGTGGGACGCGAACGCACGCCGGGCAGGATGCGCGCCAGCTGCTCGTCCTGCGTCATCACGCGCGGCGGCAACAGGCCGCGCAGACCGAGCGCGTCGCGCTCCGCCTGGGTGAAGGCGGTACCCTTGTTGAGTTCGGCGTCGTTGAGCAATGCCGCGCCGCGCTTGGCGACCGGCAGTTCTGTGGTGGTCATGTGTCGTCGGAAAAGCGCGTCCGTCAGACGCGCGAAAGGATCCAGCCGGGCACGAGCGTCAGCAGCAGCGTCGCCACACCGCACAACACACCGGCCGTACGTGAAAGACCGTCGCCGGGCAGCATGGGCTGCCCGGCCGCCGGCAGCATGCCCTCGGCCACGGGGCGCATGAACAGTCGCTGCACCACGCGCAGATAGAAAAACAGCCCGAGGAAGCTGCCCACGAGGCCCAGCACCGCATACACCGGATACCCGGCCGCCACCACGGTGCGGAAGATCAGGAACTTGGCCGTGAAGCCCGGGAACGGTGGCAGACCCGCGAGGGAGAACATGGCCACCGCCATGAGACCGGCGGCGATGGGCCGGTGTCTGAACAGACCATCGAGTGAACCCAAGGCATCCCGGCTCACGTCGTTGGCGTGCGGAGGCAGCGCCGCAAAGGCCAGCAGGTTGCCGGCGGCGTAGGTGACGAGGTAGAACACCACGGCATCGCTGCGTGTTGCCGGATCGCCCAGGAAGGCATAGAACAGATAGCCCGCATGCGCGATGGACGAGTAGGCAATCATGCGGCGGAGCGAGTCCTGGCGCATGGCGGCCACATTGCCCCACACGATGCTCACCAATGGCAGCACCGCCAACAGCTGCACCAACGGGCCCTGCACCGTCACGCCCTGGAAGAGCTGCAGCCCCACCACCAGCACGGCGGCCTTGGAGAGCGTCGCCATGTAGGCAGTGACCGGGACGCTGGCGCCCTCGTAGGTATCGGGGGCCCAGCCGTGAAACGGCACCACGGCGCCCTTGAGGAAAAGCGCCGCCACCACGAGCACAAGAGCGGTGGTGGCCACCGGATCGGCCATGGTCATGGCCTGCGCCACCGCAGACACCTGCATACTGCCGGTCGTGCCGTACAGCAGCGCAATGCCCATGAGGAACACGGCCGACGCCGTGCCGCTCAGCACCAGATACTTGAGCGCCGCCTCCGCGCTTTCCGCCCGGCGCATGGCCAGCACAATGAGCGCGTAAACGGGCACCGACAGCATCTCGAGCCCGAGGAAGAGCACCAGCGCACTCTGGGCACTGGGCAGCAAACTGAGTCCATACAACGAAGACAGCAGCAGCAGCGGGAACTCTGCCCCTTCGAAGTCGGTGCGCGACATCAGCAACACCGGAATGCTGAGGGCCAGCAGCAACCCCTTGGTGACATACACGCCGGGCGTCACGAGCAGTTGGCCGTCGAACAGACTGGCGTTCGTGCCCTGCGCCGCGAGCACGAAGGCGGCGGCCACCGCGCCCAGCACGGCCACACTGCCCACGCCAAGCGCCACCGCCGTGACCACTCCGCGACGTCCGAGCGACAACACGATCAGCGTCAGCATGCCAAGCAGCAGCAGATGCTCCGGCAGGAGCGCGAGCAGAATCTGATTATCGGGCATCGGCGGGCACCCGAGAGGTCATGACCTGCGCCTGATAGCGACGAGCGGCCAGTTCGGTCTTGCGCAGCGCCCCATCCGGAAAGAGGCCCAGCAGAAACACCGCAATCACCAGCACGCCCAGGACACCTACTTCGCGCGGCGTGACATCTGCGAGCGGCTGATGCGGCGCCTTGGGTGCACCGAACAGGAAGGTCAGCGCGAAGCGCAGCATGTAGAGCGCGCCAAGCACCACGCCGGAGACTGCCGCGATGGCGAGCCAGAGCGGGAGACTGTTGCCGTCGAGATGCTGAGGCCAGGCGGCGCTGAACGCGCCAAGCAGCACGAGGAACTCACCCGTGAAGCCGCTGGTGGTGGGCAGCCCAACCGAAGCCAGCATGAACAGCACGAAGAACAGCGCGTACACCGGCATCTGCCGCGCGAGTCCGCCGTAGGCGCTCAGTTCGCGCGTATGGCAGCGCTCATAGATGACGCCCACCAGCAGGAAGAGTCCGGCCGCCACGATGCCGTGACTGACCATCTGTACGATGGCCCCCTGAATGCCCGCCAGGTCGAGACTGAGCAGACCCAGCATGACGTAGCCCAGATGACTGATGGACGAGTAGGCGATGATCTTCTTGATGTCCTGCTGCACGAGTGCCAGACAGGCGCCGTAGACGATGCTCACCACCGACAGGGTCATGAGCCAGGGCGTGAACAGCCGCGTGGCGTCGGGGAAGAGCGGGAAGCCCAGCTTGATGAAACCGTAGGTGCCCATCTTGAGCAGCACACCCGCCAGAATCACCGATCCGGGCGTGGGGGCTTCCACGTGTGCATCCGGCAGCCAGGTGTGCAGCGGTACCATGGGCACCTTGATGGCAAACGACAGCACGAAGGCCGCCAGCAGCCAAATCTGCACCTGCTCCGGCAGCGCCACCTGCAACAGGTCGGCAAATGCGAACGACGGCACACCCCCCTGCTGCTGCAGCGCCCACACCAGATAGATGATGGCACCGAGCATGAGGATGCTGCCGAACGCCGTGTAGAGCACGAACTTGATGGTCGCGTAGGATCGCCGCGCCCCACCCCAGATGCCGATCATGAAGAACATCGGGATGAGCATGGCTTCCCAGAACACGTAGAACAGGAAGAGATCCTGAGCCACCAGCGCGCCCATCATGGCAAACTGCAGCAGCAGCAGCATGGCATGAAACAGCGCCACGTCCTTCTCGATGCTGCGCCAGGCCCCGATAACCACCAGCGGCCCGAGGAAGGCGGTGAGCAGCACCAGCAGGATGTTGAGCCCGTCGAGTCCGATGTGATAGGCCACCCCCCACTCGGCAATCCACCTTACGTTGCTCGCCGCCTGCAGGGCGAGGTCGCCGCCGTCGAACTGGCCGTACAACAGCAGGGCCATCACGAACTGCACGAGCATCACACCGGTCGTGACCAGGCGTGAGGTGGTGGCATTGCCACGCACGAGCGCCAACGGCAGCAATCCGGCCACCGGCAGCCACAGCACGAGATTGAGCAGCAGCGCATCAGACACTGCGCCACCCCCACAGCACCACGGCCACCAACCCGAGCATCACCAGCAGGGCGTACCACTGCAGCTGGCCCGTCTGCAGGCGAGACAGCCCACCCGCCAGCCGCTGCGTCAGCCCCGCCAGCCCGTGCAGACTGCCGTCGAGCAGCAGGCGGTCACCGCCGCGCAGCAGCACATGCTCCGAAATCCACACCAGCGGCCGAACCAGGAGACGATCGTAGAGCTCATCCACGAAGTACTTGCCGCGGAGCAGCGCCCCGACAGGCGACATCGCGCGGGCCAGTGCATCCACCCGGGCCGTCGGCCCGCTGTACAGCCACACCGCCAGCCCCACGCCCGAGACGGCAATGGCAATCGAGACGTAGAGCAGCGTGTGCTCGTGGTGCTCGAGAGCCGGCACCACGGCAGGCAAAGGCAGCATCGGTGCGAGGAACTCGGGGATGTGGATGTAGCCACCCACCGCCGACAACACCGCCAGCAGGGCCAGCACGGCCGTCATGCTGAGCGGCGATTCATGCACGTGGTGCTCCACCTCGGGCGCCATGCGCGAGGCGCCGAAGAACACCAGCCACAGGAGGCGGAACATGTAGAACGCCGTGAGAAACGCCGTGACCGCAGCGAGCGCCCACAGCCACGTGGCTCCACCCGACTGACTGGCGTAGGCAAACCAGAGGATCTCGTCCTTGGAGAAGAACCCGGCCAGTCCCGGCAATCCGGCAATGGCGGCCGTGGCGATGAGGAAGGTCCAGAACGTCACCGGGATGTGGCGACGCAGACCGCCCATGCGGCGAATGTCCTGCTCGCCACCGAGCGCGTGAATCACGCTGCCGGCGCCAAGGAACAGGCAGGCCTTGAAGAAGGCATGCGTGACCACGTGAAAGATGGCGACGCCGTAGGCACCGACGCCGAGCGCCAGGAACATGAAGCCCAGCTGCGACACCGTGCTGTAGGCCAACACCTTCTTGATGTCGGTCTGCACCAGCGCAATCGTGGCCGCCATGAATGCCGTGAGCACACCCACCACGGCAATGAGCTGGGAGGTTTCGGGCGCCATGATGTACACACCCGACATGCGCGCCACCAGATACACACCCGCCGTGACCATGGTGGCCGCGTGAATGAGCGCCGACACCGGCGTGGGCCCCGCCATGGCATCGGGCAGCCACACATACAGCGGAATCTGCGCCGACTTGCCCGTGGCGCCGATGAACAGGAACAGCCCCACCAGCGCCGCCGGGAGGATGGCACCCTGCCCCGCCAGAATGGCCTTGTTGATGTAGTCCATGTCCAGCGTACCGAAGGTGCGGTACAGCAGGAACATGCCCAGCAGGAATCCGGCGTCGCCGATGCGGTTGGTGATGAAGGCCTTGCGACCGGCCACGGCGTTGGCCGGTTCGTCGAACCAGAAGCCAATGAGCAGGTACGACGCCAGGCCCACGCCCTCCCAGCCGACAAAGAGCACCAGCATGGAACGGCCCAGCACCAGCCGCAGCATGAAGAACAGGAAGAGATTCAGGTACGCGAAGAAGCGCCCGAAGCTCTTGTCGTCGTGCATGTAGCCGGCCGAGTACACATGGATGACCGAGCCCACGCCCGTGACCACCAGTGTCATGACGGCCGAGAGACGGTCGAACAGGAAGGCCACGTCAAAGCCCTGCGCACCGAGGGCCGCCCAGCGATAGAGCGGCGCCACGATGGGCACGTAGTCTCCGGCCCGCAGCTGCAGGAACATGGCAATGGTCAGCCCGAAGGCCAGCATCGGCCCCGCGCAGCCGACAAGCGCGGCCGTGCGGTTGGAGAAGCGCCGTCCGCCAATGGCCGTGGCGAACACGCCGTTGACGAGAAACCCGAACAGAGGCAGCAGCGCAATGAGCGCGAGTGGATGCGTCATGCGCGACTAGCCCCGCAGCGTGGAATAACGAGCCGCATCGAGGGAGCGCCACTGGCGCACCAGCAGAAGCACGATGGGGATGGCCAGCGCGATTTCCGCCGTGGCCACGACAAAGGTGAGGAAGACCATCACCGCACCCGCTGCGTCGCCGCGCTGCTGCGAGAAGGTCACGAGACTCAGGTTCACCCCGTTGAGCATGAGCTCCATGCACATCAGCATGACGAGCGCATTGCGGCGGATGATGACCCCCAGCAAACCGATGGTGAACAGCCCACCGGATACGAAGAGCAGGAAGCTCACCTTATCCATGCTGTCGCTCCGCCCCGGTTTCGACCGAAGCCCCCGATGCCGCGCCCTGCCGCCGGCTCACCCCGATGACCGCCAGCGCCGCGACGATGGCGCCCACGAGGAACACCGTGGTGAGTTCGAACTCCAGCCAATAGCGGCTGAGAAAGTCGGTGGAGAACTCCACCAGCGTGAAGGACTGTCCGAGCGGCGCCCGCGGCATCCGGTCCGCGTCGACTCCGCGGGCCACCACCGCCAGCACGGCCAGCAGCAATCCGGCCACCAGCACACCCGGCCAGCGCAGCGCCGACCAGCGGTCAGCGTTCGGTGACTCGCGCAGCTGCAGCAGCATGATGACGTACACCATGAACACCATCACGGCGCCGACGTAGATGAGCACCTGGAAGGCGGCGATGAAGTGCACGCCCATGAGTCCGTAGACCGCCGCCAGCGACGTCATGGAGGTGATGAGCGCCAGCGCCACGCGCATGGGCTCCCGCAGGATCAGCATCGACGCGGCGCTCAGCAGCGCCAGCACGCCGAAGACGATCAGGATGATGCTGTCTATTGGTCGCGTCCTCGCCGCGCCGACTCACCACGCGTCAGCGGCACCGGTTTGGGGGGATACGGCTTGGCCACGTCCTGCTGCGGCTTCCAGGTGAGCATCTCGTCCATCGTCAGCCACATGTTGTAGCGGTCGTCACTCACCAGTCCCGGCACATCCGCCTGCATGCGGATGGCGTCCTCGGGACAGGCTTCCACGCAGAGGCCGCAGAACACGCAGCGCGAATAGTCGATCTCGAAGCGCACCGGATACTTGGGGTGCGCCGGATCGTTCGGATCGAAGCCCGACTCGATTTCGATGACCTTGGCCGGGCAGACCGTCGCGCACATGTTGCACGCGATGCACTGCGGCGAGCCGTCGGGACGCTGGGTGAGGATGTGCTTGCCCCGGTTGCGCGGCGCGAAGTCGGCGCGGCGCTCCTCCGGGTAGTACGTGGTCACGGCGCCACGGCGGCCGGTGAGCCACTTGCCCATGTTGCGCAGGAACACCCCGGTGGTGATGGCCAGGCCCTTGAGCACCTCGGGCAGATACGCCCGCTCGTACCAGGTCCTCTCCGGCTCGTTCCAGTGCTGCTTGCGCGCGTACCGCACCGTACTGCGACGCGG
>JACVCT010000119.1 GCA_016741895.1 Gemmatimonadaceae bacterium | reverse complement strand
CGTGGGTGGCTCTGGGGGCGAGGCTTGGGAGTGGCGCGGGGAATTGGCGGGGCCTGAGTCCGGGGGCCAACTGACCCGGGCCCGTTTTCTTGCCACGCTGCATGGGCAGGACGCAGCCTGGGCCGCGCGTCAGGCGGCCGCCGAGCGGCAGGGCAAGGTGCTGCGCTATGTGTTGCGGGCCACCAGTCGTGCGGTGCGCGTGGGTCTGCAGGCGGTGGACCGCAGTCATCCGCTGGCCAGCCTGCGTGGCACGGACAATCAGATCGTGTTCACCACGCGCCGATACCGCGAATACCCACTGGTCATCACGGGGCCGGGTGCCGGGCCGGAAGTCACGGCCGCCGGTGTGCTCAACGATATCCTTCAACTCACGCCCGCCTGACCATGGCCGCAAACGATTCGCTGTTTCTGTCTGCGCAGGAAGCGGCAGGCGCACTGAGTGTGCAGCGCTGCGATGTCTGCGGGGAGACGCTGAACGAACGCGACGCCTCGCCGGCCTGTCCGGCCTGTGGTGGGCTGCTGGCCATTGTGCATCGGGCGCCGGTTGATGCCGCGGGGGCGCCGCTCAGCGCGATGGCCATGCGCCAGCAGTTCGCGGGGCCCTGCTGCGCGCGACCGGCGGTGGCCGGTGGCGGCCATGCCTCAGGCGTGTGGCGATTTGCGTCGCTCGTCATGCCCACGGTGGGTGCGGGCATGGTCAGTCATCCGGAGGGCAACACGCCGCTCCTGCCGCGGACGCGGGTGCAGGCATATGCCGGTTGCGAGGGGCTGCTGCTCAAGCACGAGGGATACAATCCCACGGGGTCGTTCAAGGACCGTGGCATGACCGTCGGTGCCACGCAGGCGCTGCGTATCGGTGCGCGGGCGGTGGCGTGTGCAAGCACCGGCAACACCTCGGCATCATTGGCGGCCTATGCGGCGCAGGCCGGCATACCGGGCCTGGTGTTTGTGCCCGCCGGCAAGGTGGCCATGGGCAAGATGGCGCAGACCCTTGCCTACGGCGCGCGCACCCTGCTGGTGCGCGGCGACTTCGACGAGTGCCTGCGTCTCGTGCAGGTCGCCTCGAAGGAGCTGGGCATCTATCTGCTCAACTCCATCAATCCGTGGCGTGTGGAAGGGCAGAAGACCATCGTGTTCGAGCTGCTGCAGCAGCTCGGCTGGGAGGCGCCGGATTTCATCGTGCTGCCCGCGGGCAACCTTGGCAACACGGCCGCGTTCGGGAAGGCGCTGCGCGAGGCGCTGGCCCTGGGACTCATCGCGCGGTTGCCGCGACTGGTGTCGGTGCAGGCGGAGGGTGCGTCGCCGTTCGCCCGCGGATTCGCCGAGGGATTCGCCACGCGACACCGCATGCAGGCGGACACCGTGGCCACCGCCATCCGCATTGGCGATCCCGCGTCGTGGGACCGCGCGGTGCGCGCCATTCGCGAAACCGATGGGCTCGTGCTGCGTGTGAGCGACGAGGAGATCCTGGAAGCCAAGCGCGTCATCGATGCGGCCGGTGTGGGTTGTGAGCCGGCCAGCGCGGCCTCGGTGGCGGGCGTGCGACAGCTCGTGTCCCGCGGTGTGGTGCGATCGAGTGATCGGGTGGTGGCCGTGCTCACGGGGCATGTGCTCAAGGATCCCGGCATTCTGGTCAGCATGCATCAGGAGCGTGAGGCTTCGGAGGGGGCCAACCGGCCCATCGAGATCGACGCAACGGTGGAGGCGGTGGCGCGCGTGATCGAGGCGTCGCGTTCAACGGAGGTGGCGTCATGAACGCGCTTGGTGCACGGCGCACGCTGGTGACGGGCGCAGCGCATCCGTTGGGCATCGAGCTGGTGCGTCAGTGTCTGGCGCGTGGCGACCGGGTGTATGCTGCGTGCCGCAATCCGGCGCGCGTGCCGCAGTTGGCCGATCTGCGTGCGGAGTTCGGCGGGCTCGAGCTGCTGGCCTTTGATCCGGCTGATGCCTCTAGTGTGGCAGATGTGGTGCCGGTGCTGGAGAATCTCACCGACTCGCTGGATCTGGTGGTACTGGGTCCGGTGGAGGCTGGTGTGCACGAGCGGGTTCGCGACGTCGCGCGGGACGCGCATCTGTCCACGATGACCTCGACGGGGTTGACCGAGCACTACCGGCGACATGCGGTGGCGCCGGTGCTGCTGGTGCGCACGTTGCTGCCCTGGCTCACGCGAGGCGATGGGGCGCGGGTGCTGGTGGTGAGCAGCGAGCGCGGCTCGCTCAAGGACAAGCAGTTTGGTGGTGACTACGCGGAGAGTGCCAGCGCAGCCGGTCTGCACATGCTGGTGCGTGCGCTGGCCCATGATCTGCGCGAGGAGCGCGTGGTGCTCTGTCTGGGCAACGCGAGTGCGCTGGTGCTGCGGGCCGGCCACGTATCGGAAGGCGAGGTTGTGCCCACCGACGAGGAGCATATCGTGGAACTGGCGGACGTGGCGTCAGGGCTGCTGATGCAGTGTGAGCGTTTGCCTCGTGAGCGCAGCGGGGCGTTTGTGGATTGGACGGGGGCAGAGCGGGCGTGGTGACGGACGTGGCATGTCACAGGCATGCCACGTTCACCTGATTCATTGCACATTTTTCTTGGAGGGCGGTATGAACGAGCGAGTCCGTGAGCAGACTGATGTCGCGACGCCGCTGACGGCAGACGGGCGTGTTGTTGCGCCGGTCGCGGACCAGCGTCCGGTCGTGGTGGAGTTCGAGGAGTCCGCGGTACGCAGTGAACCGGAACGCCCGCCAGCGTCCTGGCCCCTGCATCTGCTCACCTGGCTGTTTGCGGCCGGGATTGCCGGTGGCGTATTTGGCCTGGCGTTTCTCGCCATGTTCGGCCCTCCTGACAAAATGCTGGAAGGCGTTCCATACGAGGACCTCAGACCGGCGATGTACCTTCGTGGGGTTCTGGCGTTGGGGACGAGCGCGACCACCTGGTGGTTGCTCCGCAAGCGGCGGCGTGCCGGCGCCATCCTGGCGGCGTTGGTTGTGGCCTCGCCGCAGATTCCGAGCTTCGCGCACTTCCAGTTTCATTTCCCGTCACTGGCATTCACGGTCGCGGTGATCGCATGTGCCGTCGCAAGCTGGCGCGAGTTGGAGTAGACACATCATCCCGCCCGGTCGCAGGGCAACCTCACATCGCGCGGCTGGTCACAAGGGATGGCGCCGGAACGGCAAGTGGGTAGAATGTGTGCGTGGTTCCCTCCTGACACTCCCCGCATTGCCCCGGAGCAGCTCGTGAAGTCATCGTCTTCCCTCATTCGTTTCACGCTGTCGGCAGGCCTGTGTGTGCTGGTGGCGCCTGCGGTGCTTCGCGCGCAGGACAGTGCGGCTGTCCTCGGCAAGTCCGGCAAGTGGTCGGCCGCCATGTCCACCTTGAACGGGCTGCGCGGTGCCGCCGATCTTCGTGTGGAGCCGCAGGGGGGCAAGGATTCGCGCGCGCGGCTCAGCATTCGCAATGCGCCCATCAATCGCCAGCTGGCTTGGGATATCGTGGCCGGCTCCTGTGGCGACGAGGGGCGGCCCGTGGCGGCTGGCGCGGCATTCCGTCAGATCCTCACGCGCAACGACGGCACTGGTGATGCGACGGCGCGCATTCCGAAGCTGGAACCCGGCAAGCGGTACTACGTGCGCCTGTTTGAGCCCTCCCAGGTGCCGGGTGACCGGACGGGGGTCGGTTGTGCCAACCTGAGCGAAGAACCCTGAAACTGCAGCGTGGAGTTTTGAGCTTGGAGCTATGAGTAAGGGGCGTCTCCCAGGTAACGGGAGGCGCCCCTTTCTGTCTTACGTTATCGATTCGGGTGTATCAGGGCGCGCTGCCCGGACCACCACCACCAATGGTGTAGTAGGGCAGGCCAAGCGTCTCGAGTTCACGGCCGTGCACGGGGAAGTGCATGGGCGTACCCGGAAGCAGCTTGCCCCAGCCACGCGCGTCGGCAAAGGCAATGATGGCCTCGGTGGGGAAGAGTTCGATGCGCTTCTCATACTGAATGGCATCGAACAGATCACCGCAGCTGCCGTCATCGCGCTTGGGCACGCAGGCGCGGCCCGGCGGCGGACCGTTGACGTCCACCGCCGGCAGGTTGGACGCGAGACGCGTGGGGTTGATAAGCGCCGCCGCTTCCGCCCGACGATTGAGACGATACAGCGCCTCAGCCCGGATGAACATCATCTCCTGGGTGCTCATCGTGGTGATGAGTCCAACCTGATGGTAGTTGTTGGAGGGCGGCAGCAGGTACCGGATGTTGCGGTACTGCGAGTGCATGTAGGTGCCACGGATGGCGGTCATGGTCTGCGTGGTGAGCAGGCCGAAATACCGCCCCGCCGTGGTGGGCGTGGCGCCATGAATGCGCCGGTCGGGCGTGACGAAACGCGGCGCCGTGCGCGAGCCCAGGGGCTGTGCCAACCAGGCCTGATAGGCTCCGCTGGTGTCGGCGGGTCCGATGAGGCGGTTGTTGGTACGACCATTGGTCTGCAGGTACGAGTACTGATAGTACGACGACGCCGTGGCGCCGATGAGCAGGTCGGCCTGCTGGGCGAAATTGCGCGTGATGCCCGAGTCCAGCAACGTCAGCACGCCGTTCCAGTTGACCGCCGCCCGCTCGGCCGGCGTACGCGCCCCATACACGCGACCCCGCACGATGTACGAGTACATGACACGAATGAACTCGTCCCGCGTGTAGGTCTGACCGTTGATCCACGTCGCCGGAATGGTGAAGTTCTCGGCCGCTCGCGCCTCGGCAATGGCCTCGCGCAGGATGCGCTCGGCATTGGCCAGCACCTCGTTGTACGGCTTGAGCTCGTACGTAAAGGTGGCAGGATTGGTCTTTTCATCGGTGATGAAGGCCTGATCGAAAAGCAGCCCCAGATACAGGTTGTCGATGCCGATAAGGAACTTCGCGAACACCTTGGCCCGTGGTGTGTCCTGGCCGTTGGGATACTGCGCGTTCACGGTGCCGATCTTGAGGCCCTTGTTCTCAATGGCCTGATAGGCCTCGCGGGCCGAGGCCATGCTTTCGAGCAAATCGTACCAGGGCTTGCGATTGGTCCAGCCACCCTGGTCGCGATTGTCGATGGCAACGCGCGGTTCCTGCGAGATGATGTAGGTGTCGAGATCGGCCGTCGTGAGTTCATTGCCGAGCACAGACAGCTGCTTGACGGGGTACGGCGCCGTTGTTGTGGTGCCGCGCGCGCCCTGTGCGACACCCCAGAAGGCGCGCCATGAGCCCAGCAGCGCCGCTTCGAGATTGGCGCCGCTGGTGAACACACCGTCGATGTCCGGTGTGTTCTGGTTGGTCACGTCGAGCGACTGACAGCCGGCCACGCCCAGCACCGTGCCGGTGACCACGAGGCCGAGGACGGCGGTGCGAAGCCGCCCTCGTCGTGTATGGAGAGAGATGGACATGCCGATCAGAAGTTCAGGGTGGCTGCCATGGTCCACGTGCGGAGCAGCGGATACACGGAGTTGTCGACTCGGGCCGAGAAGGGGCCCGACTGCGGATTGAGGCCGGAGTACCTGGTGAAGGTCAGCAGGTTGCGGCCCACAAGGTCGAGCTGCAGACGGCTCGCACCGCTGCGACGCAGCCAGGCGTGCTGGCGGGCGTCGAACATGTAACCCAGCGTGAACTCGGCGAGACGCGCGTAGGTGCCGTCTTCCACGAAGATCTGACCGTAGTTGTTGTTGCCATCGGCCAGCGAGGTGCTGTAGTAGGCCGTGGGCTTCTTGCTGTCTTCGGCCTTGCCCGTTTGATCCACGTCCATATGGTCGTTCGTGGCGTACAGCGTCTGCTTGACCTGGTTGTAGATGTCACCACCCAACTGGCCGTTGAACAGCGCGTACAAGCGGAAGCCCTTGTAGCGGAAGGTGTTGCCGAAGCCAAACTGGAGATCGGGATTGCCGTCGCCTATCTGGCCGTACCAGCGCTGGCCGGTGTTGGGATCGATCTCGAAGATCGGCCGGCCCCAGGCATAACTGCGGCCATCGATGTTGACCGTGCTGCCCCAGAGATTCTTGGCCTTGCCGTCGCGCCAGGTGTTGCCGGCACCCACCGGGACCACGAAGCCTTCATCATTGATGTCGAAAGCGCTCTGGTTGTTGGCATGCACGGTGGGCAGGCTGGCCTTGTCGCGCACATGGCGGTTGCCCCAGAAGGTGCCGATGCGGTTGCCCTGGCAGCGATAGAACGAGCCGTCGGTATAGCAGGTGCGCGGGAACTCGGACACGAAGTTGCGACGCTTGTCGGCCGTGAAGAGCACGTCCCACTGCAGCCCCTTGGGGTTGTTGAGCAGCTGGGCCTGCACCGTGGTCTCGATGGTGTTGCCCGTCACCTTGCCGCTGTTGAGCTCCACCGTGTTGAATCCGGTGAGGCCGGGCGCCGGCATGCCGATGAGATTGTCCCTGGCCACCACATCCACGAACACCAGCGACCACTGCACGCGATTCTTGAAGATCACGTCCATGCCGTACTCCTGCTCCGTGGCAATTTCGGGGCGCAGGAAGGGGTTGCCGAGGGCCTGACGCGTGACCGCACCCGTGCCGTCGATGCCAAGGGCGGCATACTGATCGGCGAAGCCCGGGCGCGTGCCGGCGGTGCCGACGTTGTAGCGCAGCTTGAAGAGGCTGAGTGCGGGGATGTTCCACCAGCCTTCCTCGCTGATGAGCCAGGCAGCCGAGGCGCGGTAGAACGTGTTCCAGCGATTCTCCGGCCCGAAGAGTGAGCTGCCCTCGCGGCGATACAGCACGTCACCGACGTACTTGCCGTTGTAGTCGAGACCGAGATTGACGAAGCCGGCGTTCGTGCGGCGGTCGGTGTAGGACGACGACACGTTCTTCGTGCGGGCGACGTTCATGTTCTTGACGCCCGAGATGGTGAAGTCCGTGCCCGAGGTCTGCAGGAAGGGATTCTGCTCCCGCTGCATCTCTCCACGGAACGCGAGCCGCGTGGTGAGGCCACCAAATGGCTTGATGAAGCTCACCCCACCCTGTGCGTTGATGCCGTCCACATCGTCGTCATCAATGACCAGCGAACCCAGCGTGGTGCCTTCTCCATTCAGATTGATGAGCCCACGCGGCGTGTAATTGGTGACCTGGCGATCGCCGCGGTCATAGCTGGCAAAACCATCGAAGCTGACCCACGAATACGGACGATAGGAGGCATTGACGTTGAGCAGTGTACGCATGCGCTGCGTGATGTTGTCATTGAAACTCTGGCGGTACAGGGGATTGGTTCGCGTTTCCGTGGAATCCGGAATGATGATGTACTTGCTCTGGCCGCTGGGATCGGGACGACGCAAGTCGACGTCGGGATTCATGCGGTAGAGGTCGGAGAAGGAGATCTGCGAGGGATCTTCCGAGCCGCGGGTGTGGGAGACCGACATGCCGACCTGGAGGGCGTCGCGCAGGCGATGGTCGACATTCAGGCGAATGCTCTGACGCAGGAAGCCGTTGCTGTTCTCCACCACGCCGGGTTGCTGGTTGCGCGTGTACGAGAGGTTGAAGTTCGTACTGGCGCTGTTCTGCTGCAGCGTGAGCGTCTGCGTGTTGAACGTGCCGGGACGGAAGAACTGGTCGACGTGATCAAACAGCGGGTCGATGTACGCGTTCTCCATGATGCCGTTGGCCTGTACAACGCGCTGATTTCGGCCAACCACCGTGCCCTGCGCGTTCACATACTGTCCGAGTTCGTTGACCCGGTACTGATGGGCGCGCGGTTTCTCCAGACTCCTGGCGATCCGGTCGGTGCCCATTTCGGTGCGTACCGTGAACTGCGTTTGGCCAAGCGCGAGGTTCTTGCCACGATTGGTGGTGATGGAAATGACACCTGACGCTGCGCGCGATCCGTACAGCGAGGCCGCGGCGGCCCCCTTGATGACCTCGATGGACGCGATGTCCATGGACTCGATATCCTGCGTGGTCACCGCCTGCGCGCTGTTGAGGAACACGCCGTCCACCACGTAGAGCGGGGACGTGCTGTTGAACTGGGACACGGGGCTGCGAAGCTGCACGTACACGCCGGATCCGGGCGCGCCGCTGGCCTGAATGATGGTGGCGCCGGCGACCTTGCCGATGAGTGCACCCGCCGCCGACGTCGTGGGGGCCACGGGCAGATTGTCGCTCGTGATCTTGTCCACCGTGTATGGCGTTTTGCGACCCGAAGTGGGATCGAGCGAGGCCGAGACGACCATCTCGTTGAGACGCAGCGGATTGACGCTGAGCTCAAAAGTCAGCGTGATGACGCTGTCGGCCACGAGTCGAACGTTCTCCTTTACGGAATTGCCAAAGCCGATGCGTCGCGCTTCGACGCTGTACACGCCGACCGGTGCCGACGGAATGGCGAATCGTCCGTCTTCGTTGGTGGTGGCCGCAACGGAGGTGCCGACGATCTGAACGTTGGCGCCCTGAACCGGCTGGCCCGAGGCGGCGTCGAGAACACGTCCGGTGATGCGCGCGCGGCGCGCGGCCGGTTGTGCGCTGCCTGTCTCTTGTGCGCTGACGTCGTGTACAACGCCCGTTGTGGCTGTGAGAGCCGCAACCAGTGGCAGAATGCGCAACAGGCCTGCGTGTCTGCGCGGCGGTGGTGTGCAATGCATGCGGATGATGGGGGTAGGGTGAACCAACGAGGAGGGCGCACAATCGTTGGCTGCACTACCGGCGGCAACGCATTCGTTACCCGACGTTGACTGGGCGGTGCCACACGCGTGGCGCAGGTACGGGCTTCTCACTTCTGAGTCGGTCAATGCACAACGCGATGCGCGACATTGGCATTCATTCCGGCATTGTCGTATCATCACACCATCAATTCCTTCTTGGAGAACGCGACATGTGTTTCCCTGTTGGTTGTACGCGGTGGACAAGCATGGTGGCAGCGCTCGCGCTGGTATTGTGCGGTGCAGTCGTCGAGGTTGACGCGCAGAGCGGCGGGACCACCGGCGCCGGCACGGCGACGGATGCCACGACCTCGCGACTCATGCAACGACTGCATGCGCTTGCCGCCGATTCGATGGAAGGACGGCGGGCCGGGACACCGGGGGCCGCGCGAGCCCGGCGCTGGCTCATTGGTGAACTGCGCACGATCGGGGTCGAACCGCTTGGTGCGTCGTACGAACATCCGTTCGTCATTCGTACACGCAGCGCGTCCCCCGACACCAATGGCGTGAACGTCGTGGCGCGCATCAAGGGGACAGCCGGCGGTGGTCCCGCACTGGTGCTCAGTGCGCACTACGATCACCTGGGCATTCGAAACGGCGAGATCTTCAATGGCGCGGACGATGATGCGTCAGGCTGCGTGACCCTGCTCATGATCGCCGAGCGTCTCATGCGCGAACGACCCACGCATGATGTCATCTTCGCGTTCTTCGATGCCGAGGAATCCGGCTTGCAGGGTGCGCGGGCCTTCGTCGCCAATCCGCCGCTCCCGCTGAACACGATCGGGATGAACCTCAATCTCGACATGGTGTCGCGTCAGGACGCCGGGGCGCTGTGGGTGGCCGGCACCGCGCACTACCCGCTGCTCAAGCCGCTGGCCGAGGCGGCCGCCGCGGGCGCACGCGTGACCATTCGCTTTGGCCACGACACGAAGGATCTCAAGCCCGGAGACGACTGGACCAATTCATCGGACCACGGGGCGTTTCACGCGCGAGGCATTCCGTTTCTGTATCTCGGCGTGGAGGATCACCCCGACTACCACAAGGCGGGCGACGAGGCACACAAGGTGGATCCCGCGTTCTTCCGCGGCACCATGGAGTACGCCTATGCACTACTGCGGCGAGTGGACGCGGCGCTGCCGGAGATTGCCAGGGCCCGTCGCACGCCCTGATCGCGCGCGGGGTTGATGGACGGAAACGACGAAGGGCCGCCACCGATTGCTCGGGGCGGCCCTTCATGATTCCCTGCCGGCTCGAGGATTCCGAACCGGAGTACCCGTGTTACCGGGCGCCGATCAGGAGATCGCGTGCCCAGGACGAGCCGGCTACGGGACTTGCGCTAGACAATTGATCACCTCCTCGAGATGGGTGGGACATCGGGCTGACGTTCGCCGATTTGCTACGCCTGCAGTACTGCTGGTACTTTCACCGGTTCTTGCCCCCACCGGCCGGCTGGATGCCGGACATGAGGGATCCCCTCGGGACTGGGCCGCTCCTCCGCAGTCGCCCACATCCTAGGCGAGAACACGCAATTCGGCAAGGATTTGTTTGGCCGACCGTCACATTTCTGGCCCCAGCCGTCTAGCTTTCCCCGTATCGGGCCGCGGCCCGTCCCACCTCCCCCTGTTCCTTTCCTCCCGGATCCGACGCATGGTGCTCTCGATCCTCGCCGCCCCGTGGCGGCATCGTCACAGTTTTGCTCTGTCCACACTCGTGCTGGCCGGTTCGGCCGGCCTGCTGCTGCCAGCTGGCGTCGCGGCACAGCCGGCCGCCACGCGCGGCGCCGGCGCGCGGCCCGCGGGCGCCCAGTCGGCCCCGCTGCCCAAGGGTCCACGGGCCATGATGCTGGCCGACTGGTATCGCGTGGTGAATGTGAGCAGTCCCGCCGTTTCGCCGGATGGCAAGCGGGTGGCCATGACGGTCACGCGCGCCGTGGAGAGCGAGAACCGCCGGCACAGCGAGGTGTGGGTGGTGAACACGGCAGGCGGCGAGCCGCAGCGCTGGACATCACCCGGCACGGAAAGCAGCAACCCACGCTGGTCGCCCGACGGCAAGTACCTGTTCTTCAACTCGCAGCGCCCCGGCGGCCGTGGCAACACCTGGGCCATTCGACTCGATCAGCCAACCGGCGAAGCGGTGCAGGTGCCGGAGTACCCCACCGGTTCGATGCCCGCCAACGGCAGCTTTGCGGTGTTTACCGACGCCGTGGCACCCGCGCCCACCGTGCCCACGCCCGATCCGTTCGGGCAGATGCCGGCCATGGCACGGCCACCCTTCGAGGCCATCACGCGTCCCACCGTGCCCGCGCGCTTCGACGGACGCCATGTCGTGGACATGGTCTACAAGAACAACAACAGCGGTTTCGTGCCGGGCCGTCGCACGCCGCGGGTGTGGCGTCCGCAGCAGCTCTTCCGGCAGAACGTGGGTGACACGGCACGCATCCAGATCACCAACGTGGCCTACTCGCACCGCGGCGTAAGTGTGAGCCCTGACGGGCAGTGGATTGCCTTTGTTGCCGACGCGCGACTGCGTCCCGACTCGGTGGTGGATCTCGAGCGCGACTCGCTGGCCAAGCTGCCGTACGACAAGGTGCGCGACGAGGCGGAACGCAATGACGCCGACATCTACCTCGTGCCCGTGGCCGGTGGCACGCCACGCAAGCTGATGGAGTGGATGGGCGCGGAATCCAATCTCACCTGGTCGCCCGACGGCAAGCAGTTGGCGTTCATCGGCCGGCCGGGACGCACGAAGAGTGCCCGCATCTACACGGTGCCGGTGGCGGGCGGCACGCCCACGAACGTGCTGGGCGACTGGCAGTTCGAGCCCGGGTCGATCGAGTGGCTCAAGAGCGGCATGCACTTCACGGCGGACATCGGTGGCCGCTCGGCGGTGCTGAAGGCCGATCTGACGGGCAAGACGGCACCGAAGGAAGTGGTGGGTGGCCGTCGTCAGGTCCGCGGCGTGAGCTTTGACGTAGCGGGGCGCACGATGGCGTTTGTGTCCACCAGTCTCACGCGCCCCACGGAACTCTTTGTGGCCAACGCCGACGGCACCGGCGAGCG
>JACVCT010000118.1 GCA_016741895.1 Gemmatimonadaceae bacterium | reverse complement strand
GTGCGGGGGGTCGGACGACGGGGGCAAGGCGCCTTAAGGCGGGGTCGGGGTCGGGGTCGGGGCTTGAGGTGCCACGCTAGGTGGCGAGATGGGTGGCAAACGTCGCCGCATCGACATTCCCGCCGCAGATCACGAGACCAACCGTGCGGCCGGCGAGGCGCTCGCGCAGCGGATGCAGCAGCGCGGCCAGTGATGCCGCGCCGGCGGGTTCGGTGACCAGCTTGGCGCTGCGGAAGAGCAGACGCATGGCGTCGCGAATCTGGTCATCGCTCACCAGCACGACCTCGTCGACGAAGGCTTTGTTGAGCGAGTATGAGTAGGGCTCACAGCGCGGCGCACCGAGTGAGTCGGCAATGGTCTGCACCTTCTCGATGGCCTGTGGGCTGCCGGCGGCGAAGCTGCGGTACATGGTGTCGGCGCCCTCGGGCTCCACCACGAACACCTGCGTGCTCGGCGATAGCTGCTTGACGGCGCAGGCCACGCCACCGGTGAGTCCACCACCGCCCGCCGCGACAACAATGGCATCGGGTGTGACGTTCTCCGCGGCGAGTTGCTCCATGAACTCGAGGCCCACCGTGGCCGTACCGAGTGCCGTGCGTGGTCCCTCGTAGGGATGCACGAAGGCACGTTGCTCGGCGGCTTCGATTTCGCGCACCCGCGCGAAGGCTTCATGCACATTCTCCACCAGTTCCACCTGCGCACCCAGCTCGCGACACATGGCAATGCGGAACGGACTGGCCGTGCGTGGCATGACGACGGTGGCGCTGGTCTTGAGTTCGCGCGCCGCATAGGCCAGCGAGATCGCGTGATTGCCGGCCGACACACCGGTCACGCCGCGCGCCAACTGCTCGTCGCTGAGTTCGAGCATGACCGTGAGTGCGCCGCGCGGCTTGAAGGAGCCCGTGCGCTGGAACAGTTCCTCCTTGAGCCACACGCGGGTGCCGGTGGGCAGACGTTCGGCCACGGCGTGATCCACCAATTCACGGACAGGCGTGGTAACCACCCGCTGACCGAGCCGTGTGCGAGCGGCGCGGATTTCCGGTATGGAGGGAAATGTCATGGATGATCAGCTCAGCGTGAGAACCTGGCCGGTCACATTGCGCGCCGCGTCGCTGAGCAGAAAGGCCACCACCTCGGCCACCGACTCGCGCTCCACGTAGTCGGACTTGTCACCCATGTCCGCCATGTTGGTGGCGGTGCGAATGGCGGTGGGGGCCACGGCATTGGCGCGCACGCCGTGTGCCCGTTCGTCCAGCGCGACACTGCGCATGAGGGTGAGCACACCACTCTTGGCGGCGGCGTAGGCGGCCATGCCTTTGGGGCTGCCCCCGGGCAGCGCGGCGGCAGAGCCGAAGTACACGAGACTGCCCTTGCCTTCGCGCAAGGCGGGCAGCGCCGCGCGCGTGGTGGCAAAGGCCGTGTCGAGGTTGATGGTGAACTGCTTGTGCCAGGCGTCGGGGTCGGCGTCAGACAGGGCGCCCGTCATGCCGAAGCCGCCGGCCACACAGATGACGCCATGGAGTGCCGAGGTGTGATGTGCGGACAGCACGCTGGCCATGGCCCGCTGCGCTGCGTGTGCGTCGGCCAGGTTGGCGGCGTGGGCCGTGAAGCGCTGCCCGCTGCGCACCGGCGAGAGTTCGGCGGCGCGCGCCTGTGCTTCGCTTTCATTCAAATCGAGCAGGGCCAGCGAAGCCCCGAGCCCGGCAAAGTGGCGAGCCAGCGCCTCCCCCACCTGTCCGGCGCGGCCGACCCCGGTGATGACCAACGTGTGCTGAGCGAAGGGGTACAGCGACGACATGGCCGGCCTCGGAGGTTGGGGTGCTTCAATTATGGGGTGGCTGGTGCGAATGCGAAATGTCCGGAGCCGACGTGTTGGAGACATTCGCGAGTGCTGGTCTTGAACGACACTCATACCGTCTGCTTCTCCAAGATTGACGCACGCGCAACTCGCGATGCAATATCGCTCCACTTGAGCGAACCGTAGTCGGCCTCAAACCCATACGACTATCAGGAGTACGTCATGCGAGTACTGTCAATCAAGCAACCGTGGGCCTCGATGATCGTTCGCGGCGCGAAGCGCTTCGAAGTTCGCTCCTGGAAGACAGACTACCGGGGCCCCCTTTTGATCCATGCATCCTCCGCTGCCCCGAGCGGGCCGCAGTACGACGAGTGGCTTGGGTGGGGACTTGAACCGCTCTTTGAGGCCGTCGGCATGGGTAGCCTGCAAGCGCTCCGTAATCTGCCTCGAACGGCCGTTGTTGGCATCGTCACCCTTGAAGACATCTGGTCGCCGGAGCAACTACGGGATGGCGCCACTGCTGACGATGCTGTCGTCACAGGCCCTCCCGAGGAGGATCAGTGGTACTGGCGACTTGCCGACCCACGGGAGTTCAGCCAGCCAGTCATGGGCGTGAACGGAAGGCTCAATCTCTGGCAGCTTGAGCCACGAGATGCAAAGCAGGCAGAGGCCGCGCTGAAGACGGCCAAACCTGGGTATTTCAAAAGCAAACCCGCCGGGAAGAAGCTGGCTGACTGGTCCATCTTCGACGATGCAGAAGATGAAGTCGAGCCTGACGACACTCTCCTGACCCCTTCAGATGAGTTGGCGCGAATTGTGGGCCGAGAGCCGCTGACCCGACAGAGCCTTGTGGAGAAGGTCTGGGACTACATCAAGAAGAACGGACTGCAGGACGCAAAGGACCCCAGGAGGATCAACTGTGACAGCAAGCTCAAGGCGGTTATTGGCACGAACAACGTCCGGCTTTCTGACTTGGCCGGCAAGCTCGTCAAACACGTGGCCTGACGGAGACTGTTGTGCTCGGGATCAGCGGGTATCCGACCGGTTCTGCAGGTCCGTCAGAAACTCAGATGCCGGTGCCACTCCCGTGACCAACAGCGCATCACGCGCTCTGGTGCACGCCACATACAGCAGGTAACGCTCCGTGGCGAGGATGTCATCGATGTCTGACTCCTCGCCCGCCGTCTCCAGACGCGACTGAAGCGGGAGCACCTCGTCATCGCAGGCGGCGACCACCACCGCGCGAAACTCGAGACCTTTGGCCAACTGCATGGGCATCAGTACCACCTTCCCGGTTTCGGCCTCCACGCCGGGCTGCGGAGTGGTCACGGAAAGGCCAGCCAGCTCTACAGCCGCCTGCGCCCGGGCTACCTCAAATCGGGTGCGAACGAAGACGCCAAGTTGTCCCGGCTGAACCCCCGCACTGACCTGCTCGCGAAGCCACCCGGCAATGAGTGTGCGTTCGGCGTCTGCGTCGACCACGATCTCGACCCGTGGTTCGGGGCCGTTGAACACCGACACCGTGTTCCGACGTTCCTCGACAATGCCGTCCACGTCGCGCAGCTCATCACCGAGCAGCGTGTCGGCCAGGCCCCGGATCTGGTGTGAGGTGCGGTAGTTGACTCGCAGTACCTGCGAACGGCCCCTGATATCCACGCCCAGCGACTTCCACGAGAAGGGCAGCTGGTAGATGCGTTGACCCTGATCGCCGGCAAAGAACAGCGCGTCGGGTCGGCCGCCGCCCAGGGCCGACAGAAAGCGCAGCTGCGCGACACCAACATCCTGAGCTTCATCCACGACCGCAAAGTCGAACGGGTTGGTGATATCGGTTCCGATGGCAGCGGTGACTACCGCATACACTTGCGGCATCGTCATCATGGCCGACCGGTCGAGCCGCTGTTGCAGCGCCGAAAAGATGGCCCAGAGACTCTCACGCTGCTTCTCGTTGAGTCGCTGCTTGCGCCCCAGTCGCGGGATGTCACGATAGGCTTCCCATGTACGCAGCTGCCACGCATCCACGACCTCGTGCCACTCCCGGGCGATAAAGGCTTCGCTGAATGCGGTGCCCCCGAGTTCGTTGGTGATGGAAGCCAAGGTGGTAGCAATCATGGTCGAGGTGGCCATTTGTGGCCTGCCAAACGCCTGCTCGTGCAAGGTGATGGCCACCTCGTCCATTGCTTCCACCGTAATGCGATCCATCAACGCCGCGTCGGTACCCACCAACGCCCGGAGCTTCTGCCGCAGCATGCGCGCCAGGGGAATGGAGAATGTGGTGAGTAGCACGCTGGCGGACGGGTTGGCTCGGGCCAGTGCTACCGCCCGATGCAAGGCCACCACGGTCTTGCCTGTCCCCGCAGATCCGGCCACTCTGGCCGGTCCGCTGAAGCGACGCTCCACGAGCTCCCGCTGGGCCGGATGCAGAAAGACCGCCCACTTGTCCCAGGGCGCGTCGAGTGCGCGCGCGAGCTCGTCCACGTTGTTCATCACGCGGAACCGACGCTGCGCATCGGGGTGCGCGAAGGGATCGGCGGCGACCACAGGGCGCGGTTTTGGCGTGCCGCCGGTGGCCAACTCGATCAGCGCCTCGGCTGCCTCGGACGGCAGCGCTGCCACGATGGTGAAAATCGAGTCTTCCGTAGCTGCCCGAACCTCCGGGATCCATTCAGCCGGTACGCCGTACTCGAGGAGCTGCGCGTCGGCGACGGCAGCAAAGAGCGACCTGGCAGGCTCAGGGTATCGCGATGCCGGCGGCGCTGGCGCATCCACCACGCGGTGTACGGGAATCTCGACGACGGCTTCGCGAATCTCGACAAGCTGCGCGGCGCCCGTACGCGGATGGACTTCGAGCCTGCGTCGCTCGGCCCAGGTATAGGCCTTGTCGTGATGATCCACGTAGCACAGCAGGAGCGAGCTGTCGCTCCAATGCACGATGATGCGCAGGTCCGCATTGACGCGGGCAGACCAGAACTGCTTGTCCCGGGCGCGATCCAGCTTGTGCAGCGAATGCCCGGGTGTGGCAGCATTGGCCTGAAGGTCAAACACCGTGATCTTGACGGCCTTCTGTTCGTCGGTGGCGAGCCTGGCCAGCGCCGACGTGAAGGTGTCCGCAATGAGAAATTGCATACAGAGCGATTCTACGCGTCGACGAAGACGTGCTTGCGATGATACGCGAGATACGGGCGGTGTCTCGGCGTGACTTCACGCAGCTTCATCTTGGTGGACAAGCCCAGAAGGGTACGCTCCTGCTCCGGCACCTTCGCGCTGATCCGGATGTCTCCGTTGTCCTCGAAGGTGATGAGGCCGGCATCAAACAATCTGTCCAGCGTTCCCACGAGCAGGAGGCCGTTGAAGCGATCGAGGCGTTCCGTGTTGTTGCAGTCGCGCCAGGGCCTGATGTGCGAAGCCACGATGGCCGACTTGACGGATGTGCCGGTGACACAGCACCTACCCTTCCACAGGGCCAGCAGTTGCTCGCGGAAAACGCCCTGACCCATCCGCGCCAGAATGACCGCTTCGCGTTCTGTATCTTCGAGTCCGTCCAGCTCCGCATGCGCGCTGTCGATGTCGAACATCGCATCGGACGGTGCCGGATCGTCCGGATCCTCGCTGGTCTCCTCCTCAATGTCTCTGGTTGCCGGAGCTTTCACCTGCTTCGCCACCCGTGGATCCAGCGATGTATACGGGGCAATGTCCAGGTACTCGAGCGCACGGGCGAACGTCTCTCGCATGACAAACACCCAGGGGTCCTGATCGTCTGGCAGGAGCTGAGCCCAGCGCGCTGGTGCATGGTTGAGGAACAGCACAAAGTCGTACTGTGGCCCTCGGTCCGGCTTCCAGCTGGCCCTGAGCTTGGGGTCGATGGCGTTGGCCACTTTGGTGGCCAGTGTACCGTACACGGAATTGCAGACGTTCACGCTGCTGCCGCCAACTGCCTTGGCCAGCTCAAGCCGACTCATGGCACGATTGGGTGCCATGGCGTGAGCCTGCAGCATCATCAACGCCTTGTCTGACAGAGACAGGCTCCGCAGGGCGCGCACCACCTGCTCAACCGGAAAAGAATCGACAGTCAGCAGCGTCATACCCGGAATACCTTCATCACCTCGTCACCGAGATGGTTGATGACCTTGACGGCTATGCGGCCAGATTGCGGCCTGTCGAAGGGGCGCGAGGTGTCGCTGTTGAGTGTGGCCCAGGCGTCAGCGTCAATCTCCGCCTTGAGTGTGGTTTTGAGCGCCTTGTAGGGATCGTTGGCGCCGAGGAAGTATGCCTGGCGAACGAAGAAGCTTTCTTCGTTGTAGTCAGTGTCAACGAACCAGCAGGCGATGCCGTCGGCGCCGTCGGAGCGCACTTCACCGGTGCTGGGGTCGAAGACATCCACGCCGTTCACCTTGACCTGAATGCGACCGTTGTCGGCGTCCAGTACGTCGATATCCGGTTCACCGAATACGACGAACAGATTGGCCTTGTCGGTCTTCTTGAGGTCCTCGGCCATGTGCAGGTCGGCGTTCATGCGCGCCTTGAGCACAGGGACCTTGCCGAGTTTGGCGAACTCGGTGGTGTGGGCCTCGAAGTTGAAGGCGCAGGCAATGAGCACGTCGAATCCGCTTTCGGCAGCCTCACGCGCAGCGCTCACCAGATCGGGGCGGGTGACGGTGCCGAACTCGGGGCCAATGAAGATCGCGGCGCGCTTCTCGACATTGCCCTCGAGGTAGCGCCCGTCTGCGCAAACCAGATCACCCGGCCAGGGCGTGAGGGAAGTGAAGCTGATGCGATCGGCCTTGGCGGTTTGTTGCACGCCGGCAGAGCGCAGGTTGTCGAGAATCATGGACGGGAAGTCACGGCCGGCCGCGTAGCCGGTTTTGCGTTCCATGATATTGTCGGTGGCCGTGTCCAGTTCATCGGCCGCGATCATGCGGTGCGGTGACAGCGACTCCACGGTGAACGGGCCGGCGACGCGGACCTTCTTCCTGTCTTCGTAGGGGCGATCGTATAGGTACTCCACGTCGGCCTTGGCGGCGATGCTGGCATCGATCTCGCGCTGACGCGCAATGCGCGCTTCCCACCACTTGCTGTGCGCTTCGGTTGCAGCAGCCGGCCACTTGGCGTCGGCGTCACGCGGGATTTCCCACTCTTCCCAGGTCTTCTTCAGCGCCTTGTTGAGGGCCGCACGCAGGGGTTCGAGTCTGGTCTGGTAGTTCTCCCAGATGACGTCGATTTCGGCGTTGTTGGCGATGGATTTGAGCGTGACATGCGGCACGCGCTCGTAGACAAAGCCGTGGCGGATGTTGCCGGTCGTCGGGGCCGATGACGGCGCCGAGCGCGTGACTTCGGCTTCCTTGAGCTGGCCTTCGCGTGAGTCGGCGAGCAGGTACGACGCGTAGCGAGCGCCCATGATGCGGGCACGCGCGAGTGCAAGCGCGACACGGGAGGTGTCGATGGTGATCCAGCGGCGGCCCCACTGCTCTGCGACGTAAGCTGTTGTGCCTGAGCCGCAAGTAGGGTCAAGGACAAGATCGCCGGGGTCGGTTGCCATCAATATGCAGCGCTCTACAACCTTCAAACCGGTTTGCACAACGTAGACTTTTGAGCCTCCGTATTGCCCTTGCCCAACCGTATCAGTCCAAATATTGGTGAGAGGCAGTGCCGGGAAATCATCAAAGTATCGCACATAGCCAATAACGCTTGATCCCGAACCGTAAATCCGGGAAGCGGCTGACAGTCGGCGCATGCCAAGCTCGGTGGTCGACCATCCTCGCAAGCCAGAGGGGTAATACCTTCGTCCCTCATGATTTACTGAGAAGTGCATAGCGGACCCTGCACCTGCTTCACGTCCTTGACGCTGCGAGGAGAGATCGCCGACTGCTACCAACCGATGGTCCGGTGGTACCTTCGTGTCACCACTCTTCTCCGAAGCTGTGAGTGGGCGCCACCTAAACGGTGCTAGTTCAGCAAATCGATAGCCCGATGTGCCTTCTGAGCCGAGCTCCTTCAGTCGAAGTAGGTTTCGGTACTTTGTTGATTGCTTGCTCTTAGCGTACCAAAGACAATAATCCGATACGCCAGGAATGAAGTCTGCTGTTTGGCCCACCGTTTTTGCGAACACAATCTCTGCTATGAGATTCTCGTCGCCGAAAACTTCATCAAGCACGGACCTCACGCGATGCACATTCTCATCGCCGATCTGAATGAATACTGATCCGCTTTCGTGTAATAGGTCGCGCGCGATCTCCAAGCGATCACGCAAGTAGGTGAGATACGAATGAATCCCATCCCGCCACGTGTCGCGAAACGCCTTTACTTGTTCCGGTTCACGCGTGATGTGTTCGACCTTGCCATCTGAGACCTTATTGCTTGTCGTGCTCCACTGAAAGTTGCTGTTGAACTTGATACCGTACGGCGGGTCGAAGTAGACGCACTGCACTTTGCCTCGCAGTCCCTCGCGCTCGGCCAGGCTCGCCATGACCTGCAGCGAGTCGCCGAGGATCATGCGGTTGGTCCAATTCTGATCGTGCTGATAGAACTCGGTCTTGTCGGCGTCCTTGGGAATGCCGTTGAAGTCGGCAAACAGGTCGGCCATGACTTCGCCGCGATCGTGCTTCTTTTCGCGGGTCTGGCGCAGCAGATCGTCCACCAGCGCCTTGGGATGCACCTTCTCCTGGATGTAGAGTGGCGGCGCATTGACTACGAGATCGGCGACGTCCTGTTCGTCCTTGCCACGCCACACCAACTGCGGGTCCAGGTCCCGGTTGCGGCGCTGATAGGCCACGCGGATAGGGCTGTCCGCCACAAGGGCCTGCGCCTCGGCCGTCGGAATGTTCTTCCGCTTGGCTTCGGGGTAGGTCAGCGTTTCGACGGATTTCTGTGCGGCGGGCTTGTTCGGGGTTTTGGCCACGGGTTGCTCTGATATGGAAGGCCTGCGCATCGGACACTGAGTCGATGAACGTCCACTGACGAACGACTACAGGGGCACAGCAATCGCTTTCTGGACTGCCGTGCGTTTGGTGCCAAAAGCGCAAGTCTTTGACTTTATGCCGTTTGCCCATAAATCCTGCGCTTTTTTGGATCGGTTTTTGGATTGGTCCAGAAAGTTTTTGGACTAGTCCATATTTTTTGGATCAAGCTGGTAGTAGGTGCCCTTGCCGGTGCCCTGGCGGATCAGCGCGGAGCGTCGTAAGAGCCTTGCCAGCAACGACTTGGCCTGAACTGATGTGATCTGGCACAGATCCGCCACATCCGACCTGGTGATTCGGTCGTGGGCCCGTAAATGGGCCAAAACCATCTGTTCCTGCTGAAGCGGAGCAAATCCACTGGCTCGGGTATAGGCAGAGGCCGGTCCGATGGCCCGGTAGGTGGCCGCTGAGAACCGGTACACACGCTGGCTCCGTTCGCCGCGGGCCTCGAACACGCCTAGTTCGACCAGACGCTCCAGAACAGACCGGGCCGCCGCCTCCCCCTTCTGCAGGAGCTCTGCCGCCCGTGACACATCGAGGCGTCGTTCCCGCTCGACCATGTTCACCAGCTGCATTTCCTCCAGCGTCACTGGCTGTTCCGGCCTATCGCGCTCGATGATGAATCGTGCCACGGCGAGATTGGCGGGGCCACCTGGCATGACCACTTGTACGGTGCCGGCCGAACTGCGCGCATAGTCGGGAGCCGGACGACCATACCGCAACTGCCCTTCGAAGATCGTGTCGATCCCGCGTCCCGTCCGCTCCACCAGACCGATGCGCTTGAAGGCATCGGCCAGCACCGGATTGCGTGGCTTCGGTGCGGTGACGAGCAGGTTGTCCAACGTCACCTCGTCGGGAAAACCACCAGGACTGGTGATCTCGAGCTCGGTGTCGCGCCAGAAGACGTGCACCGCGCCGAGCCTGGTGTAATCGCGATGCACGAGGGCGTTGTGCACCGCTTCGCGGAACCCCGGCCGACTGTAGTCGGGAATGCCAGCTCGGATGGACCCGATGAAAATCTCCTGTTCCTGATTGCGGGCATCGAAGCGCTCTGTGAGCGCGTCGGATACGCGGATGAGGGGCCAGCGAAGAAAGTCGTTGGCCTGCACCCGGGTCCCCCGCAGCACCTGAAATGCGACTTCATGCGTTGGGAGAAACTGCTGCAACGCGCTTTCACGTCCCAACAACAAGAGACCGGCCACGCGGATCCGCTCCGCCGGGCCACGGCCCTCAGCCAGCCCGAGTGCCTTGAGCAACTCGTGGTCGTCGAGTGTGAGCAGTGTGGAATCGGCGCGGCCGGCATTGGCTCGGACTGTCCGACGTAATCGTTCGAACTCCAGCGGATCGAGATCTTCGAATGCGACATCGGGAACAACCAACGCCGAGTAGTCGAGAGCGCCGCGGCTTGCCTCGCGAGACTGCAGTTCGTGTGGATAGAAAGGCAGGCATTGCGGTCTTGCGTGCAGGTCGAGAGTGCGACGCTTGTACACGCCGTCGGATGTGGCCGTGATGGGGCGGCCCTCCGGAACGCGCACGGCAATCACGTCGTGTCCATCGACTGGCACCACAGCGCAGGTGACGGGGCAACTGGGCATGGTCCAGTTGGCTATCAACCCTTCGAGGCGTCGCACATCAGTGATGGTACCGTGACGCGGCTTTGCTCCCGTGATCCGACCGTCGTCCTCCACACCAATGAGCAGCATGCCGCCGCGGCCATTGGCGAGACAGGCCACGGCCTCCACCAGCTCCCGATCATTGAGCGCGCCGCGTGCCTCACCCTTGAACTCGACGGTGAGTGACTCGCCGGCTGCGGCCCAGGTCCGTACCTCAGCGGCGGTGACGATCACGCGGCATCACCTTGCTGGTCGGCGCCAGACACAATCGCGTTGCGGATGAGTGCATCGACATGGTGCTCCAACGCCTTCGCGAAGTCGTCTTCCATGGCGAACACATCGGTGAACTCCGCCGTCGCCCATCGTCCGAACGTGCCGTCGTTGTTCACAGCCGGAATCCAGTACTGCCGCATGGTGTTGGCCTTCTCCTTGGCGTCCTCACCACGCCGGCCCTTGATCTCCACCACCAGGTGCAGCGGGTTGTCAGGTCCGTGGCCGTCATCGACCAGCACGATGAAGTCCGGCCGATAACGCCGTGACTCATTGCCGCTGCGGTACGGGACCTCGAAGCCCAGATTGTGATTCTTGACGTACGCCAGCACCTGGGAGTGAGACTCCACCACGCGACAGAACTCCGCCTCCCAGTTGCTGTCGCAGATGACCCAGTTGAGATGGCAGCGATCGGCATGGGTCTGCCAGCGCAGCGTCTTGCTGGTGGAGAAGTTCACATGACGCGTGCTGCCAACTGGGTTGTACGGATCGAGCATGGGCAAAACGGTGCGCTCGCTTCCCATCTGCTCGACGATGCCGGCCGTGATGCGATTGCAGGCCTCGTCGGCCAGCTGCAGGTACATGAGCTGCGCCGGGTAGGTGCCACCCTTGCATACCAGGCACTGGTCGAGCCACTGCCGAGTGATGGACTTGAGCTGACTGAACAGATGCAGCTTGGGCTGATCGTTCGGGTCCCGCCAATGCGTCATCAGCAACCGCTTGGTGAGATGAAAGATGAGCGTGGATTGCCGGAGCTCTTTGGTATGAATGAGCGAAAGATCCACCCCTTCACCGATGATGCCTTCGACCCGCGTTTCCGAGGGGCCGACCTGCTCCGGCGTGAGCTCGTACACATGGTCGGCGGTAAATCTGGCCTGGAGCCGCTCGTTGGGCAGATCGACCCGATAGCCGTCCAAGCGCGGGAAGCGAATTTCGAGGTGGTCACGCTCCGGCGACATGGCCTTGACCTGCACCACCGGCTTCACGCGCTGTGGCGGGGGAATGACCGGCCTTGCGGGGGAGGCGCACGGGAAGACCAGTCAAACGGGCGCACCCCCTCCGGCACAGCCCTTGTTCATTATG
>JACVCT010000117.1 GCA_016741895.1 Gemmatimonadaceae bacterium | reverse complement strand
ACCGTCGCAAACATCATCCCCTGCACGCGCTCGTCTCCCCGCATCGCTCGCCTCTGGCTGAAGTCGCGCCATTATACAAAAACGCTGGCGTCGCACCAGAGGGGACGCCAGCTTTTTCAGCATCCTGCTAGCGGGTGCCCCCTACCGCCCGTGCGCCGAAGGCAACCAGTTGGCACGTGCATATCGTGAGCCAGAGGAGCACGAGATCACACTGCCGCGGTCCAAATGGGAGAGGTGACCACTCTGCGGGAGAGCGCCTGAGCGCGCCTAACTGCAGCAACCCTCGTCACTGGCGCCCGAGTCCTCGCGAGACACGCCGCCGGAGGCACGACCCGCCTGGATCGGCGGACACGGAACCGATCCAAACGAGCAAAACACGCAGCACTCGCCCGCCTTGGGACGCAGAAGCGTCCGACAGGCCGCGCACTCGTGGAAGAACACGCAGGCGTCAGTCGGCATGGGGAGAGGCTCCTCGTGCCCACAGACGGGACATTGGAGCAGCGAGGTAAGCACAGGGGTCGTCATGGAATGAAGTTACACGGCGCATAGAAGCTGCGCCGCGAGCCCCCTCCAGAACGCTTTCATTGGTGCCTGCGCCGCAACCATGCGCCCCGCCGTCTGGGCGTGCGAAATCGCGTCGTCACGACTTTGTGCAGATGGTGGCCCACGCCATCTCAAAACCGCGAAGTGGAAACCCGTTGAATGACCATGACTTGCTCACGACAGCTATCGACTGTCTCAGTGAGTTGTGCGCCAATGAGCCGCTCATCACGACCACGATGAAGTGGTCAATTGCGCACAACCTGAGCGCGTAAGTCCACGAGTGAGCACGAGAAGAGCGCGACAACAGCGCCAGTGCACAAAGATTTCGCCCCGATCCGGCGCCCCCCGTGCGGGCTGCCGCACGCTCCCGGTACGCTCGCGAGAGCACCAACCCACCGAGGAGCCAATGCACCACACTACCATCAAGTCGAGCATCACCTTTCCCGTACTGCGCCTGCAGGCTGAGGACCTTCAGCGGCGCGGCGGTACCCCTGCCCTGTCACCGGCCACTGTCCCGGGCGCCATCAGCGATCTCCGCTCAGCGCTGGCGTGGCAGTTGGTGCAACAGGGTGTCGCTGAGGATGAGCGACACGCCAGGTATCTGCTCGACCCGTCGGCTGGTCACGAGGCCGAGCCGATTGACGTGCGCGACCTCTTATCTGGAACCGCGCACGCGGCCAGGCTCCGCGCCGCGGCCGCCGGTGGACGGCGTCCCGGTAACGCCGGCAGTCGTGTACGGCGTCTGCTCGAGGCCCTTGGGCAGCGGCAGCCCGACAACGCGGCCGTACAGATCGAACTGCCCACTGCCTGGCGACGGGTCGAGGCAATTCTCGAACAGCGTGTGGCGAACGAATCATCCCGAACGTCTCGCCAGTCCCTGCAACAGGTGCTGACCGGCCTGCGCAACCTCGCGCGCTGCGCCACCGCCCACGGCCAGGTAGACCCATGTGCACTACCCGACACCCCGGACGGGCTTCGCGCCGTCCTGCGCGCGTGGGAGCGCCGAAATGTCGCGCACGACGTTTGGGTACTCCGCTCGGCGTCACGCGTGCTGACCGATGCCGCTGTTGAAAGCCCCACGCTTCCGTCGTGGGAGGCCGACATCGGCGCTCCGGTCGCGGCCCTCGACGCCGCCATGCCACATTTCATGGAAGATCTTCGTGCCTGGAAGTCCGTGGCAAGCCAAAGCATCAGCCAACGGGAAAAGCACCGCCGCAGCCCCACGGTGCACGACGAGCTCCGCCCAAAGACGCAGTGGCGATACCAGTACCAGGCGCTACAATGGGCACGCGCGTATCAGGAGGTACGACGTCGCGGATTGATCACCGACCTCGCGCTGCCCGAGGATCTGACGTTCATCGAACTGTGGTCGCTCACATCGCGCGCACGCGTACGCGCTTCTGAACAGCTTGCGAACTCGGCAGAGATCGAAGCGATGCGAAAGAAGAAGCAGGTGACCGTGGGTGGCATCGAGAACAATGCGTCCCGCCCGCTCGCGGTGGTGGTGGTGGAGTTCGCGGTCGCGCACGGCGTAATCGGCGGCGGTGCGGGGCAAATGCCTTCCACTGCGGAGACGGCAACGATGTCTGACGCGACCACGCTTCCCCCGGCTGCGATCCAGATGCTTTTCGCCCACGGCTCGATGACCGAGCGGGTGGTCATCGGGATCTATGGGGACGGTAGCGCCGCAGAGCAGACGTTCCGCATGACATGGAATGCAACAGCGAAGGTACTGAAGGGGGCACTCGCTGCGAGGAAGGATTCCCGTCAAGATGTCGGCGAGCTGTTGAAGCGTGTGACGCTGCCTCAGTTGGTCTGCTGCGTGCTGCCATGGCGAACGCTGGTGGACCTGCCGCGGCGGCAGCGTGCGCTGCGCGCAGCAGTGGCCGCAGCCGCCGCACCGAATGCGTCCACACGCTGCAAGCGTGACGTAAAGAAGGCGCGCAAGGCATTTCACAGTGCGCTCGCGCGCTGGGTACTACAGGCCACCCTCGCGGCGGACCCGGTGCGTATCAGCAACGCGCAGCATGCGCGTGTGGGTGCCGAGGTGTTGATCGACGCCGAGTGGAGCGCCACCGGTGAGCTGGTACGCATCAAGTCGATTTCCACCACGTTCCGCGCGCACGACGAGTCGGATGTATCCGAAACTGAAACAAAGCAGAACAAGGAGCGCCCAACGTGGCGCTGGTCGCCCGTAATCATCGATCACGAGTGGGCCGCCACCTACGTGCGGGAGATCTGGTGGCCGGCCGTCGTGGAGCGTGGGCTGGTGCCGCCAAACACGGCGATGCGGCAGGCGATGGGCATGGGGACCATTGCCTGGTTCATCAACCCGACGCCGCGGTCGCGTAAGGCGCCGCCGGTGGCCGGCGCGAACCTCTCGAAGGCGTTGAATGATGTGTGGGCCGATGCGCTACTCGAGGGAATGCGCGAGCTGGGGCGAGACGATATTCCAGAGTCGACCGACGAGGCGCGGGCGAAGTGGCCGATTGTTCTGGGGCCCCACAAGATTCGGCATCTGTGGGCGACGTACTGGTGGGGGCTTCGCGGTCCCAACGGGCCTGTGCGCCTCCACCGTCACGGCGTCGAAGAACGGACCTGCGGTCAACACATCGCGCGACGGGCGACAGGTGACGTCGACGACACCCTAAAGGCGCATTACGTGATGTGTCAATCAGTGATGCTCGAAGCGGCGCGACACCCTATCGAGCACTTCGATCATCCCAGCGCATACCATCGCGAGATGGACAGCACGTGGTGGCTCGGCGAGAAGATCGACTGGGCGAGCCGCTGGCGCGACAAGTCGTTCCCGCTGCCGGCGAGCATGCGGCAGGCGTTCCTCGCGGAACAGTCGAGACAGCGAAAGGGCGAGCCACTGCGTGTGCGGCGCCGGCGCGAGGAGTACGTGCTGCCGAACGCAGACAGATCGGCCGCGTGAGGCTACCCCTCGTCGACGGCCGCGAGGTCCCTGAGCCGCTGCAGCACCGTCGTGCGCACCGGCACCACGGTGGTGGGCGGCGGCGGCAGATTCGCGGCGATCAACTCCTCGGCGGTCTCGGCGTCGGCGGTGAACTGGCGACAGCGTTCTGCCAGATATTCGCGGACATGCATGGGGGCCGCGCGACACTCCTCCACCACGGTCGAACGGGAGGCGACGACTGCGATGATATCCTCGAGGTCGTGGCTCTCGAAGGGCGCGTGCTGCCCACGGTCGCGGTGCGCCGCCCACCCGCATGAGCCCCAATCGGCACGAAATCGAAAGAGCCTCCACCCGCGGGCGCGATCCACCGACGCGTGTGATTCGGCACATCCTGCTCAGGCGTCACCGGCGCTTCGGAGAATCCGTGGGCGTTCAGCGCGTCGCGCGGCGGACGGGGCTCAGCGTACGAACTGGTCGCGATCACCGCGTCCACGTCGTGCGTTGGACGCACGCGTGGCAGCACTGCATCGTGTGGGGCGCAGGCCGATTCGCGGGCGTTTCGCTCACACTCCGTGGCGGAATTGTCTCACGTCAGATCGGTGGTGAAAACAACGGGGGCCAGTCGAGAGACCGGCCCCGCGTTACCCGTCGGGGGGCGAGCTGATGCCCCCGACGTCGTATGGGCGGCTCGCTGCTCATGCACAAGTCACACCGATCGGTACCCCCGCCTCCTGCCATGTTCGCAATCTCTCAAAGCAGGGAGGCCTGTGACGCTCCACCGGGAAACGCTACGGGAGCCGCCCGCTGCCGTGCGCATCGGCCATGTCTGCGCGCGCGTCACGGATGATAGCCCACGATGACTGCAGAAACAGCGCAGCGATTACTACGGCCACGACGAGGTCGGGCCACGGTGTGCCGCTCCACGCGACGAGGCCGGCGGCGATCACGACGGCGAGGTTTGCCAGCGCGTCGTTGCGGGAGAAGAGCCAGATGGCTTTCGCTCCAGCGTCGCCGCCCTTGCGGTACGGCATCAGTGCCAGCGCCGCCGCGACGTTCACGATCAGCGCGAGGAAACCGAACAGACCCATGAGGTCAGCCTCCGGCTGCTGCTGCACAACAACCCGGTATGCGGTCGTGGTGAGTACCGCGGCGCCCAAGAGCCCAAGAAACACGCCTTGCACGAATGCGACGCGCGCGCGCCACACGAGCGGCCACGCTAGCGCGATCAGCCCCACCAAGGAGATCAGTCCGTCGCCGAGGAAGTCCAACGCGTCTGCCTTGAGCGACTGGGAGCCAGCCAAGAACCCGCCGACCGCTTCCACTACGCCATACCCGATGTTCAGAAGCACCACGATCCATAGCGCCCGTCGGTACCCGCGCGCGACCGGTGCCGCCCCCGTCACCCCCGCTACGCCGTCTGCCGCGCCGATCCGGTCAATCTGGTACCCCTCGGCCTGGACGGCTTGTTCGACCTGTGGTAGGACCGCCTCGGGCGCCTCCGCGGTCATGATTCCCGACGCGACCGACACCTTGACCGCGGACACCCCGACGATGCGTTGTGCCGCTGCGGCGATGTCCGCCGCGTCGTGCGCGCAGTCCATGCCTGTCACGCGATAGCGAGCGGTGACCACGCCAGCCGGCGCTGCGCGGGACATGGCCCTCAGCGCCCGACTTCGTCGATGTGGCCCAGACCTTCCGCGACCAGCCGCGCCACGTGCGCATCGTCCAGCGAGTAGTAGGCGATTTTCCCCACCTTGCGGTACTGCACGAGGCGGAGCTGCCTGAGCGTCCGGAGCGAGTGAGAGACTGCGGACTCGGACACGTCGACGAGGGTCGCGAGGTCGCAGACGCAGAGCTCTTCCTGCGCCAGGGCCGCCACGATCCGGAGCCGCGTGGGGTCACCCAGTGCCTTGAAGGTCTCGGCGAGCGCCAGCAACGTCGCGGGGGCCGGGCCGGCCGCCCTGACTCGCGCCACCTTCTCGGCATCCACGCACGCGACCTCGCACACGTCGGCCATCAAGGGGCCGGGCGCGGGCTGTATGGGGTCGCCCATGGCCACGGACGGCCTTGGGCGATGGCGAGCTTGCAGAATGCGCATCGGACTCCTACGTTACCTGAACGACTGAACTGTCGTTCATTCGTTCAGGTAGAATACTGCCCGTTGGCAGCCCTCGCAACGCCCCAATGCTACTCGGGCGCCTGGGCTGACCTCGCGGCCGAATCACCGCAACTGTTTCCTGATGCTCCACGCCCTTCGCCGTTCGCCACTCGCACCAACGCTGCGCCGCCTTCTGGCGGTGCTGCTTGGGCTGTGTGTGTCGGTGACGGTCGCGGAACCGCTGATCGCTGACCCCTGCGATGATCCGCAGGCTGCGCTTGCCATCGGCAGCACGAGCCCGGCCCCCACGTCTGCGACAGCTGCCGCCGTAGATCCGGGTCCGGGATCAGGCACCACGAGCGCACCGGATCAGCACGAGATGCACCTCTGCCATTGCGCGCACGCCCATGGCGGGACCTTGACGACCCAGCATGTCCTGCCGGGACGCCTGGACGCCCTCGCCACGGCGGTGTCAGGAAAGTCCGACCGTCTCCCTTCAAGTGTGGTGGGGGAGCCGAAGAGACGCCCCCCTCGGGTGCAGAGCGCCTAGCCGCGTCAGCCCCGCCGCGCACTCCGTGCGCCCCTCTCGCGAGCGGCTAACGCGTCATCGCGTCCGTCCACATCCGTGCCCACGCGCACGGGTTGCGGCTTCGCCCTCTCGAGGACCCCATGACCGCTGCACAATCAAACGGCCACCCGTGCGCCGTTGATCTCCACCGCACCACCTGCCGCGCAGCATCCCGGCCCGCGCTGCCTTCCAAGCTACGACGGATGGCCCGCCTCATCGCCGCACTCGCCGGCGTGTCCGCGCTTGCGCCGCTCAGCGCACAATTGCCGACGGACTCCGCTCGGGTGCGCATCGCGCTCGATAGCACGCGCGTAAGCCGGGCCATCGAACGCGTGCGTGCTGCTGCCCGCGCGGGAAGTCCGATGCTGCGTGCGGCCCGGGCGAACGTCGATCTCGCTACCGCGCGTGCCGCCGCTGCCGGCCCCACTGCCCCCGCTTTCTTCTCGGCTGGCCTCTCAGAAGCCCCAGCGAGCAACCTCGATCAAGGCAATCTTCGCCTCGAGGTCGGTCGCGACTTCATGACCGGTCCACGACGGCGCGCCGAGCGCACGCTGGCCGATGTCGAGGTCCAAGCGGCGACCATCGCGGTCTCGCTTGAAGAGCGGCGTCTCGAGGGCGTGGTCCTCCGCGACGCCGTCCGCGCGGCCGGGGCTCGACGGATCGCGCTGCGGTTGGCGGCCGAGGATCAGCTCCTCGCTGGTGCCGAAGAGGGGGTCCGCGGTCGGTTCGGCGTTGGACAGGCTCGGTATGTCGATGTGCTCCGCGTGCGGACCGAGCGCTTGCGGATCCAGAGCGACCGGAGCGCCAGCATGGCCGAGGCCCGTGGTGCACGGGCAAGCCTCACGGCCGTACTCACCGGAACCGACGCGGCGTCCACCCTGGACGCCCTGATCGACACCCTCGCCGGTGATGGACTGGGTGACGCCTGGCGCGCCGTCCTGCCCCCGTTGCCGTCACTCGACTCTTTGCTCGCGCGGTCGGACGTGGCGAGGCTCCAGCGCACCGACGCCGCCCGGACCGCCGCCGCGCGGGCTCTTGTACTCGCCGAGCAGCGCCCGCAGGTCAGCGCGTTCGCCGGGATCCAGCGCATCGGTCAGGCGAACAACGGGCCGACCCTCGGGCCGTCCTTCGGCCTGACGGTCTCGTTGCCCTTTACCGCGACGCGCAGCAACCAGTTGGCCCTCGCCGCTGCTTCCCAAGGGATCTCCACGGCCGGTGTCGCGCGCGAGGCTGCCCTCGCCGAAGCCCGAGCGCGGATCGAGGCGGCGCGCGAGCGCTACAGCGCCGCGCGCGAGCGGCTCGACGCCTTCGACGCGGCGCTGCTGCGGGGCGCCCGCGACGAGCGGGAAAGTGCGCTCGCCGCCTATCGCACGGGCAGTCTTTCCTTGCTGGAACTCCTCGACTTCGAGCGCGCGCTGTCGCGCGCCGAGATCGAACGTATTCGCGCTCTGGTCGACGCGGCCGACGCGTGGGCCGACCTCCTCGGCGCTGATGAGCGCAGCGACTCCCACGTCTCTTCTCCGTCCAACGGACGCTGACCAATGACTCTCTCACATCGTATCGCAGCGACGCGAACATCGCCCATGCGCTTCGCCGGTGGACTCGCGAAGTGTGTGCTGACGCGTGTGCTCATGATGACCCTGGCCTTTACCGCAGCATGCGGAGACGAGCCAGCGACTCCCACCGTGCGCGCTGAGGCACAAGCGCCCAGCGACACCGCAGCGCGCGAAGCCGTAGCCGCGGAAGGCGGAGCGGAGCATGCAGACGAACACGCCGAGACTGACAAGGTGGCGTTGTCCGAGGCCGCGTTCCGCACCGCGCAGATCGAAGTCCAGGCGGTCGCCACGGCCGCGGCTCTCGGCGGCGCGGAGGGCCTCGAGGTGCCGGGTCAGGTCGAGATCGACCCACACCGCGTCGCCCTGGTGTCCTCACGTATCGCGGGTCGCGTCGAGCGCCTCTCCGTCGTCGAAGGCGATGCTGTCGTCGCCGGCCAATCCGTCGGGTCGTTGTTCAGTCCCGAGTATCTCACGGCGCAAGTCGACCTGGCGCAGGCGACGCGCCGCGTTGCCACGCTCACCGGAACCACGGACGAGACGGGCGCACGCGCGCTGGCCGACGCCGCACGTCGTCGCCTGCGGCTGCTCGGCGCGAGCGATGCGGAGATCTCCCGCGCGGTCGCTGGCAGCGATCCGGCCAGCACGCTGTCCCTCCGGTCACCCATCGGCGGCAGTGTGATGGAGTCGCATATCCTTCCAGGCGCCGCCGTGGAGGCAGGCGCCCCCATTTTCACCGTGGCCGACCTCTCGGTGATCGACGTGATCGCCGAGGTCCCCGAGCGTAACTTGCCGCAGGTGCGGACGGGACAGCGCGCGACGGTCAGCATCGCCGCCTTCCCCGACATGCGGTTCGAGGGCCGCGTCGAACGCCTGCGCGACGCCCTTAACCCGGAGACGCGGACGCTCCGCGCCGTCATTCACGTCCCCAACGGCAGCCGCAGGCTCAGGCCCGGGATGTTCGCCACGGTGCGGCTCGACGTGCCAGCCACGCGTCCGGTGAACGGTGCGGTGAACAGCGGCGTGACCGGAAGCACCCTCACCATCCCCGAGAGTGCCATCGTCACCGACGGGGAGCGTCGGTTCGTGTTCGTCGAGACGGGCCCGCGCACCTACGTGCGCCGCGAGGTACGGACAACGCCACTCTCGCCGCCTGGTTCGGCAACGCAGCGCACCGCGATGGTGGTGGTGCAGGACGGACTCAGGGCCGGTGAACGCGTCGTCGTGCGCGGCGCCTTCACGCTGAAGAGTGAGCTCGCGAAAGCGTCGCTGAGCGATGAGCACTAACCCGATGGCCACGCCTGAGACTCCGCGGTCCACGGCTGATGCGATGGAGGGCGAGACGACGAACGGCGTCGTCGAGCGGCTGGTTGCGTGGTCGATCCGACAGCGTCTGACGGTGCTTGTGCTGGTCTTGGCTGTCGCCGCCGCGGGCCTGTGGGCACTCCGGACGCTTCGCGTCGATGCGTTCCCCGACCTCACCGACGTGCAGGTGCAAGTGTTGATCGAGGCGCCCGGCCTGTCCCCGGTCGAAGTCGAGCGCTTGACCACCTTTCCGCTCGAGACCGCGCTTCAAGGACTGCCCGACGTCACCCTGGTTCGGTCCGTATCGAAGTACGGGTTCGCGGCGGTGACCGTCGTCTTCGAGGACCACGTCGACATCCAACGCGCCCGCACGCTGGTGAGCGAACGGCTGCAGGGTGCCCGGAGTGCGCTACCGCCTGGGGCGGACGCCTCGCTTGGCCCGCTCTCGAGTGCGTCGAGCGAGATCTTCATGTATAAACTTTTGCAGGACTCGGCATCCGACACCGGCGAACGGTTGGACACCCGAGCGCTGCGCACGCTGCAGGACCGCGTGATCCGTCCGCAACTCCGCACCGTGGCGGGCGTGACGGAGGTCAACAGTTTCGGTGGCGAGGTTCGGCAGGCGCAGGTTGTCGTCCGGCCTGAGCGGCTGGCGAGCTTCGGGCTCACCCTTCATGACGTGGTCGAAGCCGTCGAGTCGAACAACGCGGTCGCAGCGGGCGGGTACCTCGAGCACCGCGACGAGCAATACATCCTGCGTGGCTTGGGCGCCGCTGCCACGCTCGATGACCTACGCAACACCGTGATCCGCGCGAGCAAGGCGGGCGTGCCCGTGCTGATCGGGGATGTCGCCGACGTGCGATACGGGGCGGAACTCCGCCAAGGCGCGGTCTCACACGACGGCCTCGGGGAAGTCGTGAGCGGCATCGTCATGATGTTGCGCGGCGAGAACAGTCGTGAAGTCGTGGCGCGCGTGCGTGAGCGCGTCGCGGACATCAACCGCTCGCTGCCACCGGGCGTCAAGGTGATCCCCTACTACGACCAAACGGGCCTTGTCGGCGGCACGCTTCGCACGGTGAGCACGAACTTGGTCGAAGGCGGGCTCCTGGTGATTGCCGTGTTGCTTCTGTTCCTCGGCAACGTGCGCGCGGCACTCCTGGTGGCGGCCACAATCCCGCTTTCACTTCTGTGCGCATTTCTCGGCATGCGCTGGCTTGGGCTCTCGGCCAACCTCATGAGTCTCGGTGCCATCGACTTCGGCATGATTGTCGACGGCGCCGTCGTGATGACCGAGCACTTCGTGCGCACGCTGCATGGCGACGAAGAGCGTGGTGAGTTGCCGTCAACGAACAAGGGCATCGCGACCAGGTTGCTGGATGCAGCGCATGAGGTCGCGCGCCCGATTGCCTTTGGCGTGCTGATCATCATGCTGGTGTACGTCCCCATCCTGAGCCTGCAGGGGCTCGAAGCGCGCATGTTCCGCCCGATGGCCATCACGGTGGCCATTGCGCTGTTCGGAAGCCTTTTGCTGGCACTCTGCTTCATCCCCGCTGCGAGCACGTGGGTGTTCCGGCGCGGCGCTCGCGAGTCCAGGAATGCCCAACGCGTGGAGCACGCCCTCGACCGGCGCTATGCGCGCGCACTGGGTGCGGTGATGGGACGCCCAGGAGTTACGGTCCTCGTTGCCCTGACCCTGCTGCTCGCCACCCTGTTCGTTGTCCCGCGTCTCGGCACCGAGTTTCTGCCGCAACTCGACGAAGGGTCGCTGCTTATCTCGGCGACCAAGGACCCGACCATCTCGCTGACGCGCTCCGTGGCGATGCAGGAGGAACTCGAACGGACGGTGCGCCTGTCGCCCGAGGTGACCACCGTTGTAAGCCGAGTGGGGCGCGCAGAGATCGGTAGCGACCCGATGGGCGTCAACCAGGCCGACATCTTCGTCATGCTCAAGCCGCGCGATCAGTGGCGGCGCGGCGTGGATAAGGACTCGCTGGAACGCGAGATCACCGAGCGGCTCGAAGACCGCGTCCCGGGGATCGCCATCAGCATGACACAGCCCATGCAGATGCGGCTCGATGAGCTCATCTCGGGCGTCCGGGCCGACTTGGCGATCAAAATCTTCGGCGATGACCCGGTCGTGACGCGTGAAGTGGCGGAGCAGGTCGCCGGCGTCGTGCGCAGTGTGCCGGGCGCGGACGAAGTGCAGATTGAACAGACCGCCGGTCAAGGCTACCTGAACGTCCGGCTCGACCGCGCCGCGATGGCGCGCTTCGGCATCCCGATGGCGGAGGTGCAGGAAGCGCTCGAGACCGCGGTAGGCGGCAAGCCCGTCTCGCAGCTAATCGAAGGCAGCTACGCGGTCGACGTGGCGGTCTACTACCCGGAGGCATTGCGCACGTCGCCCGAAGCCATCGGCGCGATCACGGTGCCGGCCCCGGTCGGCGGCGCGTCCGGCGGCGCGCGTATCGCGCTGTCACAGATCGCTGACATCCGCCTCGAGAACGGCCCGGTTCAGGTCAGTCGGGAACGCGCGCAGCGCTACACGCTCGTGCAGTCCAACGTGGCGGGCCGCGCCCTGGGCCCGGCCCGGTGCCGGGTCGTAACGGGCGACGTGTCGCCGCGTGCCCTGGGCGGGCGGGAGCGCAGCCGCCGCGGCCTTTGCATCCGCAGCCGCATCGAGCCGCGCCGCGAGCCGGGCCCGGGCGCCGGACGCGGCCTGCGCGGCCGCGAGATCCTGTTCGAAAGTGGTTGTTTCCACGGCGGAAAGACACGCGCGAACGAGGCGCGCGCAGCATGTTCCCGGTATCATACGC
>JACVCT010000116.1 GCA_016741895.1 Gemmatimonadaceae bacterium | reverse complement strand
CGGGAGCCGCCAAACCGAGGCCGCGAGGCCTCACCACTCGCCCGTTTTCGCCTCGAATCAGCCGACCAACGCGACAACCGCACCGCTGCCCGCGAAAAACACCGGCTTTCTCAGCACCCTGCTAGTGACCGGGACGGCAGAAGACGTCATGCGAAACTCCACACGGAATGGCGGGTTGGTGTGGCGGCCGGATGCCGCCGCCGCCCACTATGCCACCGGGTGGGCCCGGAGGCGGTACCATCGCGCCGCCACTCCTATCTTTCCAACGCAGCACGAATCGGCTGGCGCCCGCGTGATACGTCGTCGCAGCATGCACGACCCCGATCCGACGTGAGTCGGCGTCCCCAGTTCCTTCGCCCTATCCACGTGACCCAGCACACCACGTTCGACCCCAACAGCGATGCCGAGTGGGAGGCCCTCCGCCTCCTCGGCCATCGCATGCTCGATGACCTCTTCGATGCCACCCGCGCCCTGCCGCACACGCCGGCCTGGCGACCGATGCCGTCCCACAAGGCGGCGCTGTTCGAGGAAGCCGGGCCGGAGACCGGGGCTGGGGCCGAAGCCGTATACGAGCAGTTCCGTCAGCACGTTCTGCCGTATGGCAATGGCAACTGGCATCCACGGTTCTTCGGCTGGGTACAGGGCAACGGGACACCGCTGGCCATGCTGGCGGACCTGCTGGCCTCGGGAATGAACCCGCACCTGGCCGGCTTCAATCAGGCACCCGCGGCGGTTGAACAGCAGGTCATTCGCTGGCTCGGTGAATGGATGGGCATGCCCGGCGCCAGCGGGTTGTTCGTGACCGGTGGCACGATGGCCAACGTGCATGGTCTGGCCTGCGCCCGCATGGCCATGGGAGAGCGCCTCGGGCGCAATCCGCGCCGCGACGGCGTGCAACACTGGCCCGCGCAGGCTGGTGGCGACCCCGTGCAGCCAACGCAGGGCCCGCTGGTGTTCTATGGCTCCACCGAGACTCACTCGTGGGCCCGCAAGGCCGCCGAGTGGCTGGGACTGGGTGACCGCGCCTTTGTGCGTGTGCCCACAGGCGCCGATCATCGCGTGGATATCGGCGCGCTGCAGGCGCAGATGGCGGCAGATCGCGCGGCCGGCCTTGTGCCCTTTGCCGTGGTCGGCACGGCGGGCACTGTCAATGCCGGTGCGGTGGACGATCTGGATGCACTGGCCGATGTGGCTGCGTCCAACGGGCTGTGGTTCCATGTGGATGGTGCCTTCGGGGCCCTGCTGGCGCTGAGCCCGCGCCACCGTCACCTCCTGCACGGCATGTCACGCGCCGACTCACTGGCGTTTGATCTGCACAAGTGGGGCTCCATGCCGTTTGAATGTGCCGTGGCCCTGGTGCGCGACCCGGCCGTGCACACGGCGGCGTTCCGCAGCAGCGCCGCGTATCTCGGCGCCCTGCCCCGAGGAGTGAGCGCCGGTGGTCAGCCGTTCAACGACGTGGGACTCGACCTCACACGCGGCTTCAAGGCGCTCAAGGTGTGGATGCAACTGAAGGCAGATGGGGTGCACAAGTTTGGCGCGCTCATCGAGCAGAACATCGAACAGGTGCAGCGGTTCGCGCAGCGGCTTGATGCCCACCCGGAGTTCGAGCGTGTTGGCCCCAGTCCGCTCAATGTGTTGTGTTTTCGCTATCTGCCGGCGGCCAGCTCAGGCAACACGTCACATGAAGTGCATGCCGAGTTCGTGGACGAGGTCAATCGTGAGCTGCTGATGCGGGTGCAGGAGCGCGGCGTGGCGGTGCCTTCCAGCACGATCGCGGACGGACGCTTCGTGCTGCGCATGGCGCATGTGAACCACCGCACCACGGACGCCGACATGGACGCCGTGTTCGATGCGCTGCTCGAGATTGGACGTGAGGTGTCGGCCGAGTTTTCGGTGAACAGAGGGCAGCAGGCGCGCTGACATCGACGGTCGATTCACGGGAAAACAAAACGGCGGGGGCCCGAAGGCTCCCGCCGCTTGTCTTCGCACGCCGCACGATGTGCGTAGCCTCAGCCGCCGCGCGGCTTGGCGGTACGACCACCGCCGCCCCCGCCGCCACCAGCCGACCCACCACCGCCAACCGAACCACCCGAGGAGCCAGTACCGGACCCACCCGACGGGTAGTAGGACGGACGAGGCGCCACGCCTCCGCCACCGCCCTGGGCGCCGCCCGGAACAGTGCCTCGCGTATAACCGAGGCCGTTCACTGCACGGCCACGCGGCGTGACTCCAACGCCTCCACCGCCCTGCCCCGGATCAACCGGCGGCCGATTGACGATGATGATCGGCCCCTGGCCATAGAGCGGCCAGCCCCAGGGACCACCCCAGCCGAAGCCGCCAGCACCGTAGCCCAGCGGACCATACGGACTGAAGCGCCAGCCCCAGGGATCGAAGGGATCCCACATGCCGTAGTAGGCCGAGCGGAAGCCCCAGCCAAAACCCCAGGCACCCATGCCGCCTGGGCCATAGCAGAACTCGTTCATGTTGCCGCAGCGCGACTGGTTTTCCTGCGGCACCTCGGCAATGGCCGTGCCGGCCTGGCGACCAGCCGCCGTCAGCGCGTCATTGGGGCGCAGCGTGAAAGCCCTGGGGTTGTCGAGCGCCACCAGAAGGTCGATGACCCGCTCGGGCATACCGCCATCGGCCAGCGCCAGCAGACGCTTGGCGTCAAGGTCAAAGCGCAGCCCCATCTCTGCCACCCAGGCCTCGGTGAGCGCGGGCGGCGCCTGCACGGACACATCGAGCACCTGACCGAGCGTGAGCGGCGCGCCAGCGGCGAGACGCGAAGTGCGCGACGAACGCACCGTGCCGAGATCACCGGGCGCGCCGCTGTCACCGGCGAAGCGGAAACGCGCCACCGTGGTGGCCGTGCTCGTGCCCACCTCGATGGTCTGCAGCTGCAACCACTCGCCGGTCGAGGCGATGGACATCAGGCCCGTCTCGGTGCGACGGATGCCCCGATCGCAGTTGAGCTCAGCGCGCAGCAGGAGGCGCGTATCGTTGGCCAGCCATTCGGCACGCTCCGTGCCCCGGCACTCGTCCACCACCTTTTCGGTGGGGCGGCCTGGCACGGGAAGGGCCTGACGGGAGAGCTCCCGTGACCCGTCGAGCATGACAAGATCGACACTGCCGGCCACTCGGGTGGACGGCAGAATGCAGGCGCGGGATGGCACGGCCGGATCGGCACTGCCCACGCGGCGTTCCGGCGCGCCCACGGTTTCCCAGCAGCCAATCCAGGGCTGGAAGCGCTCATCAAGCCTCGCGCTGTCCTGCGCTTCGGCCGGCGCCACCAACGGAGAGAAGCCGCCGAGGCCCACCAGGACTCCGGCAGCCAGCGTGACGGACGACGCGACCGTCTGCACGCGACGCAGCATTGTGGTCATGATCCGGTCCTCAGAGGCGGAAGAAGAAACCAGCGGTGAATCCGAGCCCCGACAGCGCAATGCGGTCAAAGCCCTCGAAGTCCTGCCCGGTGGGCGCCCGGGCATGATCGTAGCGCAGCTCCGTGGTGAGGCCGACGTTGCGCGAGAGACTCCAGTTGGTGCCGAACGCGCCGTACGCCATGCCCGCCCATCCTCTCGTCTCGAAGCGATCGGCAAAGACGTCCATGGTCTGGAAGTCCACAAAATCACCGCGCTGCGAGAAACGATAATTCATGGCGCCGCCGCCCGCTGCGACGTAGGGCACGACACGGGACGGCACCCAGGCGTAGCGACTGATGGATCGACCGGCCGGCAGCAGGTTGTACTTGAGCCCCAGCGTGAGCGGCACCCGGCGGAAGGTGGTGGACTGCTCGATGGGACGGTCGTTGTTGTCGATGAAGTCCCGGTATTCCGAGCCGACGCGGCGACTGCTGACGCCGGCGGTGAGCTGCAGTTCGAGCCGATCCTTGAGTGCGACCGAGATGTCGGCCACACCGCCCAGGGAAAGGAAATCGCCCCGATCCACGGTGAGCTGCTGCGACACGAAGTCAAAGAGCTCGGAGTTGGCATCGGGGCGCATGGCACCGCCACGCAAGGCAAATGTCGCGCGGGGCTGACGGAAGAAATACCCGTCACCACCGCGGGGTTGTGCATTCCCACTGTCCCACGGCACTGCGCTGAGGAGGAGTACGACCGTTGCGGCCAATCGCCTGGTCATGGAAGGCTCCAGAAGGAGGGAGAGACGTTCACCGAAACGTGATACCGCGCACCTTGCAGTGAGGTTCCCGGTCACATGTTCCCAGGTTCCCGTCCGGGCCCCGCGGCCCCTCTGTCGCAGCCGGTCCGGCCACCGGCCGCGGGCCGGCCCCCTTCGGGAATCCGCTCCGCTGCCCTGCCGCACCCGCCTGCCCGGGCCGGCGCCTGGCCCCGCCGTGAACGAGGCCAGTCTACCGGTGACCGTCAGCGCCTCGTCAGAGATGGGCGCCGTGGCACTTCTTGAACTTCTTGCCCGAACCGCAGGGACAGGCATTGTTGCGCGGGGTCTGCTCCCAGCCATCTGGCAGCGCTCCCCCGTCCGCCGCCAGCGAGCGCACCGAACCCGCCCCCACCACCGATGGCGCGCCGCGGGCCACAATACGCGCCGCCTCGGTCGTCACGGTGGCGTCATCGTCTTCGTCATCGTCCGCGTCGCCGTTACCGGCATGAGCCGCCGACAACAGCTCCTCGGGCGGGATGGCTTCGAGGATGCCCAGGGCGTTGTAGCGGCGCGTGGGACGCGCCCCTTCGTCACGCGTCGGCGCCTCCTCGGGCACGGGCGGCGCGAAGGCCTCCATGGGCGCGGGCTCGAACACGAGCTGCGCCTTCAGGAAGCGCTCCGTGAAGGTGTTGGCCAGATCGTGCATGAGGTCCACGAACATCGTGTACGCATCCTGCTTGTACTCGACGAGCGGGTCCTTCTGTCCCCACGAACGATAGTGGATGGACGCGCGCAGCTGATCGAGATCGTAGAGATGATCCTTCCACTTCTCATCGATCACGTTGAGCATGACCAGCGCCAGCAGACGGTCGGCAAAGCCATTGCCGTTTTCGTCGGTGACCTGGTTGAGGGTGTCGATCTTCAGCGCAAAGGCCTCGCGCACGGCAGCCACGGCCTGCGCCTGGGCCTCCTCCACCGTGCCGGGGCGCTCGGCTTCGAACGCCGGCACCTGCAGCATGTAGTGCAGCAGCAGGTCCTGTTGCACGAAGGCAAAGTCCCAGTCGGCCGGCTCCTCGAAGGTGGCCAGGGCCTGCTCCACGCGGCGTTGCACACCGCGCTCGAGCATCTTGATGGCCTCGCCCTTGAGCTCCTCACCACCCTCGAGCGCAAAGGCACGCAGCGAGTAGATGACCTCGCGCTGCTGATTCATGACGTCATCGTACTCCAGCAGGCGCTTGCGCGACTGGAAGTTCTGGAGCTCGACGCGCTTCTGTGCCTGTTCGATGGAGCGCGTAATGAGGGGATGCGTGAGCACCTCGCCTTCCTGCGCCCCCATGCGATCCATGAGCTTGGCAATGCGCTCCGACCCGAAGAGACGCATGAGATCGTCTTCGAGCGACAGGAAGAACTGCGAAGCACCCGGGTCACCCTGACGGCCGGAACGGCCACGCAACTGGCGATCGATGCGCCGCGATTCGTGACGCTCGGAACCGATGATGTGCAGGCCACCCATCTCGGTGATCTCCACGTCCTTGCCGTCGAGATCCTTGACGATGGAGGGCTTGGCCTCCATGACCCCTTCACCGAGTTTGATGTCGGTACCACGACCGGCCATGTTGGTGGCGATGGTGATGGCGCCCATGCGCCCGGCGTCGGCCACGATCTCGGCTTCACGCTGATGGTACTTGGCGTTCAGCACGTTGTGCTTGAGTCCCGCGCGCGCAAACATGCGCGCGAGCGTCTCCGATGACTCGACACTGGCCGTACCAACCAGCACGGGGAAGCCGAGTTCGTGGAGCCGGCGGGTTTCCTCGACGATGGCGTTGTACTTCTCGCGCCGCGTCTTGTACACGAGGTCCTGGCGGTCATCACGCTGAATGGGCCGGTTGGTCGGGATGACCGACACCTCGAGCCCGTAGATGGCGTGGAACTCGCCCTCTTCCGTTTCCGCCGTGCCGGTCATGCCGGCCAGCTTCTCGTACATGCGGAAGTAGTTCTGGATGGTGATCGTGGCGAGCGTCTGCGTCTCGCCCTTCACCTGCACGCGCTCCTTGGCTTCGACGGCCTGGTGCAGGCCCTCGCTCCAGCGACGACCCGGCATGGTACGGCCGGTGAACTCGTCGACGATGAGCACCTGCCCTTCCTGCACCACGTAGTTGACGTCGCGCTCATAGAGCGCGTGCGCACGCAGCAACTGGTGGATGATGTTGAGGCGCTCGCTCTTGGTGGCGTACTCGCGCTCCACCGCATTGCGGCGCTCCAGCCGTTCGGCCGGCGACGCATCGTGATCCCTATCGATCTGCCCGATGAGCAGCGAGATGTCGGGCAGCACGAAGGTGTCGGGATGATCGGGCGAGAGCCAGTCGAGGCCCTTCTCGGTGAGGTGCACCGTGTGGCCCTTCTCGTCGAGCACGAAGAGCAAATCGTCCTCGAGATCGCGGAAGGCCCGCTTGGCCATGGGCAGCTTGCGATCGGCAATCACGTCGAGCTCGACGCGCTGCACCATCTGCTTGACGCCCGATTCCTGCAGCACCTTGAGCAGGCGCTTGTTCTTGGGACCGCCCAGCTGCGCCTTGTAGAACTGCGTGGCGGCCGTCTGCTGATCGCCCGACTCCATGGCGCGTTCGCCCTCGGCGACGAGCTGATTGACCAGCTCGTTCTGGCGGCGCACCAGGCGCTCGACGGCCGTGTTGAATTCCGCGTACTGCCCGTCGCTCTCGTTGCCCACCGGACCCGAGATGATGAGCGGCGTCCGCGCTTCGTCGATGAGGATGGAGTCCACCTCGTCGATGAGCGCAAAGATGTGCGGCCGCTGCACCCGCTGTTCGAGCGAGACCACCATGTTGTCACGCAGGTAGTCGAAGCCGAACTCGTTGTTGGTGCCGTAGGTGATGTCGGAGGCGTACACCGCCTTGCGCTCCCACGACCCCGGCTCGGTGTCGTCGAGACAGCCAACGGTCAGACCGAGCCAGCTGTAGAGATATCCCATCCACTGCGAGTCGCGGCGGGCGAGATAGTTGTTGACCGTGACGAGATGCGCGCCGCGCGCCGGCAGGGCGTTGAGGTAGAGTGGCAGCGTGGCCACCAGCGTCTTGCCCTCACCCGTGGCCATTTCCGCGATACGGCCAAGATGCAGCTGGATGCCGCCGATGAGCTGCACGTCGTAGGGAACCATGTCCCAGACGAGCTCATGGCCGAGCACCTGCACCTTGTGGCCCTTGAGACGGCGGCAGGCCTCGCGCACGGTGGCAAAGGCCTCGGGCAGCAGTTCGTCGAGCACCTCGGCGATGGTGCTGCGCAGTTCGCCTTCCGCTCCGCCACGCCCGTCGGCGCCCTGCAACTCGTTGTCGAGTCGCTCGCGCTCGGCCGCGTCGGCCGTGTTGTGCTTCTGTGCCTTGAGTTCCGCGATGCGGGCCTCGATGGGGCCGGTGCGCTCCGCGAGGATGGCGCGGAACTTCGCGGTCTGCGCCTGAATCTCTTCGTCGGACAGAGAAGCCAAGCGCGATTCGATCTCGTGGATCTCCTCGAGGATGGGCTGTACCCGCCGCCGTTCGCGCTCGTGGCGCGTGCCGAACACCTTACTGATCAGACCCTTCAGCATATGGACCTCTCGAACCTCATCGGCCAGGGGCTGCGCGCGCGGCCCCGCTGCCCGAAGGCGTCAGGAGTCCGTTGCTGCGCTGGCCCGGGAATTCTCGCGATACAACCCGGTGGATGCGATGTACGTCGCCACGGCATCGGTGACAAAACCGCGAATGCTGCGGCCCGTCGCCACGCGTGCTCGAATCTCGGTTGACGACACGTCCACCCGTCGCACGGCCAGTCGCCTGGCCTGCACGCCGCCGTGCACCAGCTCGTGGTCGCCCACGCCTGCCCCGTCCCGGTCCATCACCACGAGCTGCACTTGCGTGAGCAGGCGATCGATGTCCTTCCAGCGCGGCAGAGTGGGCACGACATCATGCCCCACGAGCAGGTGGAGGTCTGCATCCGGCCAGCGCCGGCGCAGGTCCGCCACGGTGTCAACCATGAAAGATAACCCGCCCCGCTCGATTTCCGCGGGGTCCACGATGCAATCCGGTATGTCGGCAAAGCAGGCCTGGGCCATGGCCAGGCGATGCACTGCGGGCGTCTGCCCATTGCCCTTGAGGGGCTGCTGGGCCGCCGGAATGACCAGCAGGCGATCAAGCGCCAGCTGGTCCCGGACGTCCTGCACCATGAGCAGGTGCCCGACGTGCGGTGGGTCGAACGAGCCGCCGAAGAGGCCGATTCGCAGAGGCGACCGCACGGGTGCCGACCGGATCAGAGGACGGGGTGTGGGCCGGGTCGGGCAAAGGCGACGGGCGAAGACACACTGGCCGGTCGCTCGAGCGATGCCGTGTCGGCAGAGACCGCGCCGCTGCCGGTGCTGTCCTTCGCGACCCGGGCGCTGTCCGCCGGGGCTGCACCACAGGCGGCCACAACCTCGGCGTCACCCGGGTAGGCCTTCCACATGGCCGTGCACGTTTCCGCGGCGTCTTCCTTCCAGCGGATGCGTGTATACAGCTCATGCAGGCGCAGCCACGACAGGCGTGCCGCCCGGGTGGCCGGATAGGTGGTGACGACGTCCTTGAAGTAGATGATGGCCGGGTCGATGGCCCGACGCACCTTGATGTAATGGACGCCCGTGTCGTAGTCCTTCTGGGCGAACCACTCTTCGAGCTGCGTGATGCGACGCTTGGCGTCCTCGGTTTCCTTGGCTTCCGGATACGAGGACAGCAGTGCGCGCAGAATGGACACCGCCTTCTGGCCATACTCCGGATCAAGATTCGGACGACGCCAGAGGCTCTGATACGACGCCCCGGTGCCCAGCATGGCCATGGGCGCCAGCGTGTCGTCGGGGAACCCATCGGTGACGCGCTCGTAGGCCTGCGCCGCCAGCAGGAACTCCTTCTTGCGCTCGTGCGTGAGGGCAAGGTAGAAGTACGCCGGTGCGAGCAGCGGGTCACGCGAACTCAGGTCGACCGTGAGGCGCTCAAAGCCCAGTTGGGCGTTGTCCCATTTCTTCTTCTGGAACTCCACGAGCGTCGCCTGAAACAGCGCCTCGGGGTTCGCGAAGTCCGCCGGCCGGAAGCCCCGCGAGCAGGCCGCCAGGGCGGCGGCCATGCTCAGCAGCATCAGCAGACGGAACTCCATGCGGAACTCCGGACGATGGTCCGGACGGGAATGTCGAGCGCTCATGTGGAACAAGATACCCAGTGGGGGGCGTCGGAGTTCAAGTCGGCACGCCCCACCGGGCGGCGCGCGGGGGCACGCAGACTCACGCCGACGCTCCGAGACTGCGGGAGCCGGAGGCCAGCGGGACGATGCGGGCGCGGCCCGGCGTGAGCGACGCAGTGACATTGCGCGTGTCCACCAGCAGCGTGGCGTGATCGACCACGCGCTGGTAGTCCACGTTCTTGTGGTCGGTGACGATGACCACCGCGTCCGCCCAGCGCAGCATCTCATCGCTCAGCTCCACGCCCTTGCGCACGTGACCGTCCTCGCGGAACTCGGTGACGAAGGGATCGTGGAATTCCACGTGGGCGCCGCGCTCCTCGAGCAGACGGATGACATCGAGCGCCGGACTCTCACGCACGTCGTCGATGTCACGCTTGTAGGCCACACCCAGCACCAGCACGCGGCTGCCGCGCACGGCCTTGCGCGCCTCGTTGAGTGCGTCGGCCACCTTCTGCACCACCCACTCGGGCATGTGCGAGTTGATCTCGCTGGCAAGGTCGATGAACCGCGTCTTGTAGTTGAGCGTGCGCATCTTCCAGGCGAGATAGTGCGGATCGAGCGGGATGCAGTGCCCGCCGATACCGGGCCCCGGCGTGAACTTCATGAACCCGAACGGCTTGGTGGCCGCGGCGTCGATGACTTCCCAGACGTTCACGCCCAGTTTGTCACAGACAATCGCGATTTCGTTCACCAGGCCGATGTTCACGGCGCGGAAGGTGTTCTCCAGCAGCTTCACCAGCTCGGCGCTTTCGGGCGAGCTCACGGGCACCACCGTGTCGATGCAGCTGGCGTAGAGCGCCGTGGCCACCTCGACACAGGCCGGCGTGATGCCGCCCACCACCTTGGGGGTGTTCTTGGTGTGATAGACCGGGTTGCCCGGGTCCACGCGCTCGGGGCTGAAGGCCACGAACACGTCCTGCCCGACGGTGAGGCCCTTGGCCTCGAGCCGCGGCTGCAGCAATTCGCGCGTCGTGCCCGGATAGGTGGTGCTTTCCAGCACCACACAGAGCCCGGGGTGCGCCTGCCGGGCAATGGCATCGGCGGCGCTCAGCACGAAGGCCATGTCCGGATCCCGCGTCTTGGACAGCGGCGTGGGCACGGCAATGGAGATCGCGTCGCACTCGCCAAGCCGATTCTCGAGCGTGGTGGCCACGAAGGTGCCGTTGGCCACGGCCTGCTGCACCTGGGCGCCCGGGATGTCCTGAATGTGCGACTGACCACTCATGAGCAGGTCCACGACGCGTTCACTCACGTCGTACCCGATGACACGGAAGCCGGCGTGCACGAACTCGAGGGCCAGAGGCAGGCCCACGTAGCCGAGGCCGACGACGCCGATGACCGCCGAGCGGTCGGCGATGCGGGCCAGCAGTTGATCCTTGGTGCTCATGGAGTGCGACATGGAGGACAATGTGGGCTCAGAGTAGGCTCAGTGGCCGTAGAAGCCGCGCACCGCGGCAATGACTTCATCGAGCTGCTGGGTGGTGAGCTCGGGGTAGATCGGCAGCGACAGCACTTCACGGGCCGCCCGCTCGGACTCGGGACACTGGCCCTCGCTGTACCCGAGATAGGCGAAGCAGGGCTGCAGATGAAGCGGCAGCGGATAGTACACGTTGGAGCCGATGCCCTGCGCCTTGAGATGCGCCTGCAGCGCATCACGCTGCGCCACGCGGATGGTGTACTGGTTGTAGATCGACGTGTTGGCGGGATCCACCCACGGGGTGGTGACCTCGCCCAACCCGGCAAAGGCGGCGTCGTAGTAGGCCGCATTGCGGCGCCGCGCGGCACTCCAGCCCTCGAGATGCGGCAGCTTGGCCAACAGCACGGCGGCCTGTAGCGCGTCGAGACGGCTGTTGTAACCCACGATCTCGTGATAGTAGGTCCGGCGGCTGCCGTGCGTGCGCAGCTTCATCAGCGCTTCGAACAGCGCCTCATCCTGCGTGACCATCATGCCACCGTCGCCATACCCGCCGAGGTTCTTGGACGGGAAGAAACTGTAGGTGCCGATGGCCGCGGCCTCGCCCGCCATGACCTTCCGGCCGTCGATGATGCGACTGGCCCCGATGGACTGCGCGGCGTCCTCGATGACCGGCAGGCCGCCGGCGGCGGCGCTGACCTGCTCGATGGGCGCCATCTGGCCGAACAGATCGACCGCGATCACGGCCTTGGTGCGCGGCGTGATGGCCGACGCAATGCGGGCCGGATCGATGTTGAAGCTGCGCGGATCGATGTCCACAAACACCGGCCGCGCGCCCACGTTGTGGATGGCGCCACCGGTGGCGAAGAACGTGAAGGGCGTGGTGATGACCTCGTCACCGGCGCCAACGCCCAACGCACGCAGCGCGAGCAGGATGGCATCGGTGCCGTTGGCGCAGCCCACGGCGTACTTGACCTGCGACAGGCCGGCCACGTGGCACTCGAGCTGCGCCACGGGATCGCCAAGGATGAAGGCCTGCTGATCGACGACCTGCATG
>JACVCT010000115.1 GCA_016741895.1 Gemmatimonadaceae bacterium | reverse complement strand
CTCGGAGGCGGTGTCACGCGGCGTGCAGCGTGGTCTGCTGATGGCCAGCGCCGTAGCGGTGGTGGTGATGCTGGCGCTCCTTCCTGGCGAGTGGTTGCTGGGCTCCCTGCGTCAGCCGCCCGAAGTGGTGAGTGAGACGGCCGTCTACGCGCGCCGCCGTCTGCTCGGCGCCTTGCCGTTTTTCGTGTTCAACGTGTTCCGCCAGACGCTGCAGGCCATGGGGCCCACGCGTCCCATCATTGCGGCGGCTCTCGTGGCCAATGTGGTCAACGCACTCGCCAATTGGTTGCTCATCGAGGGGCGCGGCGGATTTCCGGCCCTGGGTGTGGAAGGCGCCGGCTATGCGACGGCCATCTCCATGTGGGTGATGTGTCTCGTGCTGGGCTGGCTGGCCTGGCCGCTGCTCCGTCCGACACTCAAGCCGTGGCGACCGGAAGTCTGGGATGCCGCCCCCATGTGGCGCATGCTGCGCATCGGCGCGCCGATCGGCACACAGTGGTTCTTTGAGAGCTTTGCCTTTGGTCTCACGGCCCTGTTCATGGGGTGGATGGGCACGGCGGCCCTGGCTGGTCACGAAATCGCCCTCAGCATGGCCGCCATGACCTTCATGGTGCCCTTGGGTATCAGCGGGGCGGCTGCGGCCGTGGTGGGCCGCGCCATCGGCCGTGGCGACCTGTCCTCGGCGCGCAGTGATGCCGCGGCCGCCATCATCTGCGGCGTGGGCTTCATGAGCATCAGCGCACTCGTGTTCATCCTGGCTCCCGAGTGGCTGGCCACCCGCTACACCAGCGAAGCGGCCACCGTCGCCGTGGCCGTGGTCCTGATTCCGCTGGCGGGGTGGTTTCAGATATTCGACGGCTTGCAAGCCGTCACCAGCGGGGTGCTCCGCGGCGTCGGTGACACGCGCATCCCGGCCATCCTGCACATGGTGGCCTTCTGGGGTATTGGCGTTCCGCTGGGGTATGTGCTGGGCTTCCACACCGGCTATCGGGAGCGCGGGCTTTGGATTGGTCTGGTGGCGGGCCTGGCAGCCGCGGCGCTGCTGCAGAGCGCCCGGGTGTGGCGGCGCCTGCGCGCACCCATCCGCCGCGTCATTGTGGATCACTGACCGCGCCGGGCCCGAAGTCCGCGGATCCGGACTCCCGTTCCCTCTGGACGGTCACGCCATGAAGCCCTAGCGTAGGAGCGCCATGTCAGGCCTTTCGAGTCCCTTCCGCCCCGGGATACGTCGCCAGCTCGCGCTGTTGGCGGTGGCCCTCACGATTCCGCTGGCGGTGTTGGCCGTGCTCCGCGCGTTCGAACGGGCGCGGCGTGAGCAGAGGGAACTGGCGGAGCAGGGACGGCAGGCGGCGACGCGCGCCACGCAACTGCTCGATGACGACGTCACCCGCGCGAGACCGCTGCTGGCGGGGGCCTCGCGCCTGCTCGACCCTCGCGAACCGACCGCACGCAACGACTCGCTGATCTCCGCGATCTTTCGCGATGCCTCGAGCGGATTCAGCAACATCTGGTTGGCTGACGTGCAGGGCAACGTCCGTGGCACGCTGGTACCGCTCTCGATGTTCCGTCGCATGCCGTCGCTGGCCACGGCGGTGTACTTTCGCGATGTCGTGCAGTCCGGGCAATTCACGATCAGTCAGCCGGTTCGGTCAATTGTCGATTCCGCCGCGCAATGGGTCATTCCCTTCATGCAGCCGGTGCGCGAGGCGGGCAGCGGCACGCTGTTGGGTTATGTCGGAGCCGGCTTGCGCATCGACCGGATGGCCGCCGTGCGCTACATGGAATCACTGCCGCCCAATTCGGTGCTGACCGTGCTGCGGTCCGACGGGCGGGTGTTTCTGCGCAGCCTCGATCTCGAGCATTGGATCGAGCGCAACTTTGCGGAGTCGACGGCGTTCAGGGACGACCCCAAGTTGCCGTCCACGCTCTGGGAACTGCGTTCGCTCGACGGCACCAATCGCATTGTGGCCCAGCAGCCCCTGCGCACCTTCGATGCCATCGCCTATGTCGGGGTGCCGGTCACCGCGAGTCTGGCGCAGGTGCAGCGGCAGTTGCGCGTGGACCTGGCACTCGGGTTGCTGCTGATCACCGCCATGTCGGCGGTCGCGATCATCTTTGCCTCGCGCATTGCCGGTCCGATCGAAGAAGTGACACTGGTGGCGACCGCTCTCGCGCAGGGCGAAACAGGTCGGCGCGCCACGGTGCATGGGGTCACCGAGGTCGCCGAGTTGGGACGCGCCATGAACGCGATGGCTGACGCGGTCGCGGATCGCGAACAGGCATTGGCGCAGAGTGAGGCGCGGTACCGGCAGTTGTTCGCCACCAGTCCGCTGCCCACCGTGATCTGGCGACTGTCCGACGGACGCCTCGAGCAGGTGAACGATGCGGCGCGGGCCTTCTTTGGCGAACGGGCCGACCTGGAGGAGCGCACCCGCATACTGGACTTGTTCGACGAGGGGGAGCACGACCGCTTTGCGTCGCTGCCGCTGCCGATCGAGTCCGGTACGCTGCGCGCGGGAGCATGGCAGGTGCCCGATGCACGCGGCGATCTGCGCACCATGGAACTCGTGATCGGGCGACTGGAACGTCAGAACCAGACCCTGGCCATGGGCGTGCTGCTCGACGTCACCGATCGCCTGCGCGCCGAGGTGGCGCTCGAGCAGTCGCGCGCGGCGTTGCAACAGGCGCAGCAACTCGAGGCGCTCGGCGCATTCGCCGGGGGCATTGCGCATGATTTCAACAACTACCTTTCGGCGATCGCCACCAATGCGGAGCTGCTCCGCGATGCGCCGGCACTCGATGACGACGAGCGACGGGAGGCCTCCGAAATCCTCGCGGCCGCCCAGCGCGCGTCTCATCTCACGAAACAGATCCTCGTGTTCAGCCGGCGTCAGGTGGTACAGGAAGATCCGATCGACATCAACGCCGAACTGCAGGGGCTCGAGTATCTCGTCACGCGTCTCGTGGGTGAGCGGGTGGCCGTCGAACTGGACTGCGCGGCCGACGTGCCGGCGGTGATGTTCTCGCCCGAGCGATTCGAGCAGGTCATCCTCAACCTGGCGGCCAATGCGCGCGATGCCATGCCGCAGGGCGGTCGCCTGACCTTCACCACGCGCCGGCGTGGCGATGATCGGGTGACGCTGACCGTCTCGGACAGCGGGCAGGGCATTGCCGCTGATGTGCTGCCACGCATCTTCGAACCCTTCTTCACCACCAAGTCCCGGGACCGCGGCACGGGTCTCGGACTGGCCATGGTCTACAGCATCGTCACCGGATCGCGCGGTGACATTCGCGTGACCAGCGCGCCCGGAGCGGGCACCACTTTTCACCTAAGCTTTCCGGCGGCCATGCAGGCGGCTACGCGCGAAACGCGGGCCGATCAACCCGCTGCGTCCATGCGTGGCCGCGAGCACATCCTCGTGGTGGAGGATGATTCCGCCGTACGCTCGGCCACGGTGGCCCTGCTGGCCCGCGCCGGCTATCAGGTGTCATCGGCGGCCGGCGCGGCGGAGGCCGAGGCCGCACTCGCCGCGATGGGTGTGCCACCGCAACTGCTGCTCAGTGATGTCGTCATGCCCGACGTGTCGGGACCCGAGCTCGTGGCCCGTGTTGAACATCGCTACCCGAACATGCGCGTGGTGTTCATGAGCGGCTTCGCGGACGACGATGCCGTCATGCGCGGCGTTGCGGCGCGTGAACTCGCACTCGTTGCCAAACCATTCAGCGCCAGCGAACTCCTCGGAACCATCCGCCGGATACTCGACGCGGCGTCCACGTGAGACCGTGAACGCCGCGCTGTGCTGATTCGCCATCGAGGGATAAACGCGTCTAGACGCGCTTCTCTTCAAGCAGGGCCATGAACTGCGCCGGTGTCTCGAGCTCGAGCAGACGGCCTGGCACGTCGCTCTCCTTGCTGAACTGCGCGATCTTCCCGAGTACCGGCAGGTACTGGTTGGAGACCTCGAGCGGCGGCGCGACGATGAGGAAGAAGAAGTTGACGGGCTTGTCGTCGATGGCCTTGAAGTCCACCCCGTCTCGCTTGCGGCCAAAGGCCACCCGAAGACGGTTCACGACGAGCGAGCGGCAATGCGGAATCGCGATGCCACGACCGATCCCCGTTGAGCCGAGGTTTTCGCGTCGCTTGAGCATCTTGAACAGCATGCCCTCGGACTTCTCATCGAGCTTGAGCAGCCCGATGAGTTCCTTGAGAATTTCGTCCTTGCTCGTGCCTTGCAGCTCGAGCTGGACAGCGTCTTCGGAGAAGAACTCGCGCAGTTCCATAGCCTCGTATGCTAACACCCGGACGCCCTGAGTCAAACAGTCCGGTTCGGCACGCGTTGCCGGGCCCCCCCGGCTGTGGTAGCTTCAACTCCATGGCCCGCAAGACGTTCCCGTTTTCCGTCCCCAATCGGACTCCCCTGTACCTGGCCCCCATGGCCGGGATTTCAGAGTCCCCGTTCCGCCGGCTGTGCCATCAGCACGGGGCGGACGTGGTGGTCACGGAGTTTCTGTCGGCTGAAGGCATCCGCCGGGAAAACCAGGCCACCATCAGCAAGCTGCGCTTCGCAGCCGAGGAGCGACCCATCGGGGTGCAGATCTTCGGGGCGGATCCCAAGGCCATGGCCGATGCCGCCGCAATGGTCACCGACCTGTTTGCGCCGGACTTCGTGGACATCAATTTCGGCTGCCCGGTCAAGAAGGTGGTGCGTCGCAACGGCGGGTCCGGCTGCCTCAAGGATATGGATCTGGTGGAGGACATCATCCGCTCGGTGTCCCGCGCCACCCCCCTGCCGGTCACGGTCAAGACGCGCAGCGGCTGGAACGAGGAGATGCGCGACCCGGTGGGCATCGCGCTGCGCATGCAGGACGCCGGTGCCCGGGTGTTTGCGCTGCACGCCCGCACCCGCACGCAGATGTACAGCGGCAGTGCCAACTGGGATGAAATCGCCATGGTGGCCCAGGCGCTGGACATTCCGGTGCTGGGCAACGGCGACATCAAGACGCCGCAGGACGCCAAGCGCATGCTCGACCACACCGGCGCCGACGGCATCATGATCGGGCGCGGGTCCTACGGACAGCCGTGGATCTTTCGTCAGGCGCGTGCCCTGTTCGACGGGCAGCCCATGCCGGACACGCCGCCGGTGGCCGAGCGCTTTGCGGTGGCGCTCGAGCACGCGCGCATGGTGCAGGCCTATGAGGTGGACGCCGTGGGTGCGGCCCTCGAGTTCCGCAAACATCTGGGCTGGTACGTGAAGGGGCTGCCGAATTCGGCCGACCTGCGTGCACGCCTGCATCAGGTGCGCGATTTTGCCGAAGTGGAGCGCATCTTTACCGAGTATCTCGCCTTTTACGACGACTACGTGGCGCGTGGTGTGCCGTCGCGAGACCCGGACGTGTCCGATCTGACCTGCGAGGCGGCCTGACCGGTCTGGCAGGCCGGCACGCGGCAGCCCGCCGCTGGTTGCCGGAACGACATGGGCCGGTGTAGTGTACGAGTGCAGTACAACGCAGGACCGTTCGAACCGGGGGTGACTGGCTTCGACGGGGTTGGTGAAATTCTGGTAGCGTGCCCAGGTACTCGAGCACCTGGTAAAACACTCGGGAAAACCACAATCGCGAACAACAACCTCGCGCTCGCTGCCTAACCTTCGGGTTACGTAGCAGTGCTCACGGCGCAGCCCGCCCGGGGCGGCACGTGAGTATCGCAAATCTGGGCTAGTCTCGGTGTGCGCCTTCCGCACCGAGGCGAAACTCTAGAAGGCTTGTCCTGAGGTGGGCTTCCTGTTGGCCAGCCGATGGAGACCTCAATCAACAGGATACGCACGTAGAATCCGGGGTGGATCTAGTCTCGGACAGGGGTTCGATTCCCCTCACCTCCACTCAGCACGAAGGGCCCGGAGCAATCCGGGCCCTTCGTGTTTTTTGTCTACTTCTTGAGGTAGCGTTCGGGTATGGGATTGTCGGGCCGCTCCGCGTCCCAGTAGATGGAGACCACCCACCAGCGCGTTCCGTCGTTCAGCAACTGAATGCTGTTGATGCCGCGCTGAAATGGTTTGGCGTCGGCCAGCGTGCGCTTGGAGTCGTAGACGCTGAACACCTGGGTGATGCGGCCAAAGGTGTCCACCGACCGGCCGATCTCCCGCTCGAAGAAGCCATCGCGCTCGAGGCTGGCGCCGGCGCGCTGCGCGTACTCTTCCGGTGTCCAGACCACGGCTCTTGCCGGCTGGCCGGCCGGTCCACCGGTGGGAATGAGGCGCGCTCCGGGAATGAACAGGGAGCGGAAGCGATCCCAGTCGCGCTTCTGGCCGGCCGGACCGGAGATCACGTCGTACAGCGCGGCCAGAATGGCGTCGAGCGACGCCACGTCGGCCGGGCGCGCGGCCGGTGGCAGCGAAGCGGTCGCCGGAGCCGTCGCAGGCGCCGCCTGGGCAACCAGTGCCTCGGTGGCTGGCATGGCGAAGGCACCGAGTACAACCACAGCGGCAAGACGAACCCGCGCGGCGGCCGAACTACGGCGCGGACGGGCGGGATCGCGGGGGGTGGTGTGGGGGAGTGTCATGGCGCGACGATAGCGCGCCACGCGCTAGGACGCCAGCGCCGCGTGCGCAGCCGCCAATCGGGCCACCGGTACGCGAAATGGCGAGCACGACACGTAGTCGAAGCCGGACTGATGGCAGAAGGTCACGCTGCGCGGGTCGCCGCCGTGTTCCCCGCAGATGCCCACCTTGAGCCCCGGTGTCGTGTCGCGCCCGTCGCGCACGGCAAGTCGGATGAGCTTGCCCACACCCTTGGTGTCGAGCACCTGGAACGGGTCATCGGGCAGCAGGCCGCGGTCGAGGTAGTGCGGCAGGAAGCGACCGGCGTCATCACGCGACAGGCCAAAGGTGGTCTGCGTCAGATCATTGGTGCCGAAGGAGAAGAAGTCGGCCTCGGCCGCAATCTCATCGGCGGTCAGGGCAGCGCGCGGCAGTTCGATCATCGTACCCACGAGATACTGCACCTGATCGCCCATGACGCCCATGACCTGCTCCGCGGCCCGCTCGATGATGGCCCGCTGATGCCGGAGTTCCGACACGTCGGACACCAGAGGCACCATGATCTCGGGCTGCACGTCGATCCCACGCCGCTGCGCGCGCACCGCCGCCTCGAAGATGGCGCGCGCCTGCATCTCGGTGATTTCCGGGTACACGATCCCGAGACGGCAGCCACGATGCCCCAGCATGGGGTTCGTTTCGCGCAGTGCCGAGACCACCCGCTGCAACTCCTGCCGTGAGAGGCCGAGCGACGCGGCCAGCAGTGACGATTCCTCGCCGCCATGCGGCAGGAACTCGTGCAGGGGCGGATCGAGCAGGCGAATGGTCACCGGCAGGCCGTCCATGGCCTGGAAGATGCCCTCGAAGTCGGCGCGCTGCATGGGCAGCAACTTCTCGAGTGCGCGCCGACGTCCCCCCTCATCGCGGGCGACGATCATCTCGCGCATGGCGGTGATGCGATCCCCCTCGAAGAACATGTGCTCGGTGCGACAGAGCCCGATGCCTTCGGCGCCGAAGTTGCGCGCCACGCGGGCGTCGCGCGGTGTGTCAGCGTTGGCGCGCACCCGCAGGCGACGATCCGCATCGGCCCAGGCCATGAGGCGATGGAAGCGCTGGTACGACGGGGCATCCTCCGGCGCCACGGCGCCGTTGATGACGCGCATGACCTCACTGGGCTGCGTGGGCAGATCGCCGAGGAACACTCGGCCGGTGCCACCATCGAGCGTCAGCCACTCCCCTTCGGTGACGGTCACGTCGCCCACCTTCATGCTGCGCTGCTCATGCGATATCTCGAGCGCGGTGCAGCCCACGATGGCGCACTTGCCCATGCCGCGCGCCACCACGGCAGCATGACTGGTCATGCCACCACGAGCGGTGAGCACTGCGCGCGCCGCCACGATGCCATGGAAGTCTTCGGGTGTGGTTTCCTCACGCACCAGCACCACCTGCTCACCGCGTTGTGCGCGCTGCTCAGCCACGTCGGGATCGAACACCGCCATGCCGCTCGCCGCGCCCGGACTGGCCGGCAGGCCCACGGCAATGGGCGTCGCGTGCGCCGTCGCGGCAATGACCCGATGCAGCACCTGATCGAGCTGCGCCGGCTGAATGCGTCGCACGGCGTCGCGCGGCGTGATCAAGCCCTCATCCACCATGTCGAGCGCAATGCGCAGCGCCGCCGCTGTGGTACGCTTGCCGGTGCGTGTCTGCAGCAGATACAGCTTTCCGCGTTCGACAGTGAACTCGATGTCCTGCATGTCGCGGAAATGATGCTCGAGGCGATGCTGCGTTTCTAGCAACTGCTCATAGGCGCCGGGCAGTCGCTGCGCCATTTCCTCGATGGGCAGCGGCGTCCGGATGCCGGCGACGACATCCTCACCCTGCGCATTGACGAGAAACTCGCCGTAGAAGCGGTGCTCCCCCGTGCTCGGGTCGCGCGTGAAGGCCACGCCCGTGCCGGAATCATCGCCCATGTTGCCGAACACCATGGCCACGATGTTGACCGCAGTGCCAAGGTCGTGCGCGATGCCGTTCACACGCCGGTAGTCGACGGCCTTCTTGAGCGTCCAGGATTGCCACACCGCCTCGATGGCGCCCCAGAGCTGCACCTGCGGATCATGCGGAAAGTCCCGGCCGGTGACCGCGTGCACCAGCTGGTGATACTCGCCCACCAGCGACTGCAGCGCCTCGGCGGACAGCTCGGCGTCGCTCGCCGCGCCCGTGACCAGTCGCTTGGTGGCAAGCAGCTGCTCGAAGCGATGGATGGGTACCCCCATGACCACATCGCCGTACATCTGCACGAAGCGGCGATAGGAGTCCCAGGCGAAGCGGGGGTTGCTGCTTGCGGCCGCCAGTCCCGCCACCGTGTGGTCGTTGAGCCCGAGATTGAGGATGGTCTCCATCATGCCGGGCATGCTCACGGCCGCGCCGGAGCGCACACTTACCAAAAGCGGATTGGCCGCATCGCCGAAGCGCTTGCCGGATGCCTCTTCGAGTTGCGACAGCGCCGCGGCCACTTCCTCCCGCAGGGCGTCCGCCACCTGCCGGTCCGCCAGATACGCCATGCATTGATCGGCTGCAATTGTGAAACCGGGAGGCACGGGCACCCCGAGATTCGTCATCTCGGCGAGGTTGGCGCCCTTGCCTCCCAGTTTGGTTTTCATGTCCCGCGTTCCGTCCGCCCTGCCATTGCCGAAGGAGTAGACGGAGCGTTGCATCAGGGACACTCGCAGACTGCAGGGTGAATGGGTGAGGTCAGCGACCTCTGGGGAGTCCCGCGGCACTACCGGCACGCAGCAGCTCGGGCTCCGCCGGCGTGGCGGTGGGGTACTGGCCCGAGAAACACGCATGACAATACCCCTTCGGCCCTTCCGGCATGGCCGAGAGCATGCCGTCGATCGAGAGGTATCCGAGGGAATCAACGCCCAGGTGGCGGGTGAGTTCCTCGTGGGTCATCTGCGCCGCAATGAGCTCCTCGCGGCGCGGCGTGTCGATGCCATAGTAGCACGGACTGATGATGGGCGCACTGGATACGCGCATATGGACCTCGCGGGCACCGGCCGCGCGCACGAGGGACACCAGGCCGCGCGTGGTGGTGCCACGCACGATGGAGTCGTCCACCATGACCACGCTCTTGCCCTCGATGATCTCGCGCACCGGGTTGTACTTGACCTTCACCTTGGCATTGCGCCCGGCCTGGGTGGGCTGGATGAAGGTACGTCCGACGTAGTGATTGCGAATGAGCGCCAGCTCGTAGGGCAGGCGCGATTCCTCGGCAAAGCCGAGCGCGGCCGAATTGGAGGAATCGGGCACGGCAAAGACCACATCGGCAGTGGGGGCCGGGCACTCGCGGGCGAGCTGGCGGCCCAGTGCACGACGCGAGCGATCGACCGACCCGCCGAACACCTTGCTGTCCGGCCGGGCGAAGTACACATGCTCGAACACGCAGCGCGTGACCGGCGAGGCCTCCAGCGCCATGAGCGAGCGAACACCATGCCGATCGACCGCCACGATTTCGCCCGGCAGCACCTCACGTTCCACCACTGCGCCAACGATATCGAGCGCGCAGGTCTCAGACGCGAACACCCAGGAATCGGCAAGGCGTCCCATCACCAGCGGGCGCCAGCCATGGGGATCGCGCGCGACCACCACCGTTTCGTCGAGCACGACCAGCAGGCAGTAGGCACCTTCCACGCCGCGCAGCGCCTCGGCCACCCGCGCTTCCGGCGTGTCCCCCGTGGCGCGGGCGATGCGGTGCACGATGACCTCGGAGTCCATCGTGCTGGCGAAGATGGCACCGCCATCCTCGAGGTCGCGTCGCAGCTCGACGGCGTTGGTGAGATTGCCGTTGTGGGCCAACGCGATGTGCCCACGACGGACACGCGCCAGAATGGGCTGGGCGTTCTCGATGGCCGACGCACCGGCCGTGCTGTAGCGCGTATGACCAATGGCGATGGGTCCCTGCAGCGACTCCATCTCCTCGTCGTCAAACCCCTCCGACACGAGCCCCATGGCGCGCACCACACGCGCACCGGTGGCATCGTCCACGGCCACGATGCCGGCCGACTCCTGCCCGCGATGCTGCAGCGAATAGAGGCCCAGTTGCGTCAGGGCCGCCGCATCGCGGTGGCCATAGATCCCGAAGATTCCGCACATGTATGTAGCTCCTGCTCAGTCAGTGACCGGCGCGTGCGAGGCTGACACCGCATGCTCGGCCGGCGTCTCGCCGTCCATGGCCTGCGGAATGGCCTCGTGAAACGCCTTGGCCAACCAGGCCACCGGCGCGCGGAAGGTGTCGTCGGAAATGGTGAACTGCGCGCCGGCGTCGGCGTTGGTGACCCGGCCAATCACGCGGGCGGGAACGCCATGCGCCGCGGCGATGCGCAACACGGCGGCGCTGTCCGCCGTGGACAGTACCACGCGGCCATGCGCCTCACCAAAGAGCACTGCACGGTGCGGCAGCAGGGCCCAGGGCGAGAGATCCACGGAGAAGCCGAAGAGTCGCGAGCGATCAAGCATCGCACACTCGGCCAGCGTCACCGCCAGCCCGCCATCACTGCAGTCGTGCGCCGAACGCACCACACCCGCGCCGATGGCCTCGAGCAGGGCATCGATGAGGCGGCGTTCCACGGCCGGGTCGCAGACCGGCGGCGCACCGATGGTGAGGCCGTGCCCCGGGAGCAGATACTCGCTGGCGCCCAGTTCGTCGGTGCACTCGCCGAGCAGCACGATCTCGTCGCCTTCCTGCTGGAAGGCTGATGGCGTGACATGCGCGAGCGATTCAACCAGACCCACCATGCCAATTGTCGGCGTAGGGTGAATGGCGCCCTGCGGATTCTCGTTGTAGAGCGACACATTGCCGCCGGTGACCGGGGTCTCCAGCACCGTGCAGGCTTCTCCCATGCCGGCAATGGCCTCGCTCAACTGGAAGTACACCTCGGGCTTCTTGGGATTGCCGAAGTTGAGGTTGTTGGTGATGGCCTTGGGGCGGGCGCCGGTGCAGGCCACGTTGCGCGCCGCCTCACATACGGCCGCCCGTCCACCGTTGCGCGGGGACAGCGCCACATGCCGGCCATTGCCGTCAATGCAGAGCGCAATGGCCTTGTCGGTGCCACGCAGGCGCACCACGGCCGCATCACTGCCGGGGCCGCGCACCGTGCTCGTGCGCACGGTGGAGTCGTACTGCTGCCAGACCCAGCGCTTGCTCGCGATGGTGGGCGACGCAAGCAGGCGCTCGAGCGTCCACGCATGATCCCGCTCTTCTTCCAGAGGCGTAACCTCGTGCGGATCCTGCGCACGCGCCGCCTTGAGCGCTTCGCTCTCGCGCGGCTCGAGAA
>JACVCT010000114.1 GCA_016741895.1 Gemmatimonadaceae bacterium | reverse complement strand
TACCCGTGCGCACGACCTCGTCGGTGAGCTGCACCACCTTGCCCGTCTCCGGGAAGAGCGTGGCAATGAACGAGAAGCCGCGGTCGGCCTGCTCCTGCACCAGCTGCTGCGACTGCAGGCGCGCATCCTTGCCGTGCCAGAGAATGAGCGTGGGACGCTCGTCGTCTTCCAGGCGCTCGCTGCGCGGCACGGGCACCGTGGCCACTCGCAAACCAAACACGAGACCGTCCATGCGCTCGGTCCAGCGCGGTGTGCGATCGGGACTCACCTCCATGCCATTCGGAAGCGCCGCGCTGCCACCTGCGCCCACCGTCACGCGGCGATTGCCGCGGCCGATGTCGGCAATGGCCAGCGCCGCCCAGGTGGTGTCGGTGGCCGCGCTGTCCACCGTGCCCTTGAGCCAGGACAACGCGGGCAGCGTGTCGCTCCACGCGAGCCGGCGATACAGCGCCTTGTCCGCATCGAGGGATTGCACCACACCCGTGCTCAGGTCGCGCAGCTGCACGCCGTTGCCGATACGCTCGCGGGCATCGATGGTGTAGGCGAGCCAGCGCGCCTTGTCGTCAAAGGCGAAGTCGGACACGTTGCCGACATTGAACAACGTGCTCGTGCCGAGTTCGTGCAGCAGCAGGTCGGTGCCCGTGGCGCCGCCGCCACCGCCACCGCCAAAGAGGTTGCCGCCCATGCCGGGCGCTCCCGGCGCCGGACCACCACCGCCGCCCGCACCACCACCAGCCGGCGCGTCGGGACCATACGCATGCATGGCCAGCCAGCGCGGCGCGTCGCCACCCAGCTGAATGCGGCGCACGCGCTCGAATTCCTTCTGCTCACCGGTGGCGAGATTCACCACCAGGGCCTTGGTCTGAATGGGACGGCGCTGCTGGCTCAGCCGCTTGGCGTCGGCGGCCTTGGGATAGACGAGCATGGCCACCCACTTGCCATCACCCGAAAGCTGCAGGCCTGCTGTGCCGCCGCCGCCCGGGCCACCACCGGCCGCCGGCGCTTCACCGATGGGGAAACGATGGACCTTGCCACCGGCGCTGGTCTGGCGAACGATGACCTCCGCGTCGCCTTCATTGGGAGCCTGGATGTAGGCAAACCAGGCGCCGTCGTTGGACAGCGTCGCGCCGCGCAGGGTCTTCCAGGCGGCGATGTCGGCCGGCGTCATGGCGTGGGGGGCCGGCCTGGCGGCCGCAGGGGCCGGCTGGGCTTCGGCCGACAGGGCGGTGGCGGAGAGGGCCGCCGAGAGCAGGAGGGGCAGCGTCGCCGGGCGACGCCAGGAAGGCGGGAACATCGGGGCTCCGGGAGAGGGGACAAGGGGAAATACGATGCGTACGGGTTTCGGCCCACAGCGACGCTGCATGTGGTATTGGCGCGGGACGAGGCGCAGGCCTGACACCGCACAGCCGGGCCTCGCGTAGATACATTGCCTCGTCGCCCAGGTCCCGGGCCTCAGTTCTCCCCGAGAGGAATGTCATGCTGCGTGTCGCCCCCCGATCCCTCCTGACCGGTCGCCGCCCGGCCGTCCTTGTTTCACTCGCGCTGGCGCTGGCGATCACCGCTTGCGGCGGTGACAGCACCACCGCGCCGAATCCGGGGCCGTCTCGACCGACGCTCGAAAAGCCCCCGGTGGTGGCGCCCAATGCCACCGGCCGCGGCGAACTGGTGAGCGCGACGCCGTTCCCGGCCATCATCACCCGCATTGAAGCGGGAGCGGTCATTGCCGGAGCCGGCGGTGCCGGCGTGTTCACGCCGCGCTATGACGTGCAGGGCTTCACCGTGCGCTATCGCACGCCGGGCCTCAACGGACAGCTCACCGAGGCCACCGGCGCGGTCTATCTCCCGGTTGGCGCAAGTACCGCGTTGCCCACCGTGGCCTACATGCACGGCACGGTGACGGCCCGCAACAATGTGCCCAGCAATCCCTTTGCCGCGGAGGGCCGGGTGTTCGGCACGGTCTTCGGCACCGACGGCCACATCGTCGTCATGCCCGACTATCTGGGACTCGGGGGCAGCACCGGGGTGCAGCTGTATCTGCATCAGCAGACGCACGCCTCCGCAGCCATCGATCTGATGCGCGCGGCACGCACACTGGCCACACAGCGCAGTGTGGGTGTCGATCGCAACCGGCTCTTTGTCACCGGCTATTCGCAGGGCGGCGCGGTGGCGCTGGGCGTGCTGCGCGAACTGGAGCGCAATTTCACCACGGAATTCCCGGTGCGTGGCGCAGCCGGCATGTCCGGGCCCTACGACCTGTCGGGTACGGTGCGCACGGCGCTGCTGCTCAATCCGCCCTATCCGCCGGCCGTGGGCTACACGGCACTCATCACCGGTTCGATGTCCACCGTGTACAATCTCGGTGCCCTGTCGCTGTTCGTGCGCCCGGAGGCCATCACGGTGACGAACGCCATTCTGAATGGGTCGGCAACCGACGCACAGCTCGCCACGCTGCCGCGCACGCCGCAGGATCTGCTCGTGTCCACCTTCGTGACGAAGATCGCGGTGGATACCAACGACCTCTTCTGGCAGGCGCTGGTGGACAACGATGTGTACGACTGGAAACCGAACACTCCGGTGCGTCTCTACTACGGCGGCGCGGACATCGACGTGCCCCCGCAGAACGCGCTCACGGCGCAGGGCATCATGCGGGCCCGCGGCACCGAGTCGGTGGCAGCCGTGAATGTGGGCAGCACGCTCACACACGGCACTGCGGTTGTGCCTGCCACGCTGGCCACGAAGCGTTTCCTCGACAGCCTCTTCGCGCGGCCGTAAATTTCCACAATTCGCTGCGACTCTGCACTCCACCTCCGAGGACTCCCCAATGACCAACACGTTGCACCGACGCCGGGCGACGCGAGCGATCGTGGCGCTGGGCGCTGTGACCCTGAGCGCCGTGGCGCTGAGCGTACCCGCCCGCCACGTCTCCGCCATGATCGTGCCGCCGGCCAAGGCTACCACACCGCGCGCCTCCGGCATCACGTTCAACTATCGCGTCACCTCCACGTCCGATGACAAGCGCCGGCGCGAGGCGTCGAACATGTTTGCCACCGTGCGCATGGCGAATGGCAACATCCGCATGGACTACGTGGAGGGCATGACGCCGCTCGGCAAGAAGGACGGCTACGTCATCATCCAGGGCGACGCGCAGAAGTTCCTGGTGGTCAACCCGAAGGACAAGCAGGTCATCATGATGACGGCTGATGGCTTCGGCAGCGGGCTGGGGGCGCTGATGAACAACCCCATGCTCAAGATGACCATCAGCAACACGTCCTTCCGCTTCAAGGATCTCGGGGCCGGCGAGCCCATGCTGGGTTACAAGACCCGCAAGGTGCGCACCTGGTACAGCAGCACCATGGAGCTCAAGGCCATGATGATGCCCGACCAGAAGATCGTGAGCAACGACTCCAGCGATCAGTGGATCGCGCAGATCGACATCGGGCAGGGCTCGTTCGAACAGTGGGCCAAGTCCTTTGGCGCCGGCGTGCGCAGCACGAATCCGGAGCTGGCCGAGCAGCTCAAGGCCTACAACAACGAGTACGGCCGCAAGGGCATGCCGCTCAAGACCGTCACCTGGTCCTCGCAGACCGACAAGAAGGGCAAGGTGACCACCGACGTCATGACCATGGAAGTCACCGACCTCAAGGCGGGCGACATCGATCCGTCGATGTTCGAGATCCCCAAGGGCTACGAGGTGCTGGACATGACGAAGATGATGGCCGATGCCAAGGCGTCGATGGACAGCGCGAACGCCGAGGCGGCCAAGAACGGCAAGGCGGAGGAGAAGCCCAGCGCCAAGGATGCGCTCAAGAAGGGACTGGGTGGGTTGATCAAGAAGAAGTAGCAAGCCCGGTCGCTCTCCTAAGACCGGACGGTCCGGGATTCCCTGATAAAGTATTCGTTTCAAGGAACCGACATACAAGGATGGGTACCGCAGCGCTGCGGGGTGAAGTCGCCTCCGGCACGATGCGGTACCCATTCTCGTTCCGGACTCCCCAGTGCGCTGGTTTCTCGACCGCCCCATTGCCACGAAACTCCTCATTGCCTTCCTCGCGGTAGCTGCAGCAGCCGCTGCAGTCGGCGTGGAAAGCGTCGTCACCATGCGGCGCATGACCGCCGCCGACCAGGTGCTGTACGAACGCATGACCGTGCCGCTCTCGCAGATCGGTCACGTGGCGAAGCAGTTCCAGCGCATCCGCGTGAATGTCCGGGATGTGCTGTTCAATTCCGAATCGGCCGCGCAGCTCGAAGAGCGCAAGCAGGTCATTGCCGGACTCACCGTGGACCTCGACACCACCATCAAGGCGTTCACGACCACCGTGGTGAGCGACGAGATGCGGGCCCGTGTTGACTCGCTCAATGCGGCGCGCAAGCGTTTCGTGCCGCTGCGCGATCAAACCGTGGCGCTGGCAGCCGCAGGGGATACGGCGGGTGCCAAGGCCCTGATGAACGGCGACATTGTCCGCGAGGCCAAGGCCGTGGAAGCGGCCATCGAGGACATTCAGAAGGCCAAGGTGGCTGACGCCGGTGCGCTGGCGGCTGACAACGCGGCGGCGGCGGCGCGTGCCCTGTGGGTGACGCTGGCGGTAGTGGCGCTGGCGGTGATGCTCGCCGTGGCGGCCGGTGTGCTGCTGGCCCGTCTCATCGGGCGCCCCCTGCAGGACATGGCGGCCTCCGCACGACGCCTCGCCCTGGGTGACCTCACCCCGGTCCAGCCGCTGGCGCAGGCCGACGAAACGGGCGCGCTGTCACAGGCTTTTGCAAGCATGGTGGATGCGCAGCGCGGTCTCGCCGACTCGGCCTCGCGCCTGGCGGCCGGAGACCTGTCGGTGCGCACGACCCCACGCTCGGAAGCCGACGTGCTGGGGCAGTCGTTCGTGCATCTGCACGCCTCTCTCGAGGGACTGATTGCCGACAGCACGCGTCTGGCGGCTGCGGCCACGGCCGGCCAGCTGTCCACGCGCGGCGATGCCGATCGCTTCAAGGGTGCGTTTGCGGAACTGGTGCGCGGCTTCAACGCCACGCTCGATGCGGTGATTCTTCCGGTGCAGGAAGCCTCGACGGTGCTCACGCGCCTGGCGGACCGCGACCTGACGGTACGGGTGCAGGGGGACTATCAGGGCGACCACGCCCAGATCAAGACCTCGCTCAATGCAGCCATCGATGCGTTGTCCGACGCGCTGACCAATGTGTCGGCATCCACGAACCAGATCGCGAGCGCGGCCGATCAGATTGCCACCACCAGTCAGTCGCTGGCGCAGGGTTCGAGTGAGCAGGCGGCGTCGCTGGAGGAAACGACGGCCAGCCTGGCAGAACTGGGCGGCGCGGCCGTGCGCAATGCGCAGTCGGCGCGGCAGGTGCAGGCGCTGGCCAGCGAAGCGCGCGATGTCACGCAGGACGGCGTGCAGTCCATGCACGAACTGGAGCAGGCGGTGCGTGCCATCAGCGACGCGGCGCAACAGACCGCGCAGATCGTGAAGACCATCGACTTGATTTCCTTCCAGACCAACCTGCTGGCACTCAACGCGGCCGTGGAAGCGGCGCGGGCGGGGGATGCCGGCAAGGGCTTTGCCGTGGTGGCTGAGGAGGTGCGCGCACTGGCCATTCGATCGGCCGATGCCGCGCGGCAAACCTCGGCCCTCATCGAACAGTCGGTGGAGCGGGCCACACGCGGCGGCGTCATTTCGCGCCAGGTGGCGGAGCGGCTCGGCCAGATCGATCGCCAGGTGCAGAAGGTGCACGAAGCGGTCGGTGACATCACGCAGGCCTCGGATGGTCAGCGCGAGGGCGTGGATCAGGTCAACACGGCCATGGGCCAGATGAATGCGGTAACGCAGGGTGTGGCGGCCAGCGCCGAGGAAAGCTCGAGTGCGAGCGAGGAGCTGGCGGGCCAGGCGCAGATGCTGGCCGAACTGGTGGGGCAGTTCCGGTTGGAGTCCGGTGGCGCGAAGAAGATTGGTCGCAGTGCCGATCGTGTGCTGCAGCGGGTGGCGTAACGCCATCTGTACTGTCTCGACTCGAAACTCAATACTTCAACTCAACGCTCAGAGCTGACCGACAGTCCGGTCAGCTCTGAGCGTTGAGTTGAAGTGGTGAGTTTTGAGTTGCGACTACCCAAAGCTCGAAACCCGAACCCAAAACTCGAAACTGATCAGTTCCGGGTTCTGAGTTCGGGTTTCGAGTTGTTCGTACTTCAGTACGGTGCCACGACGGAGTTCAGTACGCCGCCAGCTCCACGTAGGCCTGACGGAACGTTTCCACCTGGGGGAGCGTGGCATCCTCGAGCGAGGGCGCGTAGCCCACGAAGGTGTCGGCGCTGGCCACGCGGCGCACGGGTGCATCGAGCCAGGCGAAGCACTCGTCGGCAATGCGCGCGGCGATTTCGGCTCCGTAGCCCCACGAGAGCGAGTCCTCGGTGGCCACGATCACGCGGCCCGTCTTGCGCACCGATGCAAACACGGCCTCTTCATCCCAGGGCGAGAGCGTGCGCAGGTCGATGACCTCCACGCTCGGGCCGCCCTCCTCGGCGATCTGCTTGGCAGCCACGAGCGCGCGCTGCACCGTCGCGCCGTAGGTGACGAGCGTGATGTCGCTGCCCTCGCGCAACACGGCCGCCTTGCCGAACGGAATCATGAAGTTGGGGCCCGGGTACTGGCCCTTGTTGTACGTCTGGCGGTAGAGGTGCTTGTGCTCGAGGAAGATGACCGGGTCATCGCCGCGAATGGCCGTGCGCAGCAGGCCGTTGGCGTCGAGCGCGTTGCTCGGGCAGACCACGCGCAGGCCCGGGTTGTGCGTGAACAGCGACGCGCCCGTCTGCGAGTGATAGATGGCGCCGCGGATGTAGCCGCCGTAGGTGGTCCGCACCACCACGGGCGCGCTGAAGGCGTTGTTGGAGCGCCAGCGCATGGTGGCCAGCTCGTCACGCAGCTGCATGAAGGCGGGCCAGATGTAGTCGAAGAACTGGATTTCGACGACAGGCTTGAAGCCGCGCAGCGCGAGACCGATGGCGCGGCCGACAATGTTGGCTTCGGCGAGCGGTGAGTTGTACACGCGCGCGCTGCCGAACTTCGTCTGCAGGCCGTGCGTGACCTTGAACACGCCACCCTTGCCCTTGACCTTGCCGAGGTACTGCTCGCGCGAGACGTCGGCCACGTCTTCACCGAAGACGAGGATGCGTTCGTCGCGCGCCATCTCGTCGCGCATGCAGGCGTTGAGCAGGTCCACCATGGTGGTGGGCTCGCCGCTGAACTGCGGGTCGTCCTCCGTGTCGAAGCGCTCCGAGGTGGTGTCCACGTCGGGCGAGTACACCGCAAAGGGCACGGTCTCGGGCGCCGGCTGCGGCTGCGCGAGCGCGTCGTCGGTGGCCGCGAGAATTTCCGCGTCCACGGCGTCACGCATGGCCTGCAGCTCGGTTTCCGTGGCGAGCCCCTGCTCGACGAGATAGCGCGGGAAGGTCACCAGCGGATCACGCGCCGCGTCGGCGTCACGCTCTTCCTGCGGACGGTAAAACACCTCGTCGTCGGAGAGCGAGTGCGAGTAGGGGCGAATGACCTTGGCATGCACGAGGGCTGGGCCCTTGCGCTCGCGGGCGTGCTGCACGGCGCGCTGCATGACTTCGTACGAGGCCAGCAGGTCGCAGCCGTCCACTTCCTGGATGTAGAGGCCCGGGAAGGACGAAACGAGCTTGGAGATGGAGCCACCGGCCGTGTTGACCTCCACCGGCACCGAGATGGCGTAGCCGTTGTCCTCGACGAGGTACACGACCGGCAGGTTGAGATTGGTGGCCGTGTTGAGCGACTCCCAGAACTCGCCTTCGGAAGTGGTGCCGTCACCGGTGGTGACGAGGGTGACGTCGTCGCCCGGGAAGGTGTCGTCGCTGATGTCGAGCTGCCGGGCGCGCAGCGTGGATTCAGCGCTGCCCACGGCCTGCAGGAACTGCGTACCGGTGGGCGAGGACACGGACACGATATTGAGCGCCTTGTGGCCCCAGTGGCTGGGCATCTGCCGGCCGCCCGAATTGGGGTCGATGGCGGCACCAACGGCGCTGTAGAGCATCTCGGCTGGCGTCATGCCAAGCTGCAGGCAGAGCGCGCGATCTCGGTAGTAGAGGAAGAACCAGTCGTAGGCGGGGCGCAGGGCCATGGCCGCTGCGGTGCCAATGGCTTCGTGGCCGGCGCCGGAGATCTGAAAGAAAATGCGGTTCTGCCGCTTGAGCTGGATCTCCTTGTCGTCGAGCCGGCGCGAGGTGTACATGACGCGGTAGGCGTCGAGGAGCTGCTCGCGGCTGAGAGGGGAAGTCGTCAGCGCGGGCTCGGCGGCGTCACCCTTGCGGGCTCGGCTCGGACGGGTCGAAGTGGCCATCGGCTTGCTCGATGAAAACGGAAGATTATGCGACGAACTCTGGAAATTTAGCGGACTTGGAGCCCAAATGGGGGCGTCAGCGACCGATTTCCGCGCGGGGACGTTTGGGATACGCTCACTGGTTGCCGGCCGCTGCCGTTTGCCGCAGGTTGACAGGGTCCGCTCAATGTCCCACCTGCCGCCCCACCTTGCCCATGCACGCCCCAACCGCTCCCCGTGTCCCCTCGTCCGGTCACTGCATTTTCTGTGACCTGATCCGGGGCGCCGCCGAAGTCTCCATATGCTACGAGGATGCGACGGCCATCGCGTTCATGGACATTCAACCGGTGAACCCCGGTCACGTACTGGTGGTCCCCCGCGAGCACTACGAAGTGCTGCAGGACATTCCGGGTTCGGTGGGGCTGCACCTGTATCAGGTGGCCACCAGGCTCATTCCGGTGGTGCAGGCCTCGGCCGGGGCCAGCGACATGAACATCGTCGTCAACTCGGGTGCGGCGGCCGGCCAGAACGTGATGCACTACCACATTCACCTGATCCCGCGCCGGGATGGCGACGGATTCGATGTGCCGCTGCCGTTCCCGGGATCGGTGATGCCCAACCGGCAGCAGCTCGATGCCATGGCGGCCCGCATCGGCAGCCAGCTGCGCGACCCGCTGCGCAACTGACCGGCCACCAATCGGCCACTGATCGGCAACAGCGGCGCCGGAAGGCGCAACCCACTCTTGACGGCAGCAGGTTCGTGACCCTATAGTCGCGCAGCATTCGCGATTGCAGGCAACGCGGCCATGCGTTGGACGTGTCCGGCAGTCCCCATGCACCTCGAAGGCGGCGGCGCCACCCGATCCCGGTGGCGCTTCCGATGCTGGCGTGTCCACTTGGTTGCCCAGGAGGATGATGCGCTCCATTCGCGGTAGCTCACGGTCCGGCGGGACGCTGTCCCGCTCGTCCGGCGTCCGGCTCCTCCCGAGCCGTCGTCGTCGCCCCTCTGCCCAGTCCCGCCCCGCCTCCGGCGCCCGCGCCGCAGCCGGGGCGTCGTCGTTTCGGGGACAGGTGGCCCGAAAACAGGCACTGCGCAAAGGCGCCCTGCGTGATTGCGGACAGCGCTGCGTCTACTGCGCCACGCGTCTCGATCAGCGCACCGCCACCCTCGATCATGTGATTCCGGTGGCCCGCGGCGGTGCGCACGACATCGGGAACCTCGTGTCTGCCTGCGCGCCCTGCAACCGACTGAAGGGAGATCTGCTACCCTTCGAGTTCTTTGCGCGATTCCCGTGGGCCGGGGCCAACTTCGTGCGCTACGCGCGCAACGTCACCCGCGCACTCAAACGCGGCGCACGCCGCGCCGTGAGTCTCGCCTTCGCCGAGGTCGGCGACCGGATGGCGGCCTGAGCATGCGCGGCGTCTTGCGTCCCTTTGTGTCGGGGTCATCGCTGCTCATTCTCCTCCTGCTCACCGCGCTGCTGTTGCGACTGTAACCGGACGGCGGACGGCAAAAAGCGAACGGCAAGAGCGAACGGCAAGAAGCGGGCGGCGGGTTATGATTCCTCATGACCCGTCGCCTGTTCATGTCGTTCTGCCGCGGCGCCCTCGCGTTGCTTGGCGTGATGTCGATCTCGGGCGTGCCGATGCTGTCGGCGCAGGCCCGGCCGTCGGCGCCCTCGGACAGCATTGTGCGACTGGCCGTGGATGCGGAGCGGGTGCGTGGTGTGCCGTTTGTCGCTCTGCTCGACGAGCGTCGCTACCGTGTGGAAGCCGACGGGCGATCGGAGACGACGCTGCGCCAGGTGGTGCAGGTGCTCGATGCCAACGCCGTGCGCGGGGCCGCCGAGCGTGCCATCGGGTATCACGGTGGCATGCAGCAACTCACGCTGCACTGGGTGCGGGTGCTGCGCCCGAATGGTGAGGTGCTGAGCGACTCGGTGGCGCAATCGCAGGACGCCGAAGTGCCGGTGTCGATGAATGCGCCCATCTACACCGGGCAGCGTGTGCGACGTTTGTCGCTGGCGGGAGTGTCGGCCGGGGTCATCATCGACATGGCGTATACGATCACACAGCGTACGCCACCACGTCCCGGTGACGTGTACGCGCGCTGGTCGCAGAGCGGACCGGCGCCGGTGCGGCAATCCATTTTTGAAGTGGACGCGCCGACGGCCATGCCGCTGCGCGTGATCGAGCGCAACCTCACGGCGCGGCGCACGGAGCGCGACTCCGCCGGACGCCGGCTGTATCGATGGGCACTCAGCGACCCGCCGCCACTGCGCCCCGAACCGTTTGCCGCCGACTCCAATGATGTCGTGCCCAGCGTCGTGGTGGGCCCGGCCGGCGACTGGACGCCGGTGGCCCGCTGGTACGATGCGCTCGCCCGCGCCCGGTACGCGCTGACGCCGGACGTACTGCAGCGCGCGGACTCGGTGTTGCGCGCGTCGGGCGCGCGTTCGCGCGAGGACACGCTCCGTGCCTGGCACCGATGGGTGGCGCAGGACGTGCGCTACGTGTCCATCTCGCTCGGCCTGGGTGGCTATCAGCCACGCACACCGCAGGAGGTGCTGCAATCTGGGGTCGGTGACTGCAAGGACAAGACGACGTTGTTTGTTGCGCTGCTGCGGCATGCCGGCATCGGGGCGGAGCCGGTGCTGCTGTCCACCGCGGGTCGCCCGTTGGCCGACCTGCCCAGCGTGCTGCAGTTCAATCACGCCATTGCGGCGGTACCGCAGAACGGAGGCTGGCAGCTCACCGACCTTACGGCGGATCTCGTACCGTACGGCGAACTGCCACAGAGCTACCAGGGCGCCTTTGCGCTGCAGGTGGCGGGCGATGGTTCGGCGCGTCCCATCACCATCTCCACCGCCGCACCTGGCGCGCACGGTACCAGCACGCGCATGCAGGTGGTGGTGGACAGTCTGGGGCACGCCGAGGGCACGAGTGAAGAAACGGCGCGTGGCAACATGGCGCTGGCCATGCGCGCCGTGATGGCTGCGGCGCCGGATTCGGCACGTCGCGATGGGCTCATGCGTGGCATGGCGCAGCGCATCGGCGGTGGCGTGCTGGACAACGTGCAGATCACGGCACTCGAGGGGTTCGACGGGCTCGATCTGTCGGCCACGCCACGCCTGCGCTATCGCGTGCAGTACGACCGCGCGGTGCGCAGCGTGGGCAGCGCGCGTGTCCTGCAGGTGCCGCCGCCACTGCGCGGGCCCGCCCGACAGTTTGCGGGGGCCGTGCGCAGTCTTGAATCGTCACCGGCGCGGCGCATGCCTATCGATGCCGCGCGTCTGTTGCCGCCCAGCGAAAGTGTGATCGAGTGGCAGGTCACACTCCCCGATGGTTGGACGGCCGAGTTGCCGCCGCCCGTGCGCGCGGTGAGCTTCTTCGGCAGCTATGAGTCCGCGTGGAGTCAATCCGGCCGCGTGCTGACACTGCGCCGACGCATTGCCGGCACGCCGGGCACCTTCCCTCCGGAACGGATGCCGGAGGTGCTGGTGTGGCTGCGCGCGGTGGGCGCCGATGATGTGGAATTCGTGACTATCCGATCGACGCGCTGAGCGCTTCGGCGTCCTCACGCGTCGCCCTCTTTACTACAGGGAGTCCCATGCGCTGGATACCAGGTGGACGAAGCCGCAATCTCGAAGATCGTCGCGGCGCGAGTGGCGGTGCGGGCGGTGGCATGGGTGGGGG
>JACVCT010000113.1 GCA_016741895.1 Gemmatimonadaceae bacterium | reverse complement strand
AAGTGTCGAGCCGTGCGGCGCGCGGCGGGGGCATTTGGCGGAGCGCGTGCGCGTGCGCTATGGGGGGGGCCCGATGGGGAGAATGGTCTGGGTCACGAAAAGGGGGTGCGGTGTCTGCAGGGTGAGAATCCCGGTGCGCGCAACCGCCTGTCGGTGGCCATGGAACTGCAGGCCGACTGCTACGCCGGCGTGTGGGCCTTCGATGCGGCGCGCGCCAACATGCTCGAGCCGGGCGACATCGACGAGGGACTCAACGCCGCTGCGGCCGTGGGTGATGACCGCCTGCAGCAGATGGGTGGTGGCCGCGTGCGACCCGAATCCTTCACGCACGGGTCGTCCGCCGAACGCCGGCAGTGGTTTCGCCGCGGCTTCGAGTCGGGCGATCCGCGACAGTGTGACACCTTTGCTTCGGTGGGGCAGGGACGGTGAGCGAGGTACCGGCTTACGCGCCACGCCCTGGTGTGGTGCAGGAGCAGGCCTGGCCCGCCATGCGCGAGGGCTCGTGGCCCGTCGCGATCATGCCGTTTGGTGCCACCGAGCCGCACAATACGCACCTGCCCTACGGCACCGACACCATACTGGGCTCCCACGTGGCGGCGCAGGTGTCAGCGGCCTGTCTGTCGCAGGGCATACGTGTGGCCACGTTGCCGGCCCTGCCGTATGGTGTGAACACCACGCAACTCGACTTGCCGTTCACCATCAACTGCATGCCGAGCACGCAGCTCGCACTGCTGCGTGATGTGGTGCAGAGTCTCGCGCCGCATGGCGTGCGCGCGTTGGTGCTGCTCAATGCGCATGGTGGCAACGAGCTGCGCGCTCTCGTGCGCGAGCTGCAGCCCGCCACCTCCATCGTGCTGAGCATCGTGAACTGGTGGCAGGCCGGCGATCATGCGCACTTCGCCGAGGCCGGCGATCACGCCGGTGAACTGGAAACCGCGGCCATGCTGCACGTGGCGCCGCATCTCGTGCAGCCCGATCGATCGAGCTGGGGCGCGGGTCATGCGCGCCCGAGTGTATTCGAGGGGGTGCGTGCGGGATGGGCCTGGATGCCACGTCGCTGGACGCAGGTCACCGACGATACCGGTGTGGGCAATCCGGCGCAGGCCACGGCCGAACGCGGCGCCGCATTCGTGGCGCAGGCGGTGGACCGCATCGCCGCCTACTGCATCCAACTCGCCAGCGTCGATCCCGCCGCCATGTGGCGGGATCGACCGGCGGGAATCTGAATGTACTGGACGAGACGTTCCTTGACGATAAGCCGGTTGTGCAGGAACCGACCTTCGCATGGAGGAGGTCAGTGTCATCGGGCAACGACATGCGCCGTTGCAACGTTGCGCATTTTGTTTGTGGGCCCGTCAGCCCTCGTAGAGGGTAAGTTCTCGTCACCTTCTCACGATTCAACGGGAGGTTGTTGCGCAAAATGGCACGGACACCGTGAAATCCAGTCACCGCCCGATGCGGCGACGGTTCCTCTCGTTTGCCTGATCTCGTTCGCGAGCCGTCACGCCCGTCAGGTAAGTGAAATCGGGACACGAGGGCGCAGGCCAAGGGATACGGGTCTTCGGTATTGAGGCCCTCCCTCGATACCGAAGCTCGGATCAGGACGGAGCATGGCGGGTGCAAGCGGAATCAGAATGCTTGCCCAAGGCCAAGAAACAGCAGACGATCCTCCCGCGACTTACCAATGTCGAGCGAGATCATCGTGCTCTGGTTCCAGGCGACGCGGGCACCTGCACCATACGAGGTGCGAACTCGGCCGAAGTTGAGAGCACGCCACTCATCACGCACGGTACCGGCGTCGACAAACGGTGCCACGCCAAGTCCAAAGCGCTGCCGCCCCAGCACCACCTCAGTCATTCGTACCCGGAGTTCTGCATTGCCGAACCACATCGCGCGGCCAAGAAAGCGATTCGCCCGATACCCGCGAAGCGAGCGGGAACCACCGAGGGCGTTCACGCTGCCGTCAGGGCTCCATTGGTCCTGAAACTCGAAGAACGGCGCATTATCGCCGAAGATGTTTCCCGCGCCAAGTCGGCCCGCCAAGATCGTCCGCGGACCGAGAGGGAGTCTGCGAAACGCCTTGACCTGCACGAACAACTTGTCGAAAGCGAACTCCGAGCCGATCGTCGGGCTTGACCATTCGTTGCCCACTTCGAAATACAGACCGTTCGTGGGATCGGGTTCGAAGTCTCTGGTGTCGTAGATCAGGGCCTGTTGCAGAATCGAAACGCGCCCGCCTTCCAACCCGCTGACGCGTCCGGCGGCGCCATCGCGAGCCAGCAGCGAAGTTCCATTTGGCGCGGTGATCTTCTCGCCCGTCATCGGGTCGATGGCGTCGGCCGAGCGTCCCGCAAAAGTCCGGTAGGCGAGACGCTGAATTTCGTAACCGGCGAGTACGCGCCAGCGTCCCGCGGCGCCAAGTGCCCGATCGGCCTTGAGGTTGAGCATCAACTCGCTTTCCCCGAATCGATTGGAAAGCGCGTCGGTGACTTGTGGCGCTTCTCCCGGACCACCAGCGCGCAGTGTTTGACGCGCAACGTCGTATGCCGCGTACGTCCCGAAAGTACGGGCCGCATCAGACGGAAGCCGGAGGGCGCCAAGTGTCGACTCGGTCAGGCCGAAGTACAGCTTTGCAGGTGTCGTTCCCGCTACTGCGTCGATCTTGAGCCGCCAGCGAGTTCCTCGCACGTACGGGATGTCCAGACTCAGAGCGAGTTCGCGTTGCTCTTCCGTTGTGTTGTAGGCGCCGATACGAAGTTTGGCGCGGTAGGGCGTGTACGCAAACAACGGGTCCCCTCGCCGGCCGTTTTGGATGACGTTGATACGCGCACCGTACCCGAAGCCGGCCACCGGGTCTGATGAAAGGTCCGGCAATCCCGTAACAAAGGTCCCTTCGCGTTTCTTGGTGAGGTCGGCGTCCGCAAGACGACGCGCCCTCGCGAATGGTGGGGGGGTCGTGTCCGCAGCGGGGACAGGAGGGGTCGGCACAGTGCCTTGTGCACCGGCAATCGGGACCACGGTGGTCAGTGCAGCGATCGCCATACCAAAGGCAACGGCCGAGGCGGGAGGAGGGGAGAAGCTTTTCATGCTGAGCAACCCTAACAACCTCAACCTGTCACGAACCTGAAGCACCCCTGCGCGGACGGAACTGGCTTTCCCATCATGTCGTCGCCGGAAGTCTCAGGCACATTGTGGTCCCGTCCGGAGACGAGCGCTCGAGCTCGAGAGTCCCGCCATGGATCTCAGCAATCCAGCGGGCAATCGACAGCCCCAACCCGGCCCCGTTCTCCGACGCGGTGTCGGCTGCCGCCTGCGCCAGTCCGTGTTGGTCGTCGGTCGACCTCCTCTGCATGGGGTCAGCCATCCGCGTCCGCGCCGCATCCTCGCGAAAGAAACGGTCGAAAATGAATGGCTGTGCATCAGGCGCAATTCCCGGACCCTCGTCCGTCACGCGCATCACGTATATGGAACTCCTACCATGGCCCGGAATGCCGTTCAGTGCCACTCGTACTCGCCCGCCTCTCGGCGAGTACTTGATGGCGTTGTCGAGAAGGTTGAGCAGCAGCCGGCCGAGCAGTGCCGGATCTCCACTGATCAATGCGCCCGGTATCGCGCCTCCGGCTCCGTGTGGCCAGGTGTCAGCGTCGCATTCGGAGTGCGTCGAAATGTCGGAGGCAACGTCAAGCACAAGTGATATGTCGTGCCTCGACGCGAGCGCCTCCATGGAACGCACCGTTTCAGCCAGCAATTCGTCAAAATGAAGCAACTCCGGCCGTATCGGCATCTGCTTGCTATCTGCGCGACTCAACAGAAACAGGTCATCAACGAGCCGCGTGAGGCGCACTGCCGCTGCGCGCAGCACCGCCACTCGCTCGCGATACTCGTCTTCAGGGCGTCCTCTTCGTGCCAGCAAGACATCCATCTCGGCCAGAAGCGTGGCGACGGGCGTTCGGAGCTCGTGCGACATGTCGGCTACGAGGCGCCGCTGTTGCTGGAAGGCCAGGTCGAGCCGCTCGAGCAGCCCATTGATTACACCGGCCAGCTCACCGAGTTCGTCTTGCGGATCGCCAATTGGGAGCCGGTCATGCAAGGTAGACACCTCTATCGCTCGCGCCCGCCGCGCCATCGAGGCGACGGGAGCAAGTGCTCGACGCGCCATCCCGTAGCCGCCAACGAGCGCCACCCCAAGAACCAGTGGCAGTGCAAGCGCGTAGCCGAGCGCGACGGCGTTGACGGTTTCGGTAAGGGCCGAACGAGGGTGCTCGGCCACCACCGTCCAGTCACGGCCATGGAATGCCACGGCCCCAATGGCAAGGCGGGTGCCACCTCGCGGACCGTCTCGCGTTGTCAGCGAAACAGTTGCCCGTGAGGGTGGAAGGGGAGGCTCGTCAATCGCCCTCGTGTCGCCGGAGGGCGTCTCGTGGTGACGCAGATCTGGAGTTACCAGAAACTCCGTGTCTTCAAAGTTGACCTCTTCCTGTGTCATCGCGATGGCGCGATCGGCGGAGGCGAATTCGCTTGCCTCCACGAGCAACTCGGTCGCGAAGGCGCGCCAGGCGGCACGTAAATAGCGGTCGGACCGCTGCTCAAGAACCAGCGAGAGCATGACGAGTGAGCCGACCGCCAGCAGCACCAGTCCAATGCCGAATACGGCGGCATACCACGTGGTGAGCCGCCAACGCAGCGTGCGCCAGCGGGCCACCGGCCGCGCGTGACTTCGCTCTGGCTCAAGTGCCTTCTCGAGTGGGAGCGCCCGACTCACGGTACATCCTCCTCGCGGTCGGTTAGGATTACCCCCTGGCCGCGCCGGGTGTGCAGCAAGGGGTGTTTTGCGTCGCCGTCGATCTTTCGCCGGATCCGGCTTACGTAGACATCAATCAAGTTTGCAGTGGGCTCGTGGGCATCGTCCCATACGTGAGCGGCCAGCTCTTCGCGCCCGACAACGCGTCCGCTGTGGCGTGCCAAGTATGCCAAGAACGAATACTCGCGTGCCGTCAATGGTACCACGCGGTCACCACGATGTACGCGCCGACGACGCGTGTCGACAATGAGATCTGCCACGACGATCGTCACTGGCAGTAGCTCGCCACGGCGGCGGAGCAACGCGCGCAAGCGGGCCAGCAACACGCCAAATGCAAAAGGCTTTGCCAGATAATCGTCGGCCCCCGCGTCAAACCCGGAAATTGTGTCTTCCGGTCCGTCGAGCGCGGTCAGCAGGAGAACGGGGGTCAACACGCCTCGGTCTCGCAGCGCGCGGCACACCGAACGGCCATCGCGTCGCGGCAGCAATACGTCCAGAACGATGGCGTCGTACGGCTCTGAAACGGCGCGCAAGAATGCCGCATCGCCATCGGATACCCCATCCACTGCGTAGGCCTCCTCGCGAAGGCCGCGAACCAGTGTGTCGCGCAGAGCCCGGTCGTCTTCGGCAATCAACAGGCGCATTGCCACCAAATCCTCGTGAGAGACTCCGGTGTGGAGTGTGCGGTGTGGAATTCGATGCCCGGCAGCTGGCACCGGCGTGAAACGACCAAGCGGCGTCTTTGCCGCTCAAGGCGCCTGGCTCGAAGGTCGGTATCGGCCCGGTCAGGCCGATCTCGAGCTCACATTAAGGAAACGGAGCTCTCCGTCCCAGGCGCTCTGCCTGCTCAGCGACTTGCTAGTAATCCACCGGCCGCAGGTACGACTCACCAATGCCGGACTGGCTGACGAGGGCCGTGGCGGGCGGCCGGCGCTTCCAATGCGTGCCGTTGAGCCGACGGGACACAAGCTGCAGTTCCTCGTCGCTGTATCCACGGGCCAGCAGCGCCTCGTGCGAATAGCCATGCAACATGCCGTTGAGAATTTCGTCGGCGCGCGGGTAGGCAATGCCGAGATCGCCCTCGTCCGTCTGTCCGACAATCAGATCGGCGGTGGGCGGCTTGCTGACGACGACATCCGGGACTTCGAGATGTCGCGCGAGCTGCCACACCTGCGTCTTGTACAGGTCGCCGATGGGATTGATGGGCGGTGAGTCGTCGGCGTGCCAGGTGAAGTAGCCGAAGAGGCGCTCGGTCTTGTTGCCGGTGCCAAGCGGCAGGGCCCGATAGCGCGCCGAGAGATCGAAGAGCGCAATCATGCGCGTGCGGGCCATCACGTTGCCGCGCCGGGCGCCGTCGGCATCCGGCTCATTGGCGAGATAGCCGTCGACGGCCGGCGAGATATCGATGGTGCGCGACTCGATACCCAGCGCATCGATGACGAGCTGGGCATGCTCGAGAGACTCGGCGCTCGACGTGCGATAGGGCAGGCGCACCCCGATGACGTTCTCCGCACCGAGCGCACGCACGGCCAGCGCAGCCGTGACGGCCGAGTCCACACCACCCGAAATACCCACCACCGCCTTGCCGAAACCACGCCGGGTCATCTCGTCGCGCAGGAAGCCCGTGAGCCACTCTTCGGTGAGTGGCGCATCGAGCGTGAGTGGCGGGGGGCCGCCGTGGTCCCGCATGCCGTGGCGAATGACCGGCAACTGCTCGGGCAGGGCACGCACCACGCTTTCGGCCCGCTTGAGGGCCTCGGTGGGAACGGGGAACTCGCCGGTGGTGAAGCCACGCGCCCCACGCAGCAGATCGGCCGCAGCCGGCTCCGGTCCGTCGTAGGACAGCGGAGCGCTGACGCTGTCGGTGATGCGCCGGACGTTGTCGAGCACATGGGGCAGCGCCACGCGCAGATCACTGAGCAGCGGGCTGTCCGCCCGCGCGCGCACGAGATCATCGAGGTCGAGCGTGAGCGACACGAAGCTTTCGGTCCACACCGGCGCGCGACCGCGCACGTCGCCACCCGGTCCCACTAGGTGCGAGGTGCCGAAGAAGCGCTTGCCGCCTTCCGTGCCCACCAGGTTCACGAAGCTGGCGTAGACCCCGTGCTCCTCGGCGATGTCACGAATGAGCCGTTCCCATCGCGCCGCACTGTAGGGACCGGGCACCCCGTCTTCACGCGGCCACACGCCGCGCGCAGGTGCGGCCGAGGATACGAACACCACCTGCGCCCCATCGAGCGCAGCCAGCGTGCCGCTCAGCGAATGCCAGGCATCTTCGCACACCAGCAGGGCCGCCCGACCCCAGGGCGTCTCGAAGGCGCGGATGTCGGTGCCGCGCTCCACGAAACGCTCCTCGTCGAAGAGGCCGTAGGTGGGGAGGAAGTTCTTGCGGTGCACATGACGGATGACCGGCGGGCCGTCATCGAGCCCCATGGTGATGTAGGCCGCGCTGTTGTGCAGCGTGTCGCGCCAGCGCTCGTAGAAGCCGATCACCACATCCAGCGGCACGGCATCGAGCCCGGCGGCGGCGCAGGCGGTGCGATAGGCCTCGTCGAGATCGTAGGCCAGGGCGCCGGCGGTACAGGCCACCTCGCGCACGCCGCCCTCCACGAAGTAGCCGGAGAGCGCCGTCTCCGGAAACTGGACCACCTGCGGACGGGGCTCGAGCGCCGAGGCCTGCGCGCACAGGCGACCGATGCGGGCAAGGTTGCCGGCCACGTCGCCCTTGCGGGGCGCGAACTGGCAGAGGGCGATGGTCAGCGGACGAATTGGGTCACCGGGCATGGTGGTAAGATAGCATGTGACGGCCATCACCGAACGGGCGGGCCGCGGCCGTGTATGATTCCGACATGGCCGTGCCACTTGATTCCGCATTTCGCCGCCGCCGCGCGGCCGTGATGGGGACGCTGTTGTTGGCGGTGCAGACTGCACCCGCCACGGCTGCATCGCAGCCTGTGGAGCCCTGGCGCATCATCACGCCGCCGCAGGTCACGCAGGTGCTGGCCCGTGACGGTACGCTGATCGGGGAGATTGGCCGTGAGCGCCGCCTCAGCGTGCCGCTGCGTTCGCTGCCACGCCATGTGGGGCAGGCCTTCATTGCGGTCGAAGACAAGCGCTTCTATCAGCACGATGGCGTGGATCTGGTGGGTGTGGCCGGCGCGCTCAAGGACGCGGTGACCAAGGGCGATTTGCGCGGGGCCAGCACCATCACGCAGTTGCTGGTGGGCAACATGCATCCCGAGATCATCGACCGCCGCGACCGTTCGCCCGCGCGCAAACTGCGCGAGCAGGCTGCGGCGCGCGAGATGGAGCGTCACTACTCGAAGGAGCAGATTCTCGAGGCCTTCCTCAATCAGATCTCGTTCGGGCGCGGGGCATTCGGCATCGAGATGGCGGCGCGCCAGTACTTCGGCAAGGGTGCGGCGGATCTCACGCTGGCCGAGGCGGCGTCATTGGCCGCCATGCCCAAGAGTCCCGTGCTGTACGACCCGGTTCGCAACGCGGACCGCAACCGGCAGCGGCGCAACATCGTGCTCGCGCTCATGGCGGAGCAGGGCTACATCACGGCGGCGCAGGCTGCATCCGCGCAGCGCGAGCCGCTGCGCACTGTGTCGCGCACGGTGAGTCTGGCGCCCTGGGTCACTGATGTTGTGCGTGTGCAGGCCGAGCGTGCGGGGGTGCCGGTGATGCAGGGGGGCTTTCGCATTCACACTACCGTGGACGCGGCACTGCAGCGTCAGGCACAGGAGGCGCTCGCCGAGGGGATTGCCGAGATCGAGTCGCGTCCGGGCTTTCGCGGCAAACGCTGCGCCGCAGCGTCTGCGCCGGCGACGTCCACGGGCAGCAAGCGGCCGCGAGTGGACGACTGCCTGGAGGGCGCGGTGGTGGTGCTCGATCCGGCCAGCGGTGACGTGCGCGCCCTGGTGGGCGGACGCGACTACGCCCGCTCGAGCTTCAATCGCGCGGTGGACGGCAATCGCCAGCCCGGGTCGAGCTTCAAGGCCTTTGTGTATGCGCAGGCGTTGGCGCAGGGGCTGACCGCCAATGCCATGGTGGCCGACACTGCGCTGCGTGTGCGGCTCGACAACGGCCAGATCTACGCGCCCGACAACGCCGACAACAGCTTCCTCGGCGCGCTGACCGTGCGCGAGGCCCTGGCGCGCTCACGCAATCCGGTGGCGGTGCAACTGGCTCTGACCGTGGGCATGGACTCCGTGGCGGCGCTCGCCCGACGGGCGGGATTGCGTGCACCTATCGCGCCCTATCCGTCGAGTGCGCTGGGCGCGAGTGTCGTGCAGCCACTGGATTTTGTCGCGGCCTATGCCGCATTCGACAACGGCGGTGTGAGTGTCGATCCGCGCTTCATGCAGCGCATCGAAGATCGCAACGGCCGCGTGGTGCACTCGGCAAGTGGTGGGGCCATGCGCGCCGCCATGGACCCGCGTGTGGCCTTCATTGTGCGCGACATGATGCAGGACGCGGTGACACGCGGCACGGCCACCGCCGTGCGTCGGCTCGTGCCGGACCATGTGCCGGTGGCGGGCAAGACGGGCACCACCAACGACAATGCCGACGTGTGGTTTGTGGGCATGACACCCGAACTGGTGACCGGCGTGTGGCTGGGCTTCGACAAGCCGGCCATGATTGCACCGGGCGCCGCAGGGGGCACGCTGGCCGCACCCATCGCCGGTCGCATCCTGGCTTCAGCCTACGCCGGCAGGTCTGCGGGCAGCTGGACGCCGCCGCCAGGCCTGGTGCCGGTGGAGCTCGATCGCAGCACGGGACAGGTGGCCAGCGCCACCACGGCGCCTGCGCAGCGCTACACGGAGTGGTTCCTGCTTGGCACCGAACCCGGTGCGCAGGCCTGGCCGCTCAGTCTCTTCCGGCTCGGTCCTATTGGCCATTGACCGTCATCATTGACGAGTGGTTTTGTCGGGAATCCGTACCGTAACTGTACGGGGATCACGCAGGTAGAGAACCGGAATGGAATGACCGGAGCGAGGTGCCGAGCTTTCGTCCCATGACGCCTCCGCTCTCTCGTACTGCGCCCCGTTCCGGCGCGGCTTCGGCACACAGTGCTGCGAACTCCCGCGCTCGCGGCGGGACCGGCATTGTCATGATGAATCTCGGTGGGCCGGCGACGCTCGACGACGTCGAACCCTTCCTGGTGCGGCTCTTCCTGGACAAGGAGATCATCCAGCTGCCGTTCCAGGAGGTGCTGGGCAAGTTCATCGCCACGCGGCGCGCGCCCAAGGTGCGCAAGCTGTACGAGGCCATCGGTGGCGGCTCACCCATTCTGCGCTGGACCACGGCGCAGGGCGAGGCCATGTGCCGTCGGCTCGACGAGATGTCGCCGGAAACGGCGCCGCATCGCTTCTACGTGGCGTTTCGCTACACGCAGCCCTTTGCCGATGATGCGCTGCGCGCGATGCAGGCCGATGGCGTGGAGCGCGCGGTGGCCTTCACGCAGTATCCACAGTGGTCCTGCTCCACGACGGGATCGAGTCTCAACGACCTGTGGCGTGCGGCCAAGCGGACGGGTCTTGAGGAGGCCTTCACGTGGAGCATCATCGACCGCTGGGGCGAGCATCCGGGCTTCGTGTCGGCCATGGCGAGCACGGTGGAAGACGGACTCGAGGCCTATCCCGAAGCCGAGCGCGACGATGTGTTGGTGATGTTCTCGGCGCACTCGCTGCCGCTGTCGGTGATCGATCGTGGTGATGCGTATCCGGCCGAGATTGCGGCGTCGGTGAGTCGGGTGGTGGAGACGATCGGCCTCAAGAACCCGTGGATGGTGACCTATCAGTCGGAGGTCGGGCCGGTGCGCTGGCTTGGGCCCAGCACGGAGACCGTCATCGAGCAACTGGCCGCGCGCGGGCAGAAGAATCTGCTCGTGGTGCCGATCGCCTTCACCAGCGATCACATCGAGACGCTGTCGGAGCTCGACATCGAGTACGCCACGCTCGCGCGTGAGCACGGCATGACGGGTTTCCATCGTGCGCCGGCGCTCAATGCGCGGCCGGAGTTTCTCGATGCGCTGGCCGACATCGTGCACGCGCACCTCACGTCGGGCGCGCCCTACAGCACGCAGTACCGGACGCGCTGCCCGGGCTGCGTGAATGCCGCCTGTCGTGGCGTGCCATCGCGTCTGGCCTCGGCGGAGTCGGCGGCCTGCGCCGCTGCGGATGCGGAGGCTGCCGAGGCTGCGGAGGTTGCGGAACGCGAGATGCAGAACTCCATGACGTCCTCGGCCGCGTAGTCCGTGTTCCTGCTGCCGTTTCATGTCGTGGGCTGCGCGCATGACAGCACGCGCGCCGATGTGGTGGGGCAGTTGCGCCCCGACCCGCTCCGGCAGCGCGCGCTGTTGCGTGAGCTGGCCGCGGACGGCATCGACGCGGTGTTGCTGGCCACCTGCCACCGCACCGAGTTGTACTGGTGGGGGGATCACGACCTCGAGCCGTGGTTCGAGGCACAGATCGTTGGCGCCCATCGGCATGAGGTGACGGTGGTGCGCAGTGATGCAGACCTCGCCGTGCGTCATCTCTTTGGAGTGGCGGCCGGCATGCACTCGGTGCGTTTTGGCGAGCCCGAAATCCTGGGGCAGCTGCGTCAGGCCTGGCAGGCCGCACGTGACGCGGGCGCCGTGCACGGTGAGCTGGACAGCGTGTTCCGCCACGGCGTGGATGCCGCGCGCCACATTCGCGCGGCCATTGGCGAAGAGGTGGACGGCACGTTGGGCGAGCGCGTGGTGACCCGTGTGTCCGCGTTCATCGAAGGCGAGGTGGCGCGCAATGGCGGGCCTGTGCCGGTGGTGGTGGTGGGCTCAGGCGATGCGGCGCGGGGCGTGCTGGATGCGCTCGCGCGCGCGGCGCTGCCCGTGCAGGTCGGTGTCACCAACCGCACGGTGTCGCGCGCGGAAACCGTGGCGGTGGCGCACGGCGCCGAAGTGATTGCCTGGGAGAATCGTGCGCAGGCCATGGCCGAGGCGCGCGTGGTGATTTTCGCCATCCATGCGTCCACACCGCTGTTGCGTGGTGAGCAGCTTGCGGCGCTCACTGAGGCCGGACCACGACGCCTGTGGGTGGATCTGGGTGTGCCGGGCGCGGTCGATCCGGCGGTTTCGTCCGTGCCCGCCACGCGGGCCGACTGGGCAGCAGGCGGGCTCGATTTCGTGACCCTGGACGAGCTGTCGCAGGATGTGGGGCCCGAGCGCCGCGCGCAGCGGAATCGGAAGGCCACCTGGGCCCTGCAGCTGG
>JACVCT010000112.1 GCA_016741895.1 Gemmatimonadaceae bacterium | reverse complement strand
ATCGCGTAGCACGGCCCGCCGAAGAGGCCGAGCACGACCATCACCGGCGCCGACGCGTACGCGAGGCAGCACAGGAGAGCCGTGGTGCGGACCGAGCCTTCGGGCCGTCCGGGAGACAGCAGCAGCCCCGCGCCGCCCCGGGCCCCAGGGCGCGCGGCTCGGCGGGCAGCCCCTTGCGGGCAATCTGGGTGACCACGCCAGAGCGCAGGTCGGCGGCGTAGAAGAGCCGATACAGCAGCAGCGGGGAACCACTGCGTCGGGCCACGCTTTCGAACACCCGCTCGCGGCCAATCGTGCTGGCGGCGTACTCGCCATCGGGGAGCAGCGCATCACCCTCCTGCGAGCCACCCCGGGCCACGGCGCTCCGTCCATACACGTTGCCCGTGGAGAAGCACACGATGCGCGCACCCGCATAGTGCTCCGCGGCGTGCACGCTGGCCACGACGTTGTGCGTCCAGGTGCCCACCGGATCGCCGGTGGTGCCGAACTTCTGGCCCGCCATCCACAGCACGTTGGCAGCGTGGGGCAGGGCCGACACCTGCTGTGGGTTCGCAAGATCCGCACGCAACACCTCGACATCAGCGGCTTCAAGTGCGGAGACCACGGCGCCGTCGCTGAAACGCGAAACAGCCAGTACCCGCCGCGCGCTGTTGCCCAATGCCCTTCGCGCCATGCGGGCCAGTGTGGGCCCCATCTTGCCGCCGGCGCCGAGCACGATGACGTCGCCGTCGAGGGCCGCGAGTGCAGCAATCGTTTCCTGGTCGGGACGCGAAAGGCGCTCCTCGAGCGCCTCGTCGCTGGCCGGGAACTGGTCGTGCGCCATGCTCACACGCTCGCTTCGGTGGGTTTCAAGAACTGATTACCACGGATCCCTCGGACAACAAGGGAAACAACAGGATTGGCACGTCAAAATTCCTGCATCCTGTAGTTTCCCTTGTTGTCCGTGAAATCCGTGGTAATCCGTTACACGCCGGCCGGTTCGGCCAATTCGCTGGTCAGCATGGAAATTCCCAGCTCGGCCGCCAGGGCACGGCGACCGGCTTCGATACGCTCGCGGGTCATGGCCTTGAGATTCGGGATGTCGTTCAGCGTCATGCCCACGGTGTCGATGGGTTCGAGCACCTGCGCCAGCGCACGCGCGCGCAGAAACTTGAACGTGCCCTTGGCCATCGCGTTGCGTGTGCCGGCCACGGCAATGGGCAGCACGGGGGCCTGGGCCTCGATGGCCAGACGGAAGGCGCCGTCCTTGAAGGGCAGCATCTCCTGCGTGCGTGAGCGCGTGCCTTCGGGGAAGATCATGACGCTCACGCGCTTGGCCAGCCGATCACGGCACTGCGCAATGGCGTTGATGGTGCTGTCCCGGTCGCCGCGCACGAGACGGATGTCGCCGGCCATCTGCATCATCCAGCCCATACAGGGGATCTTGAACATCGTGTCCTTGCTCAGCCACTTCATTTCCCACGGAAAGAAGCTGATGAGGAAGACATCGGCGTAGGATTCGTGGTTGGCCACCACCACGTAGGGCCGACGCGGGTCGGCGAGGCGACCACGCACACGAAAGGACCAGAGCCCGTTGATGCGCGTGGCACACACCGCTACCAACCGGAAGGCGCGACCCGCCGCGTACCGCCCCTTGTCGAAGGGTGCGGTGAACGCGTACACGAGGGCCACGATTGGCGTCCCGACGATGACGCAGAGCACGGTCTCCGTCCACGCCCACCAGTTGAGCAGCGTGCCGATCATGGGCCGTCAGCCCTGCGGCAGGGCCGGGTTGTCCATCGGGTCGGCCGGATCGATGAAGCCCAGCTCCTTGTGCGATCCATCGCAGAACGGCTTGACCTTGGAAGCGCCGCAGCGGCACAGCGACATCGGACGACCTTCAGCGCGGGGCGGAATGACCTGACCCTCGTGGTCAAGCAGGACAATCTGTGCTGCGTCCTCGGCGTTGATGCCGAGTGAACCGTTCTTGCGGACCGTGATGGTGATGGGCATGCGGGTGTCGAAAGGAGATGGAGTCGCGGTTGGCCGGTGCGGAGCGCGGCTGATGTCGGCTCAGGCGGCGAAACGCTTGAGGCGCTGGATCATGGCGTTGAGGCCCGCCTCGCGGGCACCCAGACCAATGTCGTTCATGAGCTGCCGCACAATGTCCGGGGGCAGCGACAGCGTGACCGATGGGGGCTGGTCGTTGACGGCGGCAAACACAATGGCCAGAATGGCGGCCACCGTGGGCGACTGTCGGGCGTTGACGTCGGCATAGAAGTGCAGCGTGCCGTCGTCCCGGTGCTCCGGAAAGATGTCCACACGCGTCTGGCACTCGTGCACCGTGAACGCTTCGCGGTCCAGCGCGGCGAAACGTTCCGGCAGGGGCTCGAGCTTGCGTGACCACGCCAGCAGGGCCTGCATCTTGTCGTCACGACTGAGCAGTCGAAACTGGCGCAGGGTCTTGGCGAGGGCCGGCGGCATGCTGCCGCCGTCGATCGTGCTGGCATCGGACATTCCTGAAAGATAGCGGGTTGGCCCACCCGCACAGACCCGCTTGTCCGACCCGTTTGACGTGGACGCGCCGGCGAGTGACGATTGGAGAACCCTGCATTTTCAGGCCATTTCACACCCAGCTGGACATTCCGTGCCCGATTCCACCCTGCTCGTGCTTCGTCGCCGGTGGCTCCCACTGGTGTTCCTGCTGGGTCTTGACGCCTGCCGGACGGCGGCGGACGACGGCACGGTGGTTGGCACGCTCGAGCAGGTGGAGGTGGACGTCGGACCGCTGCAGCCGGCGCGGGCCCTGCGTGTGCTGGTGGACGAGGGGGACGCGGTGGCGATCGGCGACACGCTGGTGGTGTTCAGCACGCCCTCGCTGGCGGCCACGGGTGAACAGTTGGAAGCGCGGGCCGTGGCGGCGGCGCGCGCCGCCGAGGAACTCTCGCGTGGTGCGCGCCCGGCCGAAATCGCCCGCGCCAGAGCGGAGGCTGAGGCCGCGGCGGCCGAAGCCGAGCGGGCGGTGGCCGATCTTGCACGGCTCGAGCCCTTGGCGGCTCGCGGCGACATCAGCCGCCAGCAACTGGGAACCGCCCGGGCCGCCGTGCAGGTGACGACGGCGCGGCGCGACGCGGCGCGGGAAGCCCTGCGTCTCGTGGAGGAAGGGGCGCGGCGCGAACGACGCGAGGCCGCGGCGGCCGAGGCCCAGAGTGCGCGGGCCGCCGTGGACGCCTGGCGTGCCACAGCCGGTGATCTCGTATTGCGCGCACCGGTGGACGGGGTGGTGACCAGTCGGCACGTCGAACCGGGCGAGGTGCTGGGGGCTGGGCAGAGTGCGATATCGGTTGGGCAGCCCACGCGGCCCTGGGCTCGCGTGTACGTGTCGCCGGCCGTGCTGGCCCGACTCAAGATCGGCGATTCGGTGACGGCCTGGCTGGACGGTGACACGGCGCGCTTTGTGGGGCGGGTGACGTCGATCAGCACCCGCGCCGAGTTCACACCGCGTGTGGCGCTCACCGAGCAGGAGCGCGCGGATCTGCTCTTTGGCGTCCGGATCGAGTTCACGGCGCCCGTCGGCGGCGCCGGGACGCGTCTGCGCGCGGGGTTGCCCATCACGGTTCGTTTGCCTGCGGCGTCCGCGCCGTGAGTGACACGGCGACAGGCGATCCCTTGACCACCGGTGCGGCGTGGAGTGCTGCGCCGGCACCGGTTGTGCGCACGCGGGCCCTGCGCAAGCAGTTCGGGGCACTGGTGGCCGTGCATGGACTCGATCTCGAGATCCCACGCGGCCAGGTCTTCGGCCTGCTCGGCCCCAATGGTTCCGGAAAGACGACGACCATTCGCATGCTCTGCGGCCTCGTGTTGCCAACCAGCGGTTCGGCAACGGTGGCGGGGTTTGACATCGGCACACAGTCGGAGCAGGTACGGCGGCGCATCGGCTACATGTCGCAGCGCTACGGTCTGTACGACGAACTCACGGTGCAGGAGAACCTGCGCTTCTACGCGTCGGTGTACGGGCTGGTGGGGCGCACACGGGATCAGCGTCTCGCGGATCACGTGGCGCGCCTTGGACTCGGTGCGCGACTGCGGCAGCGCGCCGGCACCCTGAGTGGCGGATGGAAGCAGCGGCTCGCACTGGCCTGCGCCACGGCGCATCACCCCGATCTGGTGTTTCTCGACGAACCCACCGCAGGGGTGGACCCTGCGGCGCGTCGCACGTTCTGGGACACGATCTACGAGCTGGCGGCCAGCGGCACGACGGTGCTGGTGACCACGCACTACATGGACGAAGCCGAACGCTGTGAGCGGCTGGCCTTTCTGTCGCGTGGGCATCTGATCGGCGTGGGCACGCCGGCGGAAATCGTGCAGCAGTTTGGCGCGCGCAGTGTGGAGGACGTGTTTGTCATGCTGCAGCAGCGCGATGAGCAGGAGGCGCGGACATGACGGGCGCGGACATGACGGGCGCCGCGGATGCCGGGTGGGTGTCGCGCGTGCGTCGCTGGACGCTGTGGCCGATGTTGTGGAAGGAGTTCCTGCAACTGCGGCGTGACCGGCTCACCTTTGCGCTCATGACGGGCTTGCCGGCCATTCAGCTGGTGCTCTTCGGGTACGCCATCCAGACGGAGGTCCGACGCCTGCCCACGGTGGTGGTGGATGCCTCGCGCACGCGTGAGAGTCGTGCGCTCATTCAGGTGCTGCAGAACACGGACAACTTCAGGGTGGTGGCCGCGGTGTCCGGGCGCGAGGAGGCGCGGCGCTGGATCGAGCGTGGCGCGGCGCGTGTGGCATTGGTCATTCCCCCGGAGTTCCAGCGCGACATCCGGCGCGGCCACACCGGCACGGCGCAACTGCTCATCGATGCCGCCGATCCGCAGTCGAGCGGCGCGGCCATTGCCGGCGCGCAGCTGGCGGCGCAGGCCCGCAGCGCACAACTCCTGGCCGAACGCGTGGCGTTGCGGCCCCCGGTGGATATCCGGGTGCGGCCCTGGTACAACCCCGCGCAGAAGAGCGCCACGTTCATCGTGCCGGGCATCGTGGGCATTCTGCTCACCATCACCATGACGCTCATCACCAGCACGGCCATCGTGCGGGAGCGCGAACGCGGCACACTGGAACAGCTCATCGTCACGCCCATTGGCAAGACGAGTCTGATGCTGGGCAAGCTCGTGCCCTTTGTGCTGGTGGGCTACGTGCAGATGTCGGTGGTGCTGCTGCTGGGCGTGCTGGTGTTCGACGTGCCGCTTCGCGGCAATGTGCTGCTGCTCTACGCGATGGCGCTGGTGTTCATCGTGGCCTCGCTGGGTGTGGGGCTGCTCATCAGCACCTTTGCGCGCAGTCAGGCGCAGGCCATGCAACTCAGCTTCTTCTTCATGCTGCCCAACATTCTGCTGTCGGGCTACATCTTCCCGCGGGCGGCCATGCCGGAGCCGGCCCAGTGGATCGGTCTGGCGCTGCCGCTGACCTACTTCCTGGATGTGCTGCGCGGGGTGCTGCTCAAGGGCGTGGGGCTGCGCGATCTGCTGCCGCAGCTTGGCGCGCTGACGGCGCTGGGGACGGTGCTGCTGGCGGGCAGTGTGCGGCGATTCTCGAAGACGCTGGATTAGCGGTTGTGCGGCCCAATCCGCTGCGGCCGGGAACCCAGGTCTCTCCCAAACGCTAGTATTGTAGACTGTCCCTCTTTCCCGACCGACCGATGCTCATTCGCCGACCCGACGACATCCCGTCCTCCGAGATCACCCCGGAAGGCCTGTACCAGAACCGCCGCGCCTTTATTGGCACGGCCGGCACCCTGGCACTTGGTGCCCTTGTCGCGCCGGCCAACATGGGAGCAGCAGAGCGACAGAAGGACGACATTACGCCGGAAAAAGACGCCACCACGTACAACAACTTCTACGAGTTCGGCACCAGCAAGGAAGACCCGGCCGAGAACGCCAAGGACTTCCGCGCCACCCCGTGGACCGTGAATGTCGAAGGCTTGGTCAAGAATCCGCGGCCTTACGACATCAATGAGTTGCTGGGTCGGCTGACCGTGTACGACCGCACCTACCGCATGCGCTGCGTCGAGGCCTGGTCGATGGTCATTCCGTGGCAGGGCATTCAGCTCCGCGACATCATCAACCGCGTCGAGCCGCTGCCAAGCGCCAAGTTCGTGGAGTTCACCACCCTGTTCGATCCGCGCCGCATGCCCGGTCAGCGCTCTGCGGTGCTGCCCTGGCCGTACAAGGAAGCGCTGCGCATGGACGAAGCCATGCATCCGCTCACCCTGTTTGCGACGGGCATGTACGGCAAGCCGCTGCCCAACCAGAACGGCGCCCCGCTGCGGCTGGTGGTGCCCTGGAAGTACGGCTTCAAGGGCATCAAGAGCATCGTGAAGATTCGCTTCACCGAGGCCATGCCCAATACCACCTGGGCCGATGCCAACCCGCGCGAGTACGGCTTCTACGCCAACGTCAATCCGGCGGTCGATCATCCGCGCTGGAGTCAGGCCAAGGAACGCCGCATTGGGGAGTTCCTGAAGCGCAACACGCTGCCGTTCAACGGCTACGCCGACCAGGTCGCGTCGCTCTACGCCGGCATGGATCTGCGCAAGTTCTATTGAGCGCCGCCAAGTGAGTGCTGGAACCACCGCCGCCGCGTCCCGCGTCGGCCTGATCGCACGCGCCGAACCCGTCGTTCGGCGCGTGATGCGTCCCGCCCTCTGGGCTGTGGTGCTCCTGCCGGTTCCCTGGCTGGTGGCGCGTCTGCTGCTCGACCAACTGGGCGCCGACCCCATCGATCGCCTCGAGCGCGAAACCGGCGAGTGGGCCCTGCGCTTTCTCGTTGCCAGCCTCGCCGTCACGCCCCTCATGCGTTTGACGGGCTGGGGGTGGCTGGTGGCGCAGCGACGATTCCTCGGGCTGGCCGCCTTCTTCTGGACGGCCACGCATCTGTCCGGGTACACGGTGCTCGACTGGTTCTTCGACTGGGCCGAGATCTACAAGGACATTACCGAACATCTCTACATCACCCTCGGCATGGGTGCCTTCACGCTCATGGTTCCGCTGGCCCTGACGTCCACCAAGGCCAGTATCCGCCGCCTTGGCGGCGCCAGATGGAACAAGATTCATGCATTGGTATACGTTTCGGTCATATTGGCCTGTTTTCATTTTGCTTGGGCAGTAAAGAAGGACCTGACCGAGCCGATCCTCTATGGAGCAATCGCCGCTGGTCTGTTGCTCTTCCGCGTGTTCTGGCGTGGAGCGCGACGTGGGACTCAGCGCGCGGCGGCACCAGTTCAGTCCCCGAAGGAGGGGTAAGGGCGGCCACTTGGGAACGTGACCGTCACTTCGTCTCCACTGGGGGCGAGTTCGCGTCCTTCCCTTCCGCTCATGACCACTGTCGACGACGCCGAACGGCGTCGCACCGATCGTCTCCGTGCCATCGCCGACCGCAGCCTCCCCATGGGAGTGCCTGCGGTGCCGACGTTGGTATTCGGCCCCATGCGCGACCGCCTCGTCATGGCGGCCATCGGGCTGTATGCCCTCGCGGTGGTGGTCATGGGATTCACGCAGGGTGCGGTGGATCGGGTGCTCACGCTGCGGCTTGGTGTGCTGGTGCCCCTGGCCGTGGCCGCCGCCGTGCTGGCCGCGAAGGCCAGCCGTGAGTTGGCCCTTGATCTCGGGACGCGCCGGTTCTGGCGCTACAGCTCGGCAGCGATCCTGCTCATGCCCGTGCAGTTGTGGCTGGGCGCCATCACCGTGCGCATACCGCACTGGCCGGGCTTCGTGGGCAGCGTGCTGCTGGCCACGGTGGTGCCGGCAATGCTCTTCGCGGCGCTGCTCCAACTGCCCAGCGCGCCGCGGAACAGCGTGGATCGCGCCAAGCTCTGGCTGGATGTCGCCACCGTGGTGGTGGGTGGGGCACTCGTTGCCTGGTACGACTTTGTCACCACCGGCTTCGGCAATGATCCGGTGCGCCGCGTGCAGGCCACGCGCCTGTATGTGCAGGGTGTGCTCGACATTGGCCTGTTGCTGGTGGCCTCCAATCTCTGGCGGCGCGCCGTGTTGCGGCACCGCGCGTCCATGCTGGCCATCTTTGGCGCCACGCTGCTGGTGCTCTTCCTCGGGCACACGGCCGCCATTGTGCTGTTGCACCGTGGCCTGCGGGTGCCGGGGCTGCTGTACATCGTCGCACCGCTGGTGTTTGTGGGGCTCGCGGCCTCGGCATGGCTGAGCTGCGCCACCACACTGCACCGTGAAGTGCGTCCGCAGCGAGAAAAGACCAGTCGCTCGGCGTCCATCATTCCGTACGCGGCCGTGCTGCCGGGTTTTGCGCTGCTGTTGCGTGTGGCGTTCGAGCAGGACACGCAGCCGCTTGTCGGTCTTGTCATTGGCGCGGTGGTGCTGACCGCGCTGGCCTTTGCCCGGCAGTTCGCCGCCACCCGCGAGGCCGTTCATCTGCTGGCAGAATCAGCGGCGCGTGACAATGAGGCCCGCTTCCGCGCGCTGGTGCAGCATTCGAGCGACGTGATCATGATCGTCGATCCCGACGGTACCATTCGCTACGCCAGTCCGTCCATGACCACGGTCTTCGGGCACGACGCGTCGCGGCTGGTGGGTACGAACCTCATGACGCTGCTGCATGACGACGACAAGGGCTCGTCGGGTGCGTTTCTCGAGGAGTTGGCCCGCACCACCACGCGCACCGGCACCACCGGCGCCTCACCCGGGGTGCTCAAGTGCGAGTGGCGTCTCGCGCATGCCAACGGCGCCTGGATGACCGTGGACAACGTGGGCACCAATCTGCTGCGCGAGCCCGTCATCGGTGGCCTCGTGCTCAACACGCGTGACGTGACCGAGCAGAGTGTCATCAAGCAGCAGTACATGCACCAGGCGTTTCACGATCCGCTCACCGATCTCGCCAACCGCTCGCTCTTCCTGTATCAGGTGGGACATGCGCTGGCGCGCGGCTCGCGGCAGAGCCATCCGGTGACGGTGCTCTTCCTCGATCTCGACAACTTCAAGACGGTCAACGATTCACTCGGCCATGCCGCCGGCGACCGCCTGCTTGTCGAGGCCGCGCGCCGACTGGCGACCTGTGTGCGCGAGGCCGATCTCATCGCCCGCCTCGGCGGCGACGAGTTTGCCGTCCTCGTGGAAGACGCCGAGACCGTGGACGATGTGTTCGTTGTGGCCGACCGCATTGGCGAGGCGCTGACGCGTCCCTTCCTGCTGGGTGGCAAGGAAGTCTTTGTCAACGCCAGCATCGGCATTGCGCGCTCGTATCGCGGTGAGAGCTCCGATGATCTTGTGCGCAACGCCGACGTGGCCATGTATGTGGCCAAGACGCGCGGCAAGGGGCAGCACGTACTCTTCGAGCCAGAGATGCATCGCGCGGCGCTGGAGCGCCTCGTGGTGGAAGCCGATCTCCGCCGCGCCATTGATCGTGAGGAGTTCTTCCTGGCCTACCAACCCATCGTGCGACTCGAGTCGGGCGATGTGATTGGCGCCGAGGCGCTGGTACGCTGGATGTGTCGCGAGCGCGGGACGGTGCCGCCAGGCGTGTTCATTCCCATCGCCGAGGAAACGGGTCTCATCGTGCCCATCGGCCGCTGGGTGCTGCGCCGGGCCTGCCGCGAGGCCCAGCGTTGGACGCGTGAGCGGGGCGCGCCGGTGCGCATTACCGTCAACCTGTCGGGCCGGCAGTTGCAGGACGCCGGGGTGGTGGACGATGTACGCGCCGCGCTCGAGGAATCGGGCCTCGATGCCTCGCAGCTGGTGCTCGAGATCACCGAGAGCATGCTCATGCAGAACACCGACGTGTCCATGGAGCGGCTCAACGCTCTTCAGGCACTTGGTGTGTCGCTGGCCATCGACGACTTCGGAACGGGTTATTCTTCCCTGAGCTACCTGCAACGCTATCCGATCGACATTCTGAAGATCGACAAGGCGTTCGTGGATGTCATCGATAAGGGAGGCGAAGGACCGGTGTTGGCGCAGGCGATCGTGGCACTTGGAGAAACGCTCCAGATGAATACCGTGGCCGAAGGCATCGAGACGGAGGCCCAGCGCGGGCAGCTGCTCGAACTCGGCTGCGAGCTCGGACAGGGCTACCTGTTCGCGCCGCCGCTTGATGCGGAGGACTTCTGGCAGCTGCTCCTGGCCCGTGGCGCTCGCGTGCCATACCTCGGTGGCCGGCGTCGTCGGGTGCGTGAGCAGCAAGCGGCCTGATCGTACCTCTCCCCGGCTCGATGTGTTTGCGGTGGCGGCGCCTGGCGTTGCCCCGCTGCTCGCGCAGGAGTGTCTGGCCGTCGGCTTCACGCCCACCGAGGTGACCGACGCCGGTGTCGCCCTGTCGCTGACATCGGAGGAGTTGTTCGCGCTCAACTGCCACAGCCGCCTCGCGACGCGGATTCTGCGCCGGCTCGCGCAGTTCGGGGCGCGTGACTTCGCCACGCTCGAGAAGCAGGCGGCACGGGTACCCTGGGGGCTTGTCGTTGTCGCGGGCACCCGGGTGCGCCTGCGGGTCACCTGCCGCAAGTCCCGTCTCTATCACTCCGACGCGGTGGCGGAGCGGATTGCGCGCGGGATAACCGCGGCGGTGCCCGGGGTGCAGGTCGAGCTGCGCGCCCGCGACGATGAGGACGCGGATGCGGGCCAGGCCGATACAGCGGAGACGTCGGCGCCCTCGCAGCTGTTTGTCGTACGTCTCGATCACGATCACTGCACGATCAGCGCTGACAGTTCCGGCGCGCTGCTGCATCGTCGCGGGTGGCGTCAGGCGGTGGCCAAGGCTCCGCTTCGCGAGACACTCGCAGCCATGCTGCTGGCCCTGTTCGAGTGGGATGGCGACATGCCATTGGTCGATCCGTTCTGCGGCTCGGGCACCATTGGCATTGAAGCGGCGCTGCGGGCGCGACGTATCGCGCCGGGACTGCAGCGCCAGTTTGCCATGGAGCACTGGCCTGGCGCGGACACGGCGGCCCATGCCGCCCTGCGCGCGCGGGCGCGCGCGATGGTGCAGCCCAGGCTCACCGTCCCCATCGTACTGCGCGACCGCGATGCCGGTGCCATTGCCGCCGCGCGCGCCAACGCCGAACGCGCCGGCGTGCTCGACGATCTCGATATCGCGCAGGGCGCCCTGTCGTCGCTTGATCTGTCGGCGTACGGATCGGCCGGGCTGCTGCTCACCAATCCGCCCTACGGCCATCGCGTGAGCGAGGGCGCCGATCTGCGCGGACTTTACGCCCGACTCGGCGAGGTACTGCGCAGCGGAGGCCGAGCCTGGCAGCTCGGCCTCTTCATGCCCAATGACCGTGTGCTGCTGGGTCAGTTGCGTCTGCGCGTGACCTCACGACTGCGTACCAGCAACGGCGGCCTGCCCGTGGAGGTCTGGGCCACCCAGCCCCCGCGCGCTGCGCGCAATGGTGAGGCTGAGGTTCAGACGCGGAAGTAGTCCGCGCGCCAGTCGCGAATGGCGGCCTTGATGGCCTTCGGTTCCATGGACGGATTGGCCAGCACCTGCTCAACGAGCGTCGGCAATTCCGCGTCGCTGGCGAAGCGCAGGGCGATGTAATGCCGAGGACGCAGCGTGGCTTCGGCGCGCGCCGCGAGCTCCGCGGGGAGCAGGCGGCGGTGCCGCAGCTGCTCTTCGAGCCGGATGAGCCGATCCTGCACCCGCAGCGGCGAGAGGCGCGACACCATGGTCACGCCCAGCAGGGCCAGGGCGCCCACCAGGAAATAGCCCGTGTCTGCAGACGGCGATTGCACAAAACGCACGATGGTCCACACTGCAAAGATCAGGGCGAGCGGACTCGCGAAGAAGTGATAGACCGGCGTGTACTGCGCGTGGTTGGCGAAGGACTGCGGAGTGGTGGCCATGGTGGCTGAACTCGGGTGGAGGTCGACTACGTGTTCAGGGACAACAAGTGATCGATGCGTCGTATCGCCAACGCGCGGCGCTCGGACCAGGTGCCACGAATGCGCGTGAACGTGGCGTCGACACGCGTCAGCGTGTCGACGAAGAGTTGCTGCATCTCCGCGCGGCGATCGCCACGATCGCGAACGCCGTCGGGCACCCAGGGCACGTCGATGTCGAGCAGCAGGTAGTGGTCGGGACGTCGGGCGCGCACGAGCTGTTCCACCGCGTCCGGTGCCCCTCCAAAATAGTGCTGCGCGTAGGCCAGCGTGCTGAGCGGGTCGGTGTCGTGCACCACCAGCGCGCTGCCTCTGGCGCCCGCTGCGGCCGGATGCTCG
>JACVCT010000111.1 GCA_016741895.1 Gemmatimonadaceae bacterium | reverse complement strand
GGCACCTACGCCGGAGTGATGTCGGGCACCGGCAGCCTGACCAAGCAGAACACCGGCACGCTCGTGCTCACCGGCACCAACAGCTTCACGGGGGGCACGACGGTGAGCGCCGGCACGCTGCAGGGCAGCGCCACCAGTCTCCAGGGCAACATCGTCAACAACGCCGCCGTCGTCTTCGACCAGGCGAGCAACGGAACCTATGCCGGCAACATGTCGGGCACCGGCAGCCTGACCAAGCAGAACACCGGCACGCTCGTGCTCACCGGGGCCAACAGCTACAGCGGTGGCACGACGGTCAGCGCCGGCACGCTGCAGGGCAATGCCACCAGCCTCCAGGGCAACATCGTCAACAATGCCGCCGTCGTCTTCGACCAGGCGAGCAACGGAACCTATGCCGGCAACATGTCGGGCACCGGCAGCCTGACCAAGAGCGGCGCCGGCATGCTGACGCTCTCCGGCAACAACAGTTACACCGGCACCACGACGGTGAGCGCCGGAACGCTCGCAATCACCGGCAGCTTCGCTGGCGGCCTCGCCATCGGCACCGGCGCAACCCTGGGCGGCAGCGGCACCGTTGGCTCGGTCACCATCAATGCCGGCGGCACCGTCGCGCCGGGCAACTCGATCGGCACGCTCACGGTCAACGGCTCGTTCACCCAGAACGCCGGCAGCACCTATCAGGTAGAGGTGAATGCGGCGGGCCAGAGCGACCGCATCGTCGCTACCGGCGCGGCCACCATCAATGGCGGCACGGTGCAAGTGCTGGCCCAGCCCGGCACCTATGCCCGCAACACGACCTACACCATCTTGACGGCCGCCGGCGGCCGCACCGGCACCTATTCCGGGGTCACCAGCAATTTCGCTTTCCTGACTCCGAGCCTCAGCTACGACGCGAACAACGTCTACCTGCTGCTGTTGCTGACCAATGGCGCCTTCGCGGCGGGCGCCCAGACCGCCAACCAGTTCGCGGTCGGTACTGCACTCGATCGCGCCAACGCCTCGGCAACCGGTGACTTCAGCACCGTGCTCAACGCGCTCGCCGGCCTCAACACCCAGCAGGGCCCGGCGGCGCTGACCGCGATCAGCGGGCAACAGTATTCTGGCTTCGGTTCGGCCAATGTCGCGGGCGGCCTGATGTTCATGAGCGTGATCGGCGAGCAGATGAGGCTGGCGCGTGGCGGCTCCGGCGTCGGCACGCGCGTGGCATTGGCCGAGGCCTGTCATGTTGCCTGCGACGGTGAGGACTTTGGCAAGTGGAGCCTGTGGGGCAGCGCGCTCGGCGCCACCGGCAACATCGCCGGCAACAACAACAGCGCCACCCTGACCTACAGTGCCGGCGGCGCCTCCACCGGCATCGACTACCGCATCAGCCCCAACCTCCTGGTCGGCTTCGGCGCCAGCTATGCCAGCGGTAGCCAATGGGTCAGCGGCTTGGCGGGCCGTGGCACCTCCGACAGCTACAGCGCCTCGCTCTACGGCTCGTTCACGCAGAACGCCTTCTATGTCGATGCGCTGGCCGGCTATGCCCACAACGACAATCAGATGCAGCGATGGATCGTGATTCCCGGGCTGCAGCCGCGCAACGCAGTGGGTCGCACGGCCGCCAACCAGCTGCTGGGTCAAGTCGAGGCCGGCTACAGCTTCGGGATCTACGAACCGGCGGCCGCGTCCGTGACGCCGTTCGCGCGCCTGCAAGCCATGAGCATCAGCCAGAGCGCTTTCAGCGAGACCGGCGCCAGTTCGCTCAGCCTCAACGTCGCCCAGCAGACCACCAGCTCGGTGCGCACCGTCATCGGCGCCGAACTGGCCGGCCGTATCGAGATGGGCTGGCGCGAGAAACTGGCCCTGCAGTTCAGGGTGGGCTGGGCGCACGAATATGCCGACACCTCGCGGCCGGTGACGGCCGCGTTCGCCGGCGCACCGACGATCGGCTACACGGTCTATGGCGCGGCCCCCGAACGCAACCCGGCCACCGTGGGTCTGGCGGCGAGCACGGCCATCGCCGAGGCCACCAGTGTCTACTTCCGATACGATGGCGAAGCGGGAAGCGGCACCGACAACCACGTCGTCTCGGCCGGTCTGCGCATGCGCTGGTGACCGCCTTCCGAATTCCGGACACGCGTGGCCGGAATTCGTGCTACAGCCCGCACCATGCTGATGTTCGACATCCCGTTCGGGACAACCGACTGGGCCGCCGTGGAGCGCACGGAGCATCCGGGCGAGACCGGCAAGGCCTACTGGCGCACGAAGACCTTCAACAACATCCGCGTGCGCATGGTCGAGTACACGCCGGGCTATCTCGCCGACCACTGGTGCCAGAAAGGTCACAGCCTGCTGGTCCTCGAGGGCGAGCTGTCGACCGGCCTGGCCGCCGGCCGCCCCGTAACACCTCGGGGCACGCGATACTCGGTGCTGCCGCTGGTGGCCCGCACGACGAGCTCACCCTCGCCCACCACCGGACTTTGCGTGTACACGGCCCACTTGCCATCGTTGGACAGCGACGAGCCACTGATGGTGCGCCAGATGTCGTAGACGTCCTGCGTGATGGGCTTCTTGCCCGCAGGAAGGGGCGGCGGCGTCCAGCGGGAGACGGCCGTGAACGGGTTGGCCGGCGTGGCGTCCTGCGCCAGCAACGTGGCGGGGACGCCCGTGGTCAGCGCGGCCAGCGCGAGACCCAGGGGGCGCAGTGCGAAGCGGGTAGGCGATCGCATTGGTTCGTTGTGCGAGAAAGGAGGAACGGACTGGTCGCGGGCGGGATGGGGCCCCAACTTGGGCTGGGGACCATACGACGTAGGTTAACGGCGCAGCTTCGCCTGCGTGAGGACTGGGATGCGACGGCTACTTGGTTTTTTCGCCCGGGGACTGGTGCTGCTGGCGCCCCTCGTGGTCACCGTGTGGATTTGCTGGCTGGTGTTCACCAGCGTGGACGGCTGGCTGGGGCTGCCCATCCCGGGTGCGGGGTTTGCCGTCACGATCGTGCTCATCACGCTCGTGGGATTCTTCGGCTCCAACCTCCTCACCCGGTCGGCGGTCGGGGCGCTCGAATCCCTGATGAACCGCCTGCCCTTCGTGCGCCTGCTGTACGGTTCCACCAAGGACCTGCTCAACGCCTTCGTGGGCGAGAAGCGGCGCTTCGACAAGCCCGTGCTGGTCTCGCTCACGCCCGATGGCTGCATGCAGGTCATGGGCTTTCTGACGCAGGAGTCGCTGGACCATCTCGGTCTTGGCGGGCGCGTGGCCGTGTACTGCCCGCACTCCTACAACTTCTCGGGACAACTCTACGTGGTGCCCGCAGATCAGGTGCAGCCGCTTGATGTGGCCAGCGCCGATGCCATGGCCTTTGTGGTGTCTGGCGGTGTGGCCGGCCTCGTGCCCGCTGCGCAGTCCACCGGCGAGTACGCCGCCGTGGTCTCCCGCCGACCCGACCGATCACTTCCCTGATCACCCCACCATGCCTCGCTTCCTGCCGTCTGCACTCATCGGCCTCCTGCTGTCCATCACACTGATCGCGAGCCCGGCGGCCGCGCAGGCTGGACGCCCCGCATCGTCGTCCGTCAGGCGCGTCCTGCTGGTGCCCGACGCCGTCTTCGACGGCAGCAGTGATCAGCTGCACCGCGGCTGGGGTGTGCTGGTGGCGGGCAATCGCATTCAGGCTGCCGGGCCGCTCAGCGGGCTTCCCACGGGGGCGGACATCGAACGGGTGCCGCTGCCCGGCACCACCCTGCTGCCGGGCCTCAGCGACCTGCACAGCCACGTGCTGCTCCACCCCTATGACGAGACACCGTGGAACGATCAGGTGCTGCGGGAATCGCTGTCGCTTCGCACCGCACGCGCCGTGAATCACCTCAAGGCCACGCTCGACGCGGGCTTCACGGTGTTGCGTGACCTGGGCACGGAGGGCGCCGGCTATGCCGATGTGGGCCTCAAGGACGCCGTCAATCAGGGCATCATTCCGGGGCCGCGCCTCGTCGTGACCACCAAGGCCATCGTTGCCACGGGGTCCTACGGCCCCAAGGGCTTTGGCAGTGAGATCGGCGTGCCACAGGGCGCCGAGGAGGCCGATGGCGTGGAAGGCCTCACGCGTGTGGTGCGTGACCAGATCGGGCATGGTGCCGACTGGATCAAGATCTACGCCGACTACCGCTACGGTCCGCGCGGCGACGCGCGTCCCACGTTCACGCTTCCGGAGTGGCAGGCCATCATCAGCACCGCCAGGGCCGCCGCACGCCCGGTGGTGGCCCATGCCAGCACGGCCGAAGGCATGAAGCTCGCCATTCTGGCCGGCGTGGAAACCATCGAGCACGGTGACGAAGCCAACGCCGAGGTCTTCACGATGATGAAGCAACGGGGCGTAGCCTTCTGCCCCACGCTGTCGGCCACGGAAAGCACCTCACGCTATCGTGGCTGGCGCAAGGGCGTGGATGCGGACCCGGCGGCCGTGCAGCGCAAGAAGACCATGTTCCGCGAGGCCCTCGCGTCGGGCGTGACCATCTGCAACGGCTCCGACGTTGGCGTGTTTGCACACGGGCAGAACGCGCTCGAGCTCGAACTGATGGTGGAGTACGGCATGACACCGCTGGCGGCCCTCAAGGCGGCCACCAGCGTGAACGCCCGCATCCTGCACGCCGACGCGGAGTTCGGGCGCATCGCACCGGGTCTGCTGGCCGACCTCGTTGCCGTGGCCGGTGACCCCACGCAGAACATCGCCGCGCTGCGCGCCGTGCGCTTCGTCATGAAAGACGGACAGGTGATTCGTCGCTAGACCAACATCAGGGCAGCTACAGGAGGTCATATGCCCCGTTGGATGCGATGGATCGGCTATGCAGCAGGCACGGTGGTGCTGCTGGCAGGGGCCGGTGCGGGTTACGTGTATGCGGCCAGCAACAGCAAGGCCGACAAGCGCTACGACATTCCGGCGACTCCCATCGCCATTTCGCACGACTCGGCCACCATTGCGCGCGGCCAGCACTTTGCCACGGCCATCGGCAAGTGTGTGGACTGCCACGGCGAGGATCTGGGCGGCAAGGTGATGGTGGACGACCCCGCACTGGGTGTGGTGGTGGCACCGAATCTCACGCCCGGCGGTCTGCTCGCAGGCGACAGTGATGCCGAGGTCGTGCGGACAATTCGTCATGGCGTCAAGCGTGATGGCCGGAGCGCCGCCATCATGCCGAGCGAGGAATACCAGCACTTTTCAGACGAGGACGTGGGCGCCATCGTGGCCTACCTGCGGTCCGTTCCGGCAGTCACCCGTACGCTGCCGGCCACGCAGCTCCGTCCCGTGGGGCGTGCGCTCGTTGCCGCCAATGTGCTGCCACTCTACACCGCCGAACTGGTGGACCACAGTGCCACGCCGCCCGCTCGCGTGCTGCCCGACAGCACAATCGAGTACGGCAAGTATCTCGCGAGCACCGGCGGCTGCATTGGCTGCCATGGGCCCGGCCTGAGCGGCGGCCCCATTCCGGGCATGCCGCCCGATACGCCGCCGGCTGCCAACATCACGCCGGAAGCGACGGGCCGGCTCTCCGATGCGGAACTCGAGCGAATGCTGCGCGAAGGCACGCGCCCCGACGGCTCGACGATCAACCCGATGATGCCGTGGCGCTACACCGCGCTCATGACCGATCTGGAGATGCGCGCCACCATCAAGTATCTGCGCTCGGTGCCGGGCAAGCCCTACGGCAATCGCTAATTGAGCACAGTGGCACCGGCGCTCGCAACGACATCATCGCGATCGCCGGTGCAACCGACACATTACTTGTCGAGCGGTGACTTGAAGACGGCCGGATCCGGTGCGCCAAACGTCACGAGCTGAATGGTGATGACCACGTCGCCCTGCGGCTGCACCTGCACGATCTTGGTGGGCACCTTCTTGCCGTCGAATTCCTTGTAGTCACGATAGATGACCCGGGCCTCACCGTTCGCGCCGCGCGTCACGGAGCCCACGCGAAGACCCGTGTTCACATCGAAGTACTCCACGGTTTCGGTGCCGCCCTTGCTCGTGGTGGCCACCTTGTAGCTGTCCACCCCGTCATACTGTTCCTTGCCTTCCACCGTGGCCTTGGCAAAACGCGTCGGGTCAAGGAAACTCGCGCCATCGTTGGCCGCGGCTTCGGCCGCACGCTTCTCCTCGGCCTCCGGCATGCGCTGCACACCCTGCCCCTGGTCGATCCAGCCCTTCTCGCCATCGAAGCCCTGATCGATCTTGACCATGCCGAGATCGATGATCATGCGGATCTTGTTGGGCAGGGCCGAGTGACGCTCATAAAAACCGGACAGGCCGGCGAAGGTCACGTCGGTGGTGCCCTTCTCCGTCCGCCCCGTCACCTTGGCCCAGGCATCCCGGCCGCCCACCGCCGTGGCAAAGCGGTCGTACACATCCTTGACCGTCGGCGTCTGCGCTGCGGCGCCCGACAGGGGACTGAGCAACGCCGCCGCCAGCAGCAGGGGCAGGAAGGGCGTCTTGCGATGCGTCATACGAACTCCAGAAGTGTGGGGATACCCCGTGCTACGCGTGCAGCGAAGCCGGGGTTTCCCGCCCCGGCCCGCAGCGGGCCGGTGGCGGACAACCAGCTCAGGCCGGCACCACGCCGCGGAACGGCGCCTCGGCGCCGGCACGCAGCGCTTCGATGCGCTCCTCGGTAAAGGCCACCAGCTCAGCCATGGTCTCGGCGTCAAAGACCAGCTTGGCCCCGGCTGCGGCATAGAGTTCGGGCAGCGGGCGCGTGCCGCCCAGGCTGAGGAAGCGCTTGTAGGCCGCCACCGCATTGCCGGCATCCTGCACGGCATTGCGGAACACCTGCAGCGCACCCAGCTGCGCCAGACCGTACTCGATGTAGTAGAACGGCAGCTCGAAGATGTGCAGCTGGCGATACCAGCGGGACACGCGCTCGCGCTCGAGGCCGGTCCAGTCCACGCCGGCTTCAAATTCACTGCGCAGCGTGAGCCACTTGGCGTCGCGCGCATCGCGGTCCGCGCCCGCCGGATCGGTGTAGATCCAGGCCTGGAACGCATCCACACTGGCGATGTGCACCAGCGCGCCCAAGACGTCTTCGAGATGCTCCAGCCACGCCACCCGCGCATCGTCGGGCGAATAGTAGCCGTCGGGCTGCACCAGATACGGCATGGCCAGCAGCTCCATGCTCATGCTGGCCAGCTCCGCGGCCTCATGCCCCGTGCGACGCTGCCAGGTGAACGGCAGGCTGTGCGTGGCAAAATCGTGGAAGCAGTGTCCGGCCTCGTGCACGAGCGTGTTCACGTCGTCCGGCACACCAACCGCGTTCATGAAGATGAACGGACGCCCGCGGAACGCGAGGTCCGTGCAGTAGCCACCCGGCGCCTTGCCCGGACGACTCTCGAGATCGAGCAGCTGCTCATCGGCCATGAGCCCGAACTGCGCCCCGAGTTCCTGATCCACGCGCGAAAAGATGCGTCGGGCCTTGCCAACAAAGGTGCCCACGTCGGCAAAGGGCTTGAGCGGCGTGGTGGCATCGAGATCGACCCCCACATCCCACGGCCGCAGCACATCGAGACCCAGCTTCTGCTGGCGATGGCGCATGAGACGCGCCACCGCCGGGGTCACCGTGCGTTGCACCGCCTCGTGAAAGCGCGCCGTGTCCGCCGGTGAGTAGTCGAAGCGATGCTTGGCCTGGAAGCAATACTGCTGGAAATCGGAGAACCCCGCCTCGCGTGAGACGGCGGTGCGCAGGGCGTACATGCGATCGAAGAGATCGGCCAGTTCGTCGCGCTTGTCGAGATAGGCCTGTGCCCCAAGCCGGAAGGCGCGCTCCCGCACGCCACGGTCGCGATCCTTGAGGTAGGGCTGCAACTGCGGAATGGTCTTGCTCTCGCCGTCCCAGTCCACACTCATGCCACCCGTGATCTTCTGGTAGCTGGCCGACAACTCCTCGATCTGCGAGAAGCGCGCGACGTTGGCCTCACGGAAGATCTCGATGTCGGTGCGGAACCGGCGCAGCGTGGTCTCGAGATCCTCACGCGTCCAGCCGCGCTCGATGAGCCGGCGGGCCAGCCGCACCTGCTGCTCCTCGAGCCGCGGGAAGATGTCCATGGAGAACCGCAGGTAGGCCTGCTCCGCCGCACTGTCGGCCGTGTTGGCCGTGTACGCGATCATGGCCAGCGTGCCCGCTTCACCCACCAGGGTGTCGAGACGGGACCAGGTGGCCAGCCAGTCCTCGATGACGTCATCGAGGCCGTCGAGCGACTCGGTCGCCAGACGCTCGTAGTACGGGGCCACATCGTCCCAGGTGGCGTCGCGGAATGCCTCGGGGGAGGCGGGAAGGTCGATCATCAGGGAAAGGGATAGTCCGTTCATGCCACCACGATCATCGCGAGCGTCTGCGGTGCGTCATCACCCGGGACGACCCGTTATTCTCCGTACGGGATCCAGATGTTCTTGACCTGGACCGCTCGGCGCAGGAACTCACGGCCCTCACCGACCCGCGGGTCCAGCCACTCGCGTCCGGTCCACTCGGTCCACGTCCGTTTGAGGTTGGCGGCCGAGGCACGCTCCACCGCTGCGGCCCCCGCCTGCGAACCGAAGTACCACAGGGCCTGCACATCATCGTGGTCGGCCAGCGTCCGCGCCAAGGCGTCACGCTCGCCGGTCACCAGATTGAGTACACCCGCCGGCAGGTCACTGGTTTCGAGCACGCTGTAAAAGTCCGTGGCCGCCAGCGGAAAGCGAGCCGACGGCACTGCCACCACCCGGTTGCCGGTGGCCAGAAGCGGCGCCACCAGCGACACGAGCCCGAGCAGCGGATACGGATCGGGGCACACGGCCCCCACCACTCCGATGGACTCGTGCATGGCCAGCGCCACGCCGCGCAGCGGCACATCGTGCACCGCGCCGTCATGCTTGTCGGCCCAGGCAGCATAAGTGAACAGCCGCGAAATGCTCGCATTCACCTCAGCTTCACCCGCCGCCAACGCATCGCCCGTCATGGACACGATGCGCTCGGCAAACTCGCCGGCGCGCGCCGAGAGGTTCTCGGCGATGTAGTAAAGAATCTGCGCCCGCTGATGACCGGTGAGCCTGGCCCAGCCGGCCGCCGCATGCGCGGCTTCCACCGCGTTGCGCAAGTCCTTGCGATTTCCCTCACCCACCTCGCCAACCGGCACGCCCGCCAGCGAGCGCACCGTCAACGTGTAGCCGGAATCGGGGCGGGCCTGCTTGCCGCCGATGAACAGCTTGGGCGTGCGGTCGATGGCTGGCATGGCCGACGCAAGGTTGTCCGTCGCGGCAGACGACTCCGCATCGGTGACGACCGTCGCATCGATGACGGGAAGCGGCGCGGCCTCGTGCGCGCGAATGGGCTTGAGATACTCCCACAACCCTTCCCGCCCGCCTTCCCGACCGAAGCCCGACTCGCGATACCCGCCAAATCCGGCCGCCGCGTCGAAGAGATTGGTACTGTTCACCCACACAACGCCGCACTGCAGCTTGGGCGCGATGTCGAGCGCGAGATTGATGTTCTCGCTCCACACGCTCGCGGCCAGGCCGTAGGGCGTGTTGTTGGCCAGGGCCACAGCTTCGGCCGGTGTGCGGAAGGTGTGCGTGACCAGCACGGGGCCGAAGATTTCGACCTGCGCGATGGTGCTCGACGGTTCAACGTCGGTGAAGAGCGTGGGCGGATGAAATGATCCCGCCCCCTGCGGCAAGGACGCTGCCCACGAGGGCTGCCAGCACGTGGCGCCCTCGTCGATGCCCTGCTGACACAGCGCCCGAATGCGATCGAGCTGCACCGGCGCGACAATGGCGCCCATGTCCACGCCCTTGTCGAGCGGCGTGCCCACGCGAAGGCGCTCCATGCGTTCGCGCAGCTTGCTCACGAGGCGATCGGCCACTCCCTCCTGCACAAGCAACCGCGAGCCCGCACAGCACACCTGGCCCTGGTTGAACCAGATGGCGTCAACCACACCCTCCACCACGCTGTCGAGGTCCGCATCCTCAAACACGATGAACGGACTCTTGCCGCCCAGTTCGAGCGAGAGGCCCTTGCCGCTGCCCGCGGTGGCGACCCGAATGGCGCGCCCCACCTCGGTGCTGCCGGTGAAGGCGATCTTGTCCACGCCGGGATGATCGACCAGCGCCGCGCCGGTGCTGCCATCACCCGTCACGAGATTGAACACACCGGCCGGCAAGCCGATGTCATGACACAGCTCGGCAAAGCGGATGGCCGTGAGCGGCGTGAACTCCGCCGGCTTGAGCACCACCGTGTTCCCCGCCGCCAGTGCCGGCGCCACCTTCCACGCCAGCATGAGCAGCGGGAAGTTCCAGGGAATGATCTGCCCCACCACACCGTAGGCGTGCTGGCCGGGAAACTCCGTGCTCAGAAGCTGCGCCCAGCCCGCGTGGTGGTAGAAGTGCCGCGCCACGAGCGGGATGTCGATGTCGCGGGTTTCGCGAATGGGCTTGCCGTTGTCGAGCGACTCGAGCACGGCGAAGTGTCGCGCGTGCTTCTGGATGCCGCGGGCCAGCGCGTACAGCCAGCGCGCGCGTGCATGATCGTCGAGCGCCTGCCATGCAGGCAGCGCCGCGCGTGCCGCCGCCACGGCCGCGTCCACATCACTGGCCGCGCCCTGCGCCACCTGCGCGAGTTCCGCGCCCGTGGACGGGTCATGCGCGGCAAAGTGTGCGGCCGCCTCCACCCACTGCCCGTTGATGTAGTGACCGAAGCGGCCACCGTGCTCCGCAATCCACGCGCGCACCGGCGCATCGGCTTCCGGAGCCGGACCGTAGCTCATGCTCTCGAAGGCGGCGCGCAGCGTCTCGCTGCCGGGTTTCTGCGTCGTAGCCATGCCCGCCTCAGACCATCGGTTGACGATGGGCCGCTGCATAACGACCCGTGGCGTAGTGCTCGAGCTGTCGCTCGACATCGGTCAGCAATCCACTGGCCCCGAAGCGGAAGAGATGCGGCCGCAGCCAGCGCTCCCCCAGTTCCTCCTTCATGAGGATGAGCCAGTCGAGCGCCTGCTTGGCGGTGCGAATGCCGCCAGCGGGCTTGAAGCCCACTTCGTGTCCCGTGCGCTCGCCGAAGTCGCGAATCATGCGGGCCATGACGAGGCCAACCGGCAGCGTGGCATTGGACGTTTCCTTGCCCGTGCTGGTCTTGATGAAGTCGGACCCGGCCATCATGGCCACGAGGCTGGCCCGCGCCACATTGGTGAGCGTCGCGAGTTCGCCCACGCCCAGAATGGTCTTGAGGTGGGCCTCACCACAGGCCTCACGGAAGGCGCGCACCTCGTCGTACAAGGCCGACCAGTTCCCCGTGAGCACGTGGGCGCGCGTGATGACGACGTCGATTTCCGTGGCGCCGGCCGCGACACTCGCGTGAATCTCGGCGAGGCGCTGCTCGAACGGTGAAAGCCCCGCGGGGAATCCGGTGCTCACGGCGGCCACCGGGATGTCACTGCCGCGCAGGGCCTCCACCGCCGTGGCCACATACTGGTGATAGACACACACCGCGCCCACGGTGAGCTGCAGGTCGGCAATGCCGAGCGCCTCGACCAGATCGCCACGCAGCGGACGGCGCGCCTTGGCGCACAGACGGCGCACATTTCCCGGCGTGTCGTCACCCGAGAGCGTGGTAAGGTCCATGCACGAAATGGCCCGCAGCAGCCAGGCGGCCTGCCACTGCTTCTTCACGGTGCGGCGCGCGGGCAAGGTGGCCACGCGCCGCTCGACGGCGCTGCGATTGACACGCGTCCCGCGCACGAGCGCGAGATCGAGCGCCGTGCCGGGATTGCGGAGCGGGGGCAGGTCGGGCGCCAGTCCCGAAGGCCAGCGCGGGGCCGGCGTGTCCCCACTGGGACGGGCCGGTCTGGGGGCGTGAAGAGGCGTGACTGTCATGACCCTCGGAATCTAGGCGGGGACACGGCGTGGCGCTGCTCCGCTGGTCCACCCGTCCCAACGGGCCGCGGCCCGGCGTGCGCCCCCCTGTTCAGTGCCACGACGGCCCGTTGCCGGGGGCTCAACTTCGGCGGAACAGCTGCCGACACTTCATCGACGGAGAGGAGTTCCCTGACCGTCTTTGCCATGCGTTCCGCTCGTCCATCATTTCTGCTTGCCGCCCTGCTCACGGCCATCCCCGCGCTGCTGGGTTTTGCCGGCTGCACGGAAGCCACCGCGCCGGTCACGGCCTCGCGCCTGACCATCGTGCAGGGTCACCTGCAGCAGGCCGCGGCCGGTGCCGCCCTGCCACTTCCGGTGGTGCTCCGCGTCATCGGCACTGATGGCGCCCCCATGCCCAAGGTTCCGGTCAGCTTCAACGTGTTGGCGGGTGGCGGTGCGGGGGATCCGGCCACCGCCATCCGCGACCTGAATGGCGAGGGCAAGGCCCAGGGGACGCCCGGCCCCAGCTCCCAGGGGCCGAACGCCGCCGGGAACGCGCCCCCGCCGCGACCGTGCAGCATCGGCCG
>JACVCT010000110.1 GCA_016741895.1 Gemmatimonadaceae bacterium | reverse complement strand
CCACCGCCTCTCTTATCCCCGGATCCTCCGATCCTCACACCTTCTGTTCAAACCAAGCCGGAGGAGTGACGCGAACAGCCGTTACACTGTTTCCCCCATCGCACGGCCACACGGGACAGGCTGTTGGTCCCATACCGGACTCGCGTGACGATTGACACCAAATCTCAGCGATATAGGTTTGGCTGCTGCTCCATTTTCCGATTCCAGATCAGTCCGGCGGAATCGGTGCTGTTCCTGCCTGTCCATCTCACCACGCCCCTCAGCACGGCATGGCGCGCCAGTCGCGACGTGCGCTGCGGTTTCACCTCATAGACCATCATTCGACCGCGGTGTGCCACGCACCCGGTCTCTCGCTTCACCAATTCAGTACCAGCCCGGGACCAAAAGGTTTCCGGTCGGTCCTGACTTGGCGTTTCAGGCGTTTCGGCCCCGCATTCCCGGTGGCCGGGGCGTTGTACCGTGGCACTACCCTCCCGGAGGAGCAGATGAGGTTACTCGGACGTCGTCGGTGGCTGTTTGCGACGGTCCTCGGCGTGGCGCTGGCCGCCCCGATCACCGCCGCAAAGGCCCAGACCGGCAAGATCACCGGTGTGGTAACCGACACGGAGACCGGCAAGCCGGTGGAAGGCGCTGCGGTCGTGGTTCAGGGCACCACCTTGGGTGCCAACACCAATTCCGCGGGTCGCTACTTCATCATCCAGGTTCCACCCGGCACCTATACGGTGCAGGCGCGGCGCCTCGGCTACCAGAGCGTGAACGCCACCAACGTGGTGGTCACGATCGACCAGACCACCGAGCAGAACTTCAAGCTCCGCTCCTCCAACCAGACCCTCGCGGCCGTCACGGTACAGGCCGAGGAAGTGCCGCTGGTGCAGCGTGGCCAGGTGGGCTCGCAGTCGGTCATCACGGCCGACCAGATCCAGTCCCTGCCCGTGACCACCATTGCCGGCGTGCTGGCCCTGCAGCAGGGCTTCACGCAGGTGCCGGACAACACGAACATCGTGTCGCTGGCCGAAGAGCAGCGTTCCACCACACCGGCCATTCGTGTGCGTGGTTCGCGTGGTGGCTCCACGCTGTCCATGGTTGACGGTATCCCCATCAACAACCCGCTGTTCGGTAATGACGTGGTATCCGTGAACGGCCTCGCCGTGCAGCAGACGGTGTTCCAGCGCGGCCACATGGACCCCATGTACGGCAATGCGCTCTCGGGCGTGATCAACAACGCGCTCCGTGAGGGTGGCTCCGAGGTGTCGGGTTCCATCGACTACCGCAACTCGGGTCTCACGGGCCGGCTGTTCAATTCGCCGCAGGACATCGTCAACAACAACCAGCTCATTCGCGGCTATCTCTCGGGTCCGGTGCCGGGCACGGGCAGCAGGCTGCGCTACGCCGTGTCGGGCCAGGTCAACAGCCAGGCCGCGCGCGCGCTGCAGTTCGACAACGACGTGTTCACGGTCAACAACCCGAACAACGCCTTCGGTGGCATCATCACCGACAACGTATTGCTGCCGAACCGCCGCGATCTCGCGGCCGGCTGGCAGGGTTTTGGCGTGTCGCAGAACACCAACTTCGTGGGCAAGCTCACCTGGCTGGCCACGGACAACACGACGCTCAAGTTCACGGCCGTGACCGGCGAGCGCACGCGCCGCAACTACGACCGCCGCTACTACTTCCAGTACCGCGGCGATCCGCTGAGCTTCGTGAACAATCGGGCGGACTCGCTGTTCGTGCTTGATGACGCCGGCAACCGTCAGTCGCGGGACATGATCCAGCCGGCCGTGCGTGACCAGGGCAATGTGTATGTGGGCACGTTCTCGCAGCGCTTCGGTCGCTCCAACCTCGACATTCGTGTGGCGCAGACCAGCTTCGAGCGCCTCACCTGCCCCGTGTTCCAGGGCACCTGCATTCCGGGTCCGTTCTTCCGGCAGAACTTCAGCCAGAGCTTCCTGAGCCCCTCGCCCACGGTGGCCGGTGGTGATCGTGTGCCCTACGGCGGCATCGCCGATGGAACCTATGGTGGCGAAGATGTAACGACCCGCACGGTGCGCGTGGACTTCAAGTCGCAGGTCACCGATCACAACGAACTCGGCGTGGGCGTGCAGTACACCGGCCACGACTTCAAGTACAACGATCTGCTGGCCTTCGGCACCAACTCGGGCATCCAGCCCACCACCACGCAGATTTACCGCGCCAAGCCTTACGAGGCGGCGGCGTACGTGCAGAGCAAGATCGAGTACGACTTCATCACCATCCAGCTCGGCGGCCGCTTCGACTACGGTGTGGCGCGCGGCCGTGGCTTCACCGACCCGTTTGACCCGTCCAATGGCACCACCGCCCGTCAGGTCTGTGACGGCGCCACGGTGGGTGGTCAGCGCCTGGTCAATGCCCAGGGCCAGCCCTTTGGCGTGAACGGCTGTCTGTCCAGCCCCATCGATCGCAATACGCAGCGCCCGGTGCTGCTCGACAGCGCCACACGCATCGCGCAGCTGGACGACTTCAGCGAGGCCAAGGCCCGCACGGCCTTCTCGCCGCGTGTGGGTGTGAGCTTCCCGCTCACCGAGCGCTCGCAGGTGTTCTTCAATGCCGGCCGCTACACCATGGTGCCGCTCTACGGCAACGTGTACCGCAACACGGGTATCGGCACCGTGGCCGGTGTGGACGCCTACTGCGCGGCCAATCAGGTGAAGCCGGGCAGCACCGAGTGCGTGCCCAACATCCAGGCCAACAACCCGGGCTTTGCCGGCAACCCCAACCTGCTGCTCGAGCAGGCCAAGCAGTACGAAGTGGGTTACTCGGCCGAACTGAGCCGCGACTACGGCATCCAGGTGGCGGTGTTCAACCGCTCCGAGACCGGCCTCTCGGGCATCCGTCCCAGCCGCGCCGTGCAGGACATCGGCTCCACCTACGACGGCGCCTCGCCCTTCTATCAGGTGCTGGTGAACGGTGACTTCCTGACCTCGCGTGGTCTCGAAATCCAGTTCAACCGTCGTCTGCGCAACCGCTGGGGCTACGACATCAACTACGGCCTCTCGCGCGCCACCACCAACTCGCGGCCGCCCGAGCGCGCCAACGAAGTGGGTCGTCGCGAAGCGGCCAGCCGTCAGCAGCTCTATGAGGCCGTGGCCGACGTGAACCAGCCGCAGCGCCTCAACGTGCAGATGTTCTTCCAGGTGCGTGACGACATCCCGCAGCTGCCGTTCGACCTCGGCCGCCTCACCAAGAACTCGCGACTTACGGTCACCTACCAGGTGGCGTCGGGCTTCCCGTACACGCCCATTCGTGGTGATGCCTTCGGTCTCCAGGCAGCCGCCAACGTGGCCGACATCAACTCGGGCAGCATGCCCGCCACGCAGGACCTGAGCGCCTTCATCAACAAGCAGTTCCGGATCGGCAACATGGCCTACTCGGCCTTCCTGCAGATGAACAACCTGTTCGACCGCCGCAACTGCGTGCAGGTGTTCGTGAACAACGGTACGTGCGATGCCGGTCTGCGTGACTTCACGAACCGCAGCGTCGGCAACACGGGTGACGCCTCCACGTCCACGGCCTTCGACCAGCCCGAATTCATTGGCGCGCGTCGCAGCATCGCGGCCGGCATCACCATCACCTTCTGAGTCCCGATAACGACATGCCCAACGTTTCCAATACGGCGGCCTTCGGCCGCCGGGCGTGGCGTGCCAGCCTGATGGCGGCCGGTGCGGCCCTCGCCGGCCTTGTGCCGGCGCAGGTGTCCGCCCAGCTCTTCACCCGCCCGGCTACGCCCGTTACCCACCTCGACAGCCTGCGCGCCGACGGCAGCATCAAGCGGGTGCCGCTTGCGCCGCCCGGTTCCGGTTTCAATCTGTTCGCGGCTGAAGACATCGCCGTGGGTACGTTCCGCAGCACCGGTGGCCTGCGTGGCGGTTTTGCCAATCAGGGTGGTCCCGTGCCGTACAATCAGGGTGGCGGCGTGATTGCCACGCACTGGATGGGCGGCAACGGTGGCTACGTGTTCTTCGAGCAGGGTTTTGTCATGGCGGCCGGTCGCAGCGCCTACAACAAGATCCTCGCGGCCAACCCGGCCATCCGCTTCATGCGCGGCGCGCAGGGCTACACCTTCCACTTCTGGAACACGGCCACGCCGCCGGATACGCGCCGCATCGGCGCCGCCGACGGTCAGTTCGGACAGATCTTCGCTGGCGTGACGGGTGCAGCGGACGGCTCGTGCCGTGACGACGTGCAGTCGGCCGGTGCCAACTGGGGTTCGCAGACCCTGGTCGCCATGAAGGACTGCCCCGTGACCTGGCCGAGCGCCGGGTTTGGTGGCAAGCGCGTCATTCCAGACTCAGTATGGCGCAACACCTTTGCGGCCAACCCCACGGCCTTCCGCTGGGATGACTGGAAGATCCCCGCATCGCGTCAGTCGCAGGACTTCCTTGGCACGCAGAGCCTGTTCGGCTACATGTCTGACTACTACCGCGAGCAGCGTCTGCGTTACGGCAACGTGGTGCCCGGTCAGTCCGGCGCGCCGCAGGTGGACGGCTACCCTCTCGGTATCTGGATGCGTGTGGATGGCTGGCAGTTTGGTGCGCCGGCCACGCGTAACGCGCAGTTCTACCAGGTCACGATGGTGAACAAGTCGGCCGAAGTGTATGGTGTGCCCATCGACTATGACTCGCTGTACTTCGGCTTGGGTCCGGGCTTCCTCATGGGTGGCGCTGGGCAGCACGCTTACGCGTATGTGGACTTCCCTCGAGCCACGGTGTATTACACCAAGGCCAACACTTCGGGCAATTGCTCGGCAACCTACCCGCGCCGCTACGAAAACACGACCCAGCTTGGTTGCCGTTCCACGACCGACCGATTCAATCGTGGTGTTTACGCGGCTACTTGGCTCAAGTCGCCATTGGGTGACTACCGCAACAAGCTCTTCACCAATCCGGAGAGCCCGTACTACGCGCCGAATCACCCCAATCGTGGTGACACCATCATGGTGAACCACATGCATGCCAACCAGTTCGGCTTCCTGTCGCAGAACTGGACGCGCTCCAGCCGCGCCGGATTTGGCATGCTGTCGTCCAAGGAAGAAGACTTCCTCGATGGTCGTTTGGCCACAGATTTCTCGGTCAACGACTTCCTCTACATGTTCCGCCCGGAAGACTGGAGCGGCTCGCTGCCAACCACGCTGGCCGAAACCAAGTACCCCAAGTTCGTCCCTTCGGGCACCATCAATCCCAAGACCGGCCAGCCATTTGGCGATTGGGACTACAACAAGGACGGCATTCCGGACACCATCTCCATGGTGGGCTGCGGCCGCCAGGGCTGTGCCGACATCTATTCGGACACGGTCGCTGGTGGCTACTACCCTGAACTTGGCAACATCGGCAACACGGTGAGCGCGGGCCCGTTCGCGCTGCGCGCCAACGACACCACGCAGTTCCTCTGGGCCTTCTCCTGGACGCCGGACTCGCTGTCCATGCGTCAGAACATCGAGGGCATTCTCGCCTCGTATCTGGGCAACTACGACGGCCCCGAGCCCTACAGCGTGGCAAGCGGGCGTATTGCCGGCACGGCCGGTTCGGCCATCAACTACACCGTCTCGTCGGCCGCGCTCATTGATTCGACCATCGGGTCAGATGCCGTGGCCACCACGGGTGCGCAGATCACGTTGCGCTTCCCGCAGATCAACCCGGTGGACCCGTACTTCCTGCGTCTGCTCAACCGCATCCGCCAGGATTCGGCGGCGGGTGATCCGAACGTCCGGCGCATCCTGCGTTACAACCCGGGCCTGTTGCAGCGCCTGTTCGACCGCGCCAACGACAACCTGGCGGCGGTGTACGTGTTCAAGTCCTGCGACAATGGGCAGTCTTTCACACAGACCTCGGGCAACTCCGCGACCTGTACCGCGGCGCCTACGCGCTCGGTGGACAATGGCGTGAATCCCTTCCCGTGGCGCCCGCTCACAACGAGCAACTACACCAACGGTATTCCGCAAACAGCGACGTATACTGAAACGGTGCAGGCCGGACGCAACTACATCTACTCGTTCGTCACGCGCTCGCGAGGTTTCGCCGACTTCCGCATCGTGGACACCGTGGCCACGGGTGGCTTCACGGTCACCGATCTCACCACCGCGTTGCGCATCCCCACCGACACCATCAACTCGGCCCTGTCCATCAGCGGACCGAGCGTGGTGAACGTGTACATGCCCATCAGCGATGTGGCCGGCAAGTCCTACGCGCGTATCGACACCGCCACACTGGGCGGTACGGCCACGCAGCAGGTGGCCTTCAGTGCGGTGAACAACAACATCACCGGCAACACGAAGATGTACTTTGGTAACCGGTTCATCGTGCGCAAGACCATCGACACGCTGACCAGCGCGGCCACCACGCAGGTGGTTGCGCAGTGGGTGCTGCCGCGTGCGGCGGCGTCGCCCACGGCCACCCCGGTGGCCAACTTCGTGGCCTCCGAGCGCACCTTCCAGGGCAACCTGAACATTCCGGCGCGTGTCGGTACGGCGGAGATTGCGGGCACCTTCCGCAGCATCTCGGGCTCGTCCCGCGTGTTCCTGGATACGCTGAATGCTCCGACCGGTCGCCCCGGCTTCCTGCTGGTCGATAGCCAGAACCGTCCCATCATCGTCACCAACGATGCCTATGGAACGGCTGGTACGCCAACACTGGCGGCCAGCATGCAGAACTCGCCCAATTACCAGGGCTTCGTGGTGCAGCTGCGTGACTCGGCCGGAACCAACGGCTTCCGCCTCATTCCGAGCCAGCTCAACCCGCTGACCGGTGGCGCGCGTGAGTTCAACTTCACCGTGCGCGGTGAGGGCGACACACTTACCGCCAACGCCCGTCAGTTCACGCCGTTTGTCGGTGCCATCACCGGTGCCAACCGCCCCGTGCGTGGTGGGCGTTACGAAATCACGTGGCAGACGGACCCCTGGGGCCCGCGGGCGCCCTTCCGTCTCGACCCGGTCACTGATCTGCAGGGCACGGTGAGTGCGTCGCTCGCGGAGGCCACCGCGCGTGCCACGAACGTGTCCAGCACGGCCGCGGCCGACGCGGCGCTGGTGGGCCGCACGCTGCGCCGGGCGCGGGTGCCGTTCACGGTGAGCTTCACCAGCAGTGAAGGCCAGACCTACCCGGTGCGCGTCGCGGCCCTGCCGCGTCCGGCGACCACGGGCAACACGCGACTCCTGGGTTCCGGCAATGACACGGTGCGTGTGGCCGTGCCCGACTCGGTGTGGCTGCCTGGTGACACGCTGGTGCTGCTGCACAGCATCGAGCGCGACTCCACGGTTGGCACGGGAGCGACGGCCTTCGTGGTCGTGGGTCCGCGCACCATCGATGGCGCCACGGTCAATGCACCAATCGCCATCCAGAAGGACTCCGTGGGTGCCCGCATCGCGGTCAACTGCGCGACGACGGGCCTCAGCCGACCGGCCGCCGACGTCGTGACCTGCAACCCGCTGGTGCTGCTCTCGCGTGGCGCCACGACGCCGGGCAACCAGACCAGCGAAACTCTGGCTGGTGGCTACCTGCCCATGCAGGCGGGTTGGAAGCAGGTCTTCGAACTCACGCGATCGCTCGATCCGCGGTCGGTCATCCGCTTCACGGCTACGCCGTTCACCACCGCCAACGCGGTGACCAAGGACGAGCTCCGCCGCGTGAGTGTGGTGCCCAATCCGTACCTCGTGCGGTCGAACAACGATCTGATCGGTACCTCGGACCGCAACACCACGCCGCAGATCCACTTCATCGGCGTGCCGCCCGAAGGCACCATCCGCATCTACTCGGTCTCCGGCCAGTTCCTGCAGGAACTCAAGTGGACGGCGTCGGACTTGCAGCTCAGCGGCAACGACCGACCCAACGGTGACCTGGCCTACAACCTGCGCACCCGTGAGGGTCTCGAACTGGCCTCCGGTCTCTACCTGTACGTCCTCGAGGCCACGGGCCCGCAGGGCGGCAATCAGGTGCAGCGCGGCAAGTTCGTGATCTTCCGCTAACGGAGCGTCGATGCACACCACTCGCATGATCAAGGCGCTCGGCGCCCTCTCCTTCCTTCTGGGCGCTCAGCTGAGCGCCCAGGGGCCGGGAGGCATACTTCCCACGCCGCAGGACACACCCAATCGTCAGGGTACCCGCGGCGCCAACTTCCTCCACATCGGCATCGGCGCCCGCGGCGGCGCCATGGCCGGCTCGGTGGGGTCCACCATTTCGGGTCCCACGGCCTGGTACTGGAATCCGGCCGGTGCGGCCACGTCGGAAGGGTTTGATCTCACGGCCGGTCGCCAGAACCTCTACGGCGATCTCGGTCTCGGGCAGACCTATGCGGCCGCCTCCATTCCGCTCATCGGCGGTGTGGTGGGCCTGAGCCTCAACACGCTCAACTCCGGCAACATGCTCCGCACCACGGAGCAGAACCCGTTTGGCGAGCGTCTCGGTGGGTCGAGCTTCTCCTGGACGTCCACGGCGCTTTCCATCGGCTATGCCAAGCGCATCACCGACCGTCTGTCGGTCGGCTTCCAGGGCAAGTACATCACCGAAGGCATCACCGATGTGAGCACCAACTGGGTGGCCTTCGACGTGGGCACGCAGTTCAACACCGGTCTCTACGGCCTCGTGCTGGGCGGCGCCATCCAGAACGTGGGTGGCCAGTCACGCGCCAACGGTGCCCTGCTCACGCGCTTCATCCAGACCGGTGACGGTACGCAGATCCGCGAGAACCGCCGCGTGGAGTTCTATACGGCGCAGACGGAAATTCCGGTGGAGTTCCGTCTCTCGGTGGGTTCGGACCTGTTGGGTACGAGCAACTCGCTGTTCGGCGGCGCCGGTGGCAAGCACCTGCTCAACGCGGAAGTCTCCATCAGTGACGCGACCGACTACTCCACGCAGTATGGCCTCGGCGTTGAGTACGGCTTCCGCAACACCGTGTTCCTGCGCGGTGGCAAGCGCTTCTACAACGACGACCGCTGGGTGGGCGGCAACGCCAGCACCTACGGTCTGGCGGGTGGCTTCGGCCTGCGTGTGCCGCTCAAGGGCCGTGCGCTCAAGTTCGACTACTCCTTCCAGAACGCCGGCGCGCTGCAGAACATCCAGATCTTCTCCCTTGAGGTGACGCGATGAGGCGGCCGCGGTTTGCTTTCGCCATGCTGACCCTCGGGGCCGGTATGGCCGGTGCCGGTGTGGCCGGCGCCCAGGTCACGCCCAAGCGCTTCGCCGTGGTCACGCGCCTCGGCGCCTTCTCCCCGGAAAAGGCCGCCAGCCAGGAGCTGGCCGGTGTGATTGGTCTCGATGCCGAGTATGCCTTCAACAAGTACTTCGGCCTTGGCACCGCGCTTGACATCGGGCGCGGCAACACGCGCCGCGAGGACTTCATCCAGCGTTTGCGGTTCGGCAATCCGGCGGTGGCTGGTGGCGACACCATCTACTACCAGCAGCTCGGTCAGCCGGTCAACACGCTCAACCTCACCCTGTTCGGTTCACTGCGCGTTCCCGGCAAGGTGTCGCCGTACGCGGTGGGTGGTGTGGGTTCGTACGTGCTCATCATGGACGCGCTGGCCAATGGCTCCACGCGCTACATGAGTGGCATGTCGCTCACCGGCGGCGCCGGCGTGAACATCAAGTTCAGCGAACAGTACGGCATCCAGTTTGACGTGCGGGCGCTGCAGTTCCAGAACTTCGAGCGCGCCAAGCTCGATCCGTCGGATGGCCGCTTCCCGAACAACTGGTTCCCGGAAGATCTGCCCACACCGCCGGCGGCCAAGAACTCGGTGCTCAACACGACCTTCACCCTCGGATTCCGGTACGTGCCGGGGGCGGGTAACTGATCGATGACGACCACGCACAAGATTCTCCTCGGTCTCGCATCGGCGGCCGTACTCGCCGCCTGTGAAGACACCCGATCGGTCACCACGGCACCAGGTGGCGGTTTCGGTTACGGCGTTACGCTGGGCAAGCCCGCTGCCGTGAACGTGCCGCGCGGCAACATCCGTTTCCCGGTCGCAGGCCGTTTGGCGTCGGCCAATCCGGCCAACGACTCCATTGTGGTGACCATGCTCACGGCTGACACGCTGGGCGCGGGTGCGCAGTATGTGGTGTGGGCGGCCAACGACTCGGCCACGCGCTTCGTGCGCCTGACGGGCACGCTCACGGTGACCCGCACGGACACGACGCAGAACCAGGCGGGTGACCTGGTGTTCAGCACCAGCACCACCACACGCAACAGCGTGAACGGTTGGGGTGTGGGTGGGCCCAACGTGAGCGTGCGTTTCCGCGCCTTCCGTGCCGGTCAGGCTGGCCTCGCCAACACGGACTCCATCGGCCAGATCATCGTGTCCACGGAGACGGGTACGGTGGGCTCGGCGCCCGGCCCCATTCGTTCGGTATGGGGACGGTTCTCCGAGGCAGCGTCCAGCCAGACCAACATCCGCTTCGGTACCTGGGGACGCAGTCTGGCGCAGCAGCGCATCTTCACGCTCAACGGCAATGCGCCGGGCTTCGTCGCCAATCCCACCATCACGCCGCGCGGTCGCGTGGAGTTGCGTGAGGGTGTGGTGGTGGCCATCGATTCCAACTACTTCCGTCCGCCCACTGGCTACTACTACGCCATGTATGCGGTGAAGGTGGATTCGCTGTCCAACCGTCCGATCGACACGCTGTATTTGGGCGTGCGGACGGGGCCGGCGCCGGAGCGCGCGTCGATGTTCGAGGCGGATGCGAATGAGGCGTTGTCGATCAACAACGTCATCTTCGCCATGAACCAGCGGGTGAAGCTCGACACGATCACTGGTGCCTCAGCCAAGCTTGGACCGGCAGAGCGTCCGCTCAAGGAGTACGGCTTCATCAACGTGACGCTGCAGAGCAAGGCGGCACCGATGGGGCGGATGGGGTCGGCGATTGTCATGCAGGCCGCGCTGCCGCCGAGCATTCGCGGGCGGTAAGTAGTAGTAGGCGTAGGGGAGGTGGCTCTTCGCAGTACAGGTGAGGAGTCACCTATCCCCAACATTTGAACTGACATGCATGAGCTTGGTGGAAACTGAGCTACCAAAATAGGAGGAACGATGAAGGCCTTTAGCAGAACTGAACTCTCATTGCTGCTCGTATCCGCTTTGCTCGCCGTTGCTCTCGGCCTTAGAAGTTCCGACTACAAAAAGCAGCGAGAGTTCACTCAATCGTGGAAACGCCGTGCGGAGTGGCCAGCGACGGGACTACTTCTTCCTCGGATTGAGGGTAGGACCCTTGCAGGCGAAAAGCGTCCTGTGACTGACAGCGCGGGCGTGGGAACTCTACTGTTTGTGCTGTCGTCGACTTGCCCGTACTGCGAAGCGAACCATTCTGCCTGGAAGTCCCTCGACAGTTTATCCACCCGCACGGGAGTAAGAGTCGTATGGTTCGCGCTTGACTCGCTTCAATCTGCTATCGCGTACGCAGACACGGCAGATGTTGGAGAAGAGAAGCTTGTGTTTGCCGATGACATGCGCAGTGTGCTTGCCGCGCGCATTAGGGGGGTTCCACTAACTCTCTTGGTCGACTCAACTGGTAGGGTTCAGTTTGTTCATGGCGGACGTTTGGGGAAAACAGAAATTGATTCGCTTGGTAAGCTAACGTCCTACCCTCGCTAGACTATCGCAGGTAACACCGTGTGGATTGCGCGCTCCAACTGGATTCACTTCTTACACACCGAGGAAAAGATGCAAGAGAAAGTAAAGGGCATCTCAAGGAAGCTACTCGCCGGAGCGATTCTCGCTGCCGTAGCTTTCGGTGGATCTGAAGCCTTCGCATCAGTAAGCTCTTCGCAGTCGCAGAACTGCGATTTGCCCAACTGGTGCACTGCGGGCGAACAAAACTGCCACGATTGTTGTGCGCAGCCGAACAGCGGATACGAAACAGGCATCTGCTTCAACTTCGATCCCAACAATCAAGGTTGTATCTGCTGGTAATGCCTATCTAGCGTCGGTGGCAACCCTGGTTGGTTAGCAACCGAGCTTTACGGCATGAAAAGAACGGACTGTCCCCAGTTAGAGCGCGCAATCTCAATCTGGGTCTCTCAGTCTGACAGTGGCACCTTTGTAAGGGTGGTATCGTTGAGTCAGAACAAGGTCCGCGCGGCTCGTGGACATCAATCGCGTTCAACCGTGGAACCACAAAGGGTACCTCCTCAATACCTAAGGACTTAGCGACTCGGCGAAGGTCGCTCTCAAGGCGACGACGACCTAGCAATGCGCAAAAAACTACCGCCAGTCTTCATCGAAGATCATGAGCGGTCAGCCGTACCGCGCCGACTGCAGCCGAAGTTCGCCATTTGAGAAAGGCGGCCCACACACGGTAATCCCCCCACTTGTAGGGGACGCCAGAAGTGGAGCTATGCTGCGAGTGCCAGCTTCATTGCTGGCGTGATGCCACCCAAGGCCATATTGGGGCGTTCGTGGTTGTACGTCCAGAGCCAGCGG
>JACVCT010000109.1 GCA_016741895.1 Gemmatimonadaceae bacterium | reverse complement strand
CATTGGCGTGGACCCACCGCTGCGTTTCACGCCCCCGGAGGACACCGAGCGAGTGCAAGACGCGCTGCGCACCGCTGCCGCCACCGGCACACGCCAGCAGCTGCGCGCGCGCATCGTGCGTCCGGACGGCCAGATACGCCACATGCAGATCAGCGTCATGCTGGTGGAGGGCGCTGATGAGGCCTCACGCCGTCTGGTGGGCACGGCGCTCGACATCACCGATCAGGTGAACGCCGAGTCGGAACGCGCGCGCATCGAATCACAGATGCAGCAGGCGCAGAAGCTCGAATCCCTCGGCGTACTGGCCGGCGGCATCGCGCACGACTTCAACAATCTGCTCGTGGGCATTCTGGGCAACGCGTCGCTGGCGCTGCTCGACGACGACGTGCCGCTGGCGCTGCGCGAGTGCCTGCACGAGATCGAGCGCTCGGCGCAGAAGGCGGCCGAACTGACGCGGCAGTTGCTGGCCTATGCGGGCAAGGGGCGCTATCACGTGGAGTCCCTCGACGCCACGCGCAGCATCGATGAGATGGCGTCACTGCTGCGCGCTGCGGTGGCCCGCAACGCGTCCTTGTACTTCGAACTGCCCAATGATCTGCCGCCGCTGGAGGCGGATCTCAATCAGTTCCGCCAGGTGGTCATGACACTGGTGACCAACGCCTCCGACGCGCTGCAGGAACGTCCAGGTGTGATCAGCGTGGTGGCGGGCGTGCAGGATGTCACCTTCGACTACCTGAACACCTGTGTGCCCGGCTCGATGGCCATGCCGGGGCGCTTCGTGTTCGTGGAAGTCCGCGACACGGGCACGGGCATGGACGCGGCCACGCGTCAGCGCATGTTCGAGCCCTTCTTCTCCACCAAGTTCACGGGCCGCGGCCTCGGACTGGCCGCCACCATGGGCATCATGCGCAGTCACAACGGAGCCATCCGCGTGTACAGCGAGGTGGGCTCGGGCACCTCGGTGAAGTTGCTGTTTCCCATGGCCAGCACGGCGCTGGCCGGGACCGGCAGTCGCGCCGAGGGCGAGTGGCAGGGTGAGGGCCACATCCTCGTGGTGGACGACGAGGATAGCGTGCGTTCGGTGGCCTCGGCGCTGCTGCGTCGACGGGGATTCCGCGTGTCGGTGGCGCGCGACGGCCAGGAAGCCGTCGCACAATTCGCGGAAGCGCCGGACGACTACTCACTGGTGCTGCTGGATCTCACCATGCCGCACCTGAACGGCGAGGAAACCCTGCGCGCGATGCGCGCGATCCGGTCGGATGTGCGCGTGCTGCTGATGAGCGGGTACAACGAGTCGGATGTGACGCGGCTCTTTGCGGGGCGCGAGCTGTCGGGCTTCCTGCAGAAGCCCTTCAGCGCGGCGGAGCTCTTTGAACTCGTGGGCACAGCCACTGGACTTTCGAAGTCCTGAATCGCGCTTCTCATGTCTCGTTTCTCGTTTCTCAGATCTGAGACTTGAGAGGGTGGGAGACCGGTGGCTTCGCCCAGAGGGTGTGAGGACGGGACAGAAATAGAAGATGGGAGATGAGCAACCAATGAGTTGAGAGTCCGGACCGTGTTGGGCCGGGGACCGCGGTCGGGGCTGCGGTCGGGGCTGCGGTCGGCCCCGGCTGTGGTCGGGGTCGGGGTCGGGGTTGGGGTCGGGGCCGCGGTCGACCACAACCGCAGTCCCTTGCCGCCGAGATTCCCGTCTCTCAACTCATTGGTTGCTCATCTCCCATCTCCATTTCTGTCCCGTCCTCGCACCCTCTGGGCGAAGCCACCGGTTTCTCACCCTCTCAAGTCCCAAAGCTCAGAGAGCGAGAAAACAAGATGCGAGAAACGAGAAACGAGCTTAGTCTCCCGCGACGGGCACGGCTTCCATGCTTGGCGCCACACTCCGGCTCTTCGCGCGCCGGCGCCGGCTCACGATCTGGTCGAGATAGGTGTACACCACCGGCGTCACGTACAGCGTGACCAGCTGCGAGAACGCGAGGCCTCCCACCACCGCCAGACCCAGGGGCTGGCGCGATTCGGCGCCGGCACCAAAGCCCACGGCAATGGGCAGCGTGCCCATGAGCGCGGCCATGGTCGTCATGGTGATGGGGCGGAAGCGCACACGCGCCGCTTCCACGATGGCATCGAAGGGCGTCATGCCCTCGTTGCGCTCCGCCTCGATAGCGAAGTCGATCATCATGATGGCGTTCTTCTTCACGAGACCGATGAGCATGATCACGCCCACGTAGGCGTACACGCTGAGGTCCTTGCCGAAGATGAGCAGGGTGGCCAGCGCGCCCACGGCCGCGAAGGGCAGACCGGAAAGAATCGTGAGCGGGTGGATGTAGCTCTCGTAGAGAATGCCCAGCACCACGTAGATCACGAAGATGGCCACCACCAGCAGCGCCAGCAGGCCACTCTGCGCCTGCGCGAAGGCCTGGGTGTCACCCGACAGCACGCTCGTCACACTGGCCGGCAGTACGGCGGCCGCTTCACGCTGCACCGCCTCGACGGCGGTGCCGAGGGCCACATTGGGCCGCGTGTTGAACGAGATGGACACGGCCGGCTGCTGGCCGTTGTGCTGCACTGACTGCGGCCCCACGCCCTTGGTGAAGGTGGCCACCGCGCCCAGCGGCACGAGGTTGCCCGTGTTGCCGCGAATGAACAGCTGGCTCAGCGCCGCCGGGTCCTTCTGGAACTCTTCCTGCAGCTCCATGATGACCTGGTACTGATTGGTCTGCGTGTAGATCGTGCTGACCTGACGCGACCCATAGGCGTTGTACAGCGCATTCTCGATCTGGCTGGCCGTCACGCCAAGGGCGGAAGCGCGCTCACGATCGATCTGCACGGCCACCTGGGGGTTGCCCACCTGCAGGTCGCTCGAGATGTTCTCGAGCTCCGGCAGCTCGCGCATGCGCGTTTCGAGCGCACGTGCCGACGTGTACAACTCGGCAATGTCCGCGCCCTGCAGCGAGACGGAGTAGGCGCTGTTGCCGCGCCGTCCACCGATGTTGATGGGCGGCGGATTGCGCAGGAACACCTGCACGCCTGGCACACCCGCTGTGGAGCGCGTGATCTCCCGCATGACCTGATCCACGTGCGGACGCACCGACCGGTCCTTGAGAATGAGCATGAGCCGGGCGCTGTTGTTGCCGCCGAACGGTCCGCCGCCGATGGACACATTCACGCGGTCCACGTACGGGCTCTTCTCGATGATCTGTCCCACCTCGCGGGCCTTGAGCGAGAGCGCGTCGTAACCGATGCCCTCGGGACCCTCCACCGAGCCCATCACGCGGCCCGTGTCCTCGGAGGGCAGGAAGCCCTTGGGGATGTACATGAACAGTCCCACCGTGGCCACCAGCGTGAGCGCGCTGAACACCATGGTGAGCGGACGATGCCGCATGACCCAGTCCAGCGAGCGCACGTACAGACCTTCCGTGGCCTGATACAGCCGCTCCACCGAACGCCACTTGCCCTCGGTGGCCGCATGCCCTTCGCCGCCCTTGAGGAACTTGGCGGCCAGCATGGGCGTGAGCGTGAGCGAGACGAAGCCCGACACGAGAATGGCCACACCGATGGTTACGGCAAACTCGCGGAACAGACGACCCACCAGCCCCGGCATGAACAGCAGCGGGATGAACACCGCCACCAGCGACAGGGTCATGGAGAGAATGGTGAAGCTGATCTCCTTCGACCCGTCGAGCGCCGCGCGCAGCGGCGTCTTCCCCATCTCCATGTGACGCACGATGTTCTCGAGCATCACGATGGCGTCGTCCACCACGAAGCCCACGGCCAGCGTGAGCGCCATGAGCGTGAGGTTGTTGAGACTGTAATCGAGCGCGTACATGACGATGCACGTGCCGATGATGGAGAAGGGCAGCGCCAGACTGGGGATGATCGTGGCGCGCGCGTTGCGCAGGAACAGGAAGATCACCATGACCACGAGGGCCACGGTGAGCACCAGCGTGAACTGCACATCCCACACCGCGTGCTCGATGCTTTCGGCGCGATTGAAGATGGTCTGCACGTTCACACTGGCCGGCAGCTGCTCCATGAGCTGCGCCATCTCGGCTTCCACCGCCTTGGCCGTAGCCACGGTGTTCACACCGGGCTGACGGATGATGGCCAGCGAGATGTTGGCGCGGCCGTTCACCTCGCTGAAGCCGCGCAGCGTCTGCAGGCCGTCGATGACCTGCCCCAGATCACCAAGCCGCACGGGGCTGCCGTTGCGGTAGCCCACCACCAGCTGACGGAACTCGGCCGCGTTGCGCAGCTGTCCCGTGGCCTGCAGCGTGAAGGCCTGGTTGGGGCCCATGAGCACACCGGCCGGCGAGTTGCTGTTGCCGGTGTTGATGGCCTGCTGCACTTCGTCAATGCCGATGCCGCGCTGCGCCATCGCGCCCGGGTCGAGCTGAACGCGCACGGCATACTTGGCCGAGCCGTAGACCTGCACCTGCGCCACACCGGTGACGGTGCTGAGGCGCTGGCCAATGAACGTTTCCGCGTACTCGTTGAGCTCCGGACGCGAGATCACGTCGGAGTTGAGCGAGTACATCATGATGGGCGAGTCGGCCGCGTTGGCCTTGTTGTACGAGGGCGGATTGATGCCCTGCGGCAACGACCGGAGCGACTTGGAAATGGCCGACTGCACGTCGGCGGCTGCCTTGTCGATGTCACGATCGAGATTGAACTGGATCGTGACGTTGGTGCTGCCCTGCGAGCTCGACGAGGTGATGTTGTCGATGCCGCTGATGGTGGCGAACTGCTGCTCGAGCGGCGTGGCCACCGACGTGGCCATGACCTCGGGGCTCGCGCCCGGGAGGTTGGCCGACACCGTGATGGTGGGGTAGTCGATCGTGGGCAGGTCGCTGACCGCCAGCCGCTGATACGCCACCGCGCCGAAGATCAGAATGGCCGTCATGACGAGTGTCGTCATGACTGGCCGACGGATCCAGATCTCGCTCAGGTTGAGACCGACAGCGGATGGCGCAGACGCGCCAGACGCCGATGACGGCGCGGACTCGTCCGCCGAATGCTTCGGCGGAACGGACGGTGCACTCATGGCTTGACTCCGGGACTGGTGCCCGGATTGGCGGCCGGGCTGACGGCATTGGCTGATTCCTTCACGGGGGTGCCGGCCGGTCCATCACCCGGCGCGCCGCCCGGCCCACGCGGCGCGGTGCGCAGTTGCACCTTGGCGCCATCGGTGAGTCGCGTCTGGCCTTCAACGATGACCTGCTCGCCGCCCACCAGACCGCTGTCGATCTTGCTCACCAGACCCGCCTGACGACCCACCTTCACCGGCGTGCGACGGGCCACGTTATCCACCATCGTGTACACGAAGGTGTTGCTGCCCGAGGTGACAACGGCCTGCGACGGGACCGTCACCGCATCACTGTCCACGCTGAGCGTGAGAGCCACACTCACGAACTGACCGGGCCAGAGCGCACGGTCCTGATTGGGCGCGGTGGCCTTGAGCAGCACGGAGCCCGAGGCGCGGTCAACCTGGTTGTCCACGAAGGTGAGCGTGCCGTCGATGGCGTTGGTGCTGTCGCCGCCATTGGGCGTGATGCGCACGCGCAGCCTCTGATCCACACCGGCACGGCGGCGCAGCTCTTCGAAATCGCGCTCCGGCACCGGGAAGCGCACCAGCACGGGCCGCAGCTCGTTGATGGTGACCAACTGATCGGTGGTGGCACGCACCAGCGAGCCGGCGCGATAGAGCAACTGGCCGGTGCGGCCCCCGATGGGCGCGCGAATGGTGGTGTTCTCCAGATCGAACTGGGCGCGCTCGAGCTGCGCCCGGCCGGCCGCCACCGTGGCGGCGAGTGAGCCCACCTCGGCGAAGGTCTGGTCAATCTGCTGCTTGGTGACGTAGCCGTCCTTGGCGAGAGCGGCAAAGCGCGCCGAATCGGCGCGGGCGCGCACCAGCGTGGCTTCGTCGCGCGCCAGCGTGGCCTTCACCCGCTCGAGCTCAGCCCGGAAGGGCCGCGCGTCGATCTGGAAGAGTACCTGCCCCTCGCGCACTTCATCGCCCTCGGCGATGGCAATGCGGGTGAGCTGGCCGGACACGAGCGACTGCACGGCCACCGTGCGGTTGGGCTCGACCTGGCCGTTGGCCTCGACCACATACGGGAGCGGCCCCTTGGTGGCCGTCTGCACCGACACCGTGGGGGTGGGGCGCTGCGGCGGACCGCCTTCCTTTTTGCAGGCGCCGAAGAGCGCCAGGGGAAGAACGAGGGCGACTGCGGTAACGGACAGCCGGCGCGAGGACCGCGCTGGCAAAGCAATGGCGAGCATTCGCGGGGCGAACGATGTGGCGCCTTTCGGCGAGGAACGCGCGCCACCTCGCTGAGGGGCGCGCGTTTTCAGGATCTGCCGAAGATAACGCTGGCGGACCGGGGATCGTTGCCCGGAATGCCCTCAGCTGGACCTGATGACCCGGACGCGATTGTTCACCGTTTCCCGAATGCGCTCGCGTATGCGGTCCGGGTCCAGTCGCATGATGACCGGTCCCTGCCCGTCCCGGTCCAGACGCAGCTCCCGCATTCCCTCCCCATCCCGGCGGTAAATGCGAACGTCGGGGCCGTTGAACAGGAATGGCTCGATCGTGCCGCGCGGCAGGCGAGGCAGTGACGGGGTCATGATTCGCACCTCGCCGTCGCCAATTGTGACGCCAAACTCGCTGCCCGGCAGCTCGCTGGCCTTGACCGCGGTGACCGCCACTTCGCGATACCGCCCCCCGCTGTACACCCGCAGGGACACGGACTTGCCCGGCTCGACCTTCTGGATTTCACGGATGAACCGGTCGGCACGCGCGCTGCCGGCCTGACGATCCTCCACGTCCTCCCTGGCCACACGGACGTCCACCCCGTTCACCGACGCGATCCGGTCGCCTTCGACGATGCCGGCCTTTTCGGCCGGCCCGCCGGTGACGACCGAACTCACGAAGAGCCCCAGCGTATCGCGAGCATTGCCCATGGCGGCAATGGCGAGGCCCACGCGGCCACGGCGGTCGTTGTCGGCCACGCGGCTGTCCATGGAGCGGCGCATGGTCCGGGTCGGCTCCGCGCTCTGTGCCAACGCCGCCTCGGAGACGGTGGTCACCGAGACCGACCGGCTCTGGCCTCCGCTGCGCAGCTGGAGCGAGACGGCCTCGCCCGGCTTGACCTTGGCCATGGCCCGCTGGAGACGGCGCTGGGCCAAGCCGACCAGCGCCAGATCCTCGGCGTCTTCCCGGGCCACCTTGAGGCTGATGCCATTGATGGCGGTGATTACGTCCCCGGCCTTGAGACCGGCCTTGGCGGCCGGACCGTCGGCCTGAACCTCTTCCACGGTCACCCCGGCCGTGTCCCTCGCCGAGCCGGCGCCGAGGGTCACACCGAGCACCGCGCGCGAGTCGGACCGCACCCACATGGCGCCGCCTGGCATGACGCCCGTGCCGCGCGGGATGGTGATGACCCGCTCCTCACGCGCCTGGGCCTCGGCTGGCACCGCCAGCACCGTGACCAGCGCGCCCGGCACGACCCAGGTCGCCGCCGCGAGCGCCGCGGCTGAAAACCGACTGGGGCCGGAAAGGCCCCGCATGACATCCCGTATCACGTCCCGCATGTCGTAAGTCCTCCAGGGGTTGCCCGGCGACGAGCCCTGGCGGTTCACGCCGGCTCCATGGTCGCCACATGGGTTTGCCCTGTCCGACACGCGGCCGGGCCGCGGGGTTTACGCGCCAGGTCCCACCAACGCCTCCCCTACGCGGCGCCGACCCCGTTGGCCGTGGCCTCCAGACGCTCCCGAATGCGTGACACCAGCGCCGCCCGCCCAATGGGCTTCTCGAGCACCAGAATCGAATCAGAGGCGAGGAAGGCTTCGGCATCGGGACTGACCGCACCACCCGTCAGCACGATGAGCGACTCACGAAGCTCGGGGTGGGCCAGCGCCAATCGCTCGGCAAACTCACTGCCCGACATGCGCGGCATCATGAGATCGGTGACGACGATGTCCACCGAATGTGAGGCGAGCCAGGCCAGTGCGGACTCGGCGTCGGTGAAGCCCTGCACCTCACAGCCTTCGGCACCAAGACCACGCACATAGGCCCGGAGCGAGGGAGCATCGTCCTCCACCATCAGTACCCGAATGGCGTGACGAACAGGCAGCGGACTGCGCGCGAGGACCTGCGATGACGCGTGCTGTGGATCGTCCTGGACTGAGGCCTCGGGCTCAATGGACGACGTGAGCTCCGCCGCAGGAAACTGCAGTCGCACCTCGGCGCCGCCGGTATCGCTGTTCGTGCAGAGCAGCACACCGCCATGGTTCTGCACAATGCCACGCAGAACAAACAGACCGAGGCCGGTTCCCCCCTGATTGGCGCGCGTCGTGACAAAGGGCTCGCCGATGCGCGAGAGCACCTCAGGGGCAAACCCGGCCCCACTGTCGCGAACGACCACCTCCGCCCAGCCATTGGGCGTGGTGCCGGTGTGCACCCACACCTGGCGCGCCACCGTCGTCGGCTGGGCCGTGGCGGCGTGCACGGCGTTGACCAGTGCGTTGAGCACGGCCTGCATGAGGCGGCCCTCGTGTCCGCGCACGGGTGGCGCCGGGTCGAGGGTCGCATGCATGGTCACATCGCCGCGCCACTGCGAGGCGCCGACACGCAACGCCGCGCGCAGCACATCGTGCAGGTTCACGACAACATGGTCGCTGCCGGCGGGGCGACTGTAGGTGCGCAGCGCATCGACGATGTTGTGCACCCGATCCACGCCTTCCACGGCGTGCGCGAGGTGTTCACGGGCGACCGGATCGGTCTGCACGGATGGCTGGTGCGCCACCTCATCGAGACTGAGACGCAGATACTGGAGCGGGCTGTTGATTTCGTGGCCCACGCCCGCGGCCAGACGCCCAAGCGCGGCGAGGCGCTGCTGTTCCACCACGAGATGCCGCGCCTCGTCGCGCTCGACGGTGCGGCGTTCGACTTCGTCGACGAGATGACCTTGCAGGTCGTCGAGTTCGCGCGCGTCGCGCACGAAGCCGCGCAGCAGATTCACCGTGACCGGTGTGACAACGGCGATGTACCCGATGTCGGCGAGATAGAGGAACCTGATGACACCGGCGGCCACCAGCACTTCTTCCACGACCGTGACGAAGAAGATGGCAAAGCCGAGGAGCACGAACCCCGAGCCGTGTTCACCGGCCCGCCAGCGCGCCACGAACTGCCACCAGCTCACCGCCAGGAAGGCCAGCGGCACCAGCGTGAAGGCGGTGCCGAGCGCCGTGAACTCGGCGTGCGGAATGACGTCGCCGAGGCCGGGCACGATGAGCGAGGCGTCCTGCGTGGCAACAACGCTCCAGGGAGAGGCGGCCACCAGGGCCACGGCTGCCACACCCAGGGCAGCGGCGAGGCGTACGCGGCGCGGAATCTCGCGCCAGGCGGCGTCGGGCCCGAGATGCGTGAACAGCAGCCAGGCGGCGCCATGCAGCGTGCCATTGAACAGGTTGGCCCGCAGGCTCCAGCCAATGTGATCGGCGTTGGAGGCCCAAAGGGCCCCGGCCGCATCGACCGTGCTGTACAAACCGGCGGTGACCGCCACACCGGCAAACCACCAGGCATGACGCCAGCGTGGCGCACGACCAAGCAGCGCCAGCGCAAACGCCATGGCGAACTGCAGCGTGAGGCTGACCAGCCCAATCAGGAACATGATGTACATCGCGCGCCCTGCCTGAAACACGACCTGCCGGCGACGACATCCCCGGGGCGAATCTGTGCCCCGGGTTCCATGCCACGATCAGCCGAACTGTGCTTGCGTCAGAGTATCGGCCGGTCGCCCCGCTGGGGGGCGGCCGGCCGCTCAACTGTCCAGATATTGCCTGTACCCTGCAGGGACCAGTTCAGGTCACCGGATCAGACGACCACGTTGAGCAGGCGTCCGGGCACGAACACGACCTTGCGGGGGCTTCCCGTCACGAACTTGGCGATGGCGGCGTCCGCCATGGCTTCCGCCAGCGCCTCGTCCTGTCCCGCCCCGGTGGGCAGGCGCACCTTGCCGCGGGTCTTGCCGTTGACCTGTACCACGAGGTCGATGGCGTCATCCACGAGCTGGGCGGCATCGAACGCCGGCCAGCCGGCATCGAAGACGCTGCCCGTGTGGCCGAGCAGCTCCCAGCATTCTTCCGCCAGATGCGGCGCGTACGGCGCGACGAGCTGCACGAGCGGCTGCACCTCGTCACGATGCGGCACACGCTCGCCGCGGCGCACGACGTTGATGTACTCCATCATGGCGGCGATGGCCGTGTTGTAGGCCAGGTTGGCCGTGTCGTCGCCCACCTTCTTGATGGTGCGATGCAGCTTGCGCAGCACCTCGGCATCGGCCGCGCCGTCGGTTCGTGCATCGCGCACCGAGGCCCACACGCGGTCAAGGAAGCGGCGCACGCCACTGATACCCTGGTCGCGGAAGTCCCCGCCTTCCTCGTAGGGGCCGAGGAACATGAGGTACATGCGGAAGGCGTCGGCGCCCCACTCCTCCATGTACTGGTCGGGGTTGATGACGTTGCCCTTGGACTTCGACATCTTCGCGCCTTCGCGGATGATCATGCCATGCGCGCGGAAACGCGTGAACGGCTCCTCGAAATCGATGTGCCCGCCATCCTTGAGCACCATGGTGATGAAGCGCGAGTACAGCAGATGCAGCACGGCGTGTTCGTTGCCACCGATGTACGAGTTGACCGGCAGCCAGGTCTTCGTGCGCGTGGCGTCGAAGGGCACGTCGTCACGCGTGGCGCTCGGATAGCGCAGGAAGTACCAGGCGCTGTCGAGGAAAGTGTCACTGACATCGGTTTCGCGCCGCGCGCACTTGCCGCAGGTGGGGCATGGCGTGCGGTACCACTCCTCATGACGCGCGAGGGGCGAGATGCCGCTGTCGTCGGGTTTGAAGTCGGGGATGTTGGGCAGTTCCACCGGCAACTGCGACTCGGGCACCGGCACGGCGCCGCAGTCATCGCAGTAGATGATGGGAATGGGCGGACCCCAGTACCGCTGGCGCGAGATACACCAGTCGTGCAGGCGATAGTTGGTGACGGCCTGCGCGTGCTGCTGCGTGGCCAGCCAGGCGGTGACCTCGCGCTTGGCATCCGCCACGCTCATGCCGTCGAACTGCGCGCTGTTCACCAGCCGCGCGCCGTCGTCATCGGTGAAAGCCGCATCGCCCAGCGGCGTGTCGGCGTGATCGTCCGGACCCGCCACGACGCGCACGATGGGCAGGCCGAACACCTGCGCGAACTCGAAGTCACGCTCGTCGTGCCCCGGCACGGCCATGATGGCGCCGGTGCCGTACTCCATGAGCACGTAGTCGGCAATCCAGATCGGAATGGGTTGCTGCGTGGCCGGGTTGATGGCGTACGCGCCCGTGAACACGCCGGTCTTCTCACGCGTGCTCTTGCGCGAGATGAGATCCTGCTTGGTGGTCTGCTCCACATACGCGCGCACGGCCTCCTGCTGCGCTGAGGTGGTGAGCGTGTTCACCAGCGGATGTTCGGGCGCGAGCACGAGATAGGTGGCACCAAAGATCGTGTCGGCGCGGGTCGTGAACACCGTGAGGCGGTCGCCGTGACCCTGCACATCGAAGGTGACGTGCGCCCCCTCCGACTTGCCGATCCAGTTGCGCTGCGCCTGCCGGGTGACGTTGGACCAGTCGAGCCACTCGAGGTTGTTCAGCAGCCGCGGCGCGTAGTCGCTGATACGGAAGAACCACTGCTCGAGAAAACGCTGCTCAACGGGGGTGCCGCAGCGCTCACAGAGCCCGCCTTCCACCTGCTCGTTGGCCAGCACCGTCTTGTCGGTGGGGCACCAGTTCACGGCGGCGGCCTTCTTGTACGCGAGGCCCTGCTTGTGCAGCTGCAAAAACACCCACTGCGTCCACTTGTAGTAATCGGGACGCGAGGTGTCGACCTTCTGATTCCAGTCCACCATGAAGCCCGCACGCCCGAGCTGCCGCGTGAAGTTCGCGACGTTTTTCGGGGTGAGCTCCATGGGATGCGCGCCCACCTTGAGCGCGTAGTTCTCGGAGTGGATGCCGAAGGCGTCGAAGCCCAGCGGCTGGAAGACGTCGTACCCCAGCAACCGATAGAAGCGCGCGGAAATGTCGCTGCCGGTGAAGGCAAAGAGGTTCCCCACGTGCAGCCCTTCGGCGCTCGGATAGGGGAACATCATGAGGGCGTAGAACGGGCGCGCGGGGTTGTCCAGCTGAGCGCGATTGGTGCCACGTTCGGCCCAGCGGGCCTGCCATTTGGGCTCGACGGCCGACGGCTGATACGGAGTGGGGGTGGTCTCGTCCATCCCTCAAATCTAGTGGATTGGAGGGGTGGTTTGGTCCGCTGGATCGTTGAACTGAAGGTGTGAGGATCGGAGGATCTGGGGATAAGAGAGGGCGGGCGTCGGGGGGCTCCGAGGGTGTTCAGAATTTTGTGTGTGACGCCATACTACCCGAAAGGAGGCAGATATGGCTCAACCCCGCAAAACCAAGCCCGCGTCACGGATTGACGACGCGCTGATCGACCAGCTGCTCGCCGGCCG
>JACVCT010000108.1 GCA_016741895.1 Gemmatimonadaceae bacterium | reverse complement strand
TCCTTGCGGACACTGCGCCCTGAACGCAGCGCGTCTACCAATTCCACCACTTCGGCGTCTTGCCACGCGCCGGTGAACCCGGCAGCGGCAAGGCGGTAAGAATAGACGAGTGGGCCCCCGGAAGTCAACGCTTGCGTCTTCTTCGATTACGTTACCTCCACGTATGGCTTCCACGGACACTGAAGAGCAGACCGAACTCATCGTGCGCAACAAGCGCGCGCGCCACGACTACGAGATCCTCGACACCTGGGAAGCCGGCCTGGTGCTCACGGGGACCGAGGTCAAGGCGCTGCGCGACGGGCGTGCCAATCTCACCGACGCCTTTGGCATCGTGAACGAGGGGGAGGTCTATCTGCTCAATCTGCATATCGGTGCATACGGGCACGGCAACGTCTTCAATCACGACCCCACCCGCACGCGCAAACTGTTGCTGCACAAGCGGGAAATCCGTCGCATGATCGGGGCGGTGGAACGCCAGGGACTGACGCTGGTCCCCCTCGACCTGTACTTCAAGCGCGGGCGGGTCAAGACGCGCATTGCGCTGGCCCGGGGAAAGCAGAAGCATGACAAGCGTGAAGATCTCAAGAAGCGGGACGCGGAGCGGGAAATCGCGCGCGTACTGCGCTCCCGATAGAGGTCGGCGTGCCTGATCGCCGGCAGCTGTCGTTCGGCAGGGGCTGGGCCACCCGGGCGCGTCTGGGCACGGCGGCGCTGGGGCTGACTCTGGCCTCCGTGTGGGCGCCGGGGCTGCGCGCCCAGACGGTCGACGGGGCCGGGGCCGCCGCGCCGACGCCGGGCGTGCTGCCGGTGCGTCTGGGCGAACGGTTGCGCGAGGTGCCCACCATGGCCCACCCCATGGGAGGACGGGCCCTGCGCGCCGACCTGCTGGCGGAGGCGCTCGGTGGCCAGCTGGTGGTCGATCGGCGTGCGCCCTGGCGCTATCGCCTGGAGGTCGGAACCAGCGGCATTGATCTCGAGGCCGGCGCCGCCTGGGCACTGGCCGGCACGGACACGCTGCCGCTCAGCACCGACGTGATCCGTCGCGACGCCTTTGTCTACGTGCCCTGGTCGTTGGCCACCGATCTCCTGCCGCGGCTGGGGGCCGGGGTGCTGTACGACGCGGAGAAGCGCGAGCTGCGGCGATTTGCGCCGCTGGTGGGGACGCGGCGTGCGGCGCCCACCACGCGGCGCGCCGATGCGGCGCCAGCTCCTGCGCCGGCCCCGCCGGTCGTGCGGGCGGACAACACGCGCAGCGCCGAGGGGCGCCTGCTGCCCACACGCCGTCATGTCGTGGTGGTGGACGCGGGCCACGGTGGCCCTGACAACGGCATGCAGGGCCCCATCGGCAGCCCGCGCAAGGTCTACGAAAAGAACATCACCCTGGCCGTGTCCAAGGTGCTGCGCGAGGCCCTGCAGGAGCGTGGCATCGACGTGGTCATGACACGCACCACGGACACGCTCATCGCGCTGTCCGATCGGGGCAAGATCGCCAATCAGGCCAAGGGCGATCTGTTCGTATCCATTCACGTCAACGCGGCCAATCCGCGCTGGAAGAGTCCGGGCGCCGCGCGGGGCTTCGAGACGTACTTCCTCGCCGAGGCCAAGACCGAGGACGCGCGCCGCGTTGAAGCCATGGAAAACGAATCCATCCGCTTCGAAACCACGGTCGATGCGTCACGTGATGATCCGCTGGGCTTCATCATTCGCGACATGGCGCAGAACGAACATCTGCGCGAGTCTTCGCGTCTGGCCGAGCTCATTCAGGGCGGCATGAAGGGGGTGCATCCCGGTCCGGATCGCGGCGTGAAGCAGGCGGGATTCCGCGTGCTGGTGACGGCATTCATGCCGGCCGTGCTCGTGGAGATCGGCTTCGGCACCAATGCCGCCGAGGCGGCGTGGATGACCAACCAGGCGAGGCAGCAGCAGTTGGCCGCGCAGCTGGCCGACGCCATCGTGCGCTATCTCGCCGAATACGAACGCAAGGTGGGTGGGTGACGCGCCCGGTCGCGTCCGCCGGGCGGCGCATCGCGGCGGTGCTGGGGGTGTGGGGGCTGGCCACCGGCTGCGTGTACTACAACGGCGTGTACAACGCGCAGGCGGCCGCCAAGCAGGGCGACCGGCGTCTGCGCGAGAATCAGGAAGCGGAGGCGCAGGCGCGCTTCCTCGAGTCGGCCGAGCGCGCCGAGTCGGTACTGGTGCGCTTTCCCACTTCCAAGTGGCGCACGCGGGCGCTGTATCTCGCCGGACGCGGTCATGCGCTCTCTGGCGATTGCGAGCGGGGACGCGAACGCATTCTGGAGATGCTCGGGCGTGCCGATGCGACCGCGAGCGAACGCGATCGCGCGCGGGTGGCGCTCGGTGCCTGCGACGTGCGCAGCAATGCCATGGCGACAGCGCGTCTGCGGCTCGACTCACTCATCGATTCGCGTGACCGCGAGGTGGCGCGGGAGGCGCGGCTCTGGGCGGCCCGCGCGGCGCTCACCATGGGTGACCTCGACGCCGTCACCGGCTATCTCGGCGCGCAGAGCAGCGAGATCCTGCCATGGGAGCTCATCTCGGCTTCCATCACCGCGCGGGACTTTGCGCGCAGCGAGTCCCTGCTCGTACTGCGTGCGCGGCGCGGTGACTATCGCGAGGAGGCACTGCGCGGGGTGCGCGACATGGCCGCCGCCGGTCGGGTGGACGGTGCGCGGCGCGTGGTGCTCGCCTACGATGCGGCGCGTGTTCGTGAACCGCTGCGCGCACAGTTGCACTACACCATGGGTGATCAGTTGCTGCGCGTCGAGCGTGATTCGCTGGCCGCCTGGCACCTTGGTCTGGCCCGCGAACTCGCGGGGCGCGACACGCTGGTGGTGCGTGAAGCCGTGGCGCGCACGGCCTGGCTGGCCCTGCGTCGTGCGCAGACGCTGGAGGAGTCGGACGTGATTCTGACGCAACTCGACTCGGGTGCCATGCGCACGACGTTTGCGCGTCGCCTCGCCGATCAGTTGTTGCTCGTGCGCATGCTGGCGGGGAAGGCCGACGGGACCGGCGCCGGACAGTTTCTGGCGGCCGAGGTGCTGCGGGATTCCCTGCAGGCGCCAGTGTTGGCGCAGGCGGTGTTCGTGGATCTGGCGCGGCGCAGCGCCGCCTCGCCGCTCGCGCCCGCGGCATTGTACGCGGCCAGCCTGCTGCCATCGCCGCTCACCGCCGACAGCGCCGACCGCTGGCGGCGGCGCGTCACCACCGAGTACGCGGCCAGTGCGGTGGCGGCCCGCCTGCGGGGCGATGACCCCTCGGGACTGCCGGACTTTGTCACAGCGCCCGAGATGCTCAGATTCAGTTGGAGTGAAATCACGCGGCAGTGGGCCGACAGCGTGCGGCGGCTTCGGGCCGCGCGCGGTGGGCCCTGACCGGCTCCGCCTGCTCACGGAACGCCCGCACTCCCCCTTCGCCCAGTTGACGTGACGGTTTCCACAACACCTGCGCCGCACACCGCGTCCGCCTCACCGGCGCCGTCGCGCACGGGAGCGTCCGCCGACATGACGGTGGCACCACCGCTGGGGCTCCGCGTGGCCGGGCTGGCGTTCCGCAATCCGCTCGTTCTCGCGTCGGGTACCGCGGGCTTTGGCGTGGAGATCGATGACGTGGTGGATCTCGATGCGGTGGGCGGACTCTCCACCAAGGCGGTGAGTGTCTCGCCGCGCGCCGGCAATCCGCCGCTTCGGGTGAGCGAGTTTGCGGGTGGCATGATCAACGCCATCGGTCTCGCCAATCCCGGACTCGATGCGGTGCGCACGCAGTATTTGCCCTGGATGCCGGCGCACCACCCCGGCACGCGCGTGCTGGTGAACGTGGTGGGCAACAGCATCGACGAGTTTGCCACCATCGTCGCCGCGCTCACCAACGAGGCGGGTGTGGATGGCTTCGAGCTCAATGTCAGCTGCCCCAACGTGAAGGCGGGTGGGCTGGAGTTCGGCGCCGACCCGGAGGCGTTGGCTGCGCTGGTGCGTGGCGCCAGGGCCGCCACCGATCGGCCCATCTTCGTCAAGCTCTCGCCCACGCTTGGCGCCGGCATTGCGGACACGGCCCGCGTGGCCGTGGACAACGGGGCCACCGGCCTCACGCTCGTCAACACCATGCCCGGGCTGGTGGTGGACACCGCGCGTCGCCGTCCGCGCATCAGCTTTGGCAGCGGCGGCATCAGCGGGCCCGCGTTGCTGCCCATTGGCGTGCTGGCCACCTGGCGGGTGAGTCGTGCGCTGCCGAATGTCCCGCTCATCGGCCTCGGGGGCGTGAGTACCGCCGATGACGCGCTGCAGTATCTCCTGGCCGGCGCGTCGCTGGTTGGGGTCGGCACCGCCGCCCTGCGCAATCCGCGCGCGCCGGAGCGCATTGCCCGCGACCTGCGCCGCTGGGCGGAGCGGGAAGGCGTGCGTGACCTGCGCAGCATCATTGGCACCCTTACCTGGCCGTCGTGAACCCGTCCAATCCTGCCGCTGGCTCTACCGCAACCGGACCTGTCGTCGAGGCCATCGTGGCGCTCGACGTTGCCACCCTCGCCGAGGCGCAGGCCCTGGTGGGGCGGCTCGGTCCGTCCTGCGACTTTTACAAGGTGGGGCTCGAGCTCTTTGCCGCGGAGGGCCCCGCGGTGGTGCGCTGGCTGCGGAGCGAGGGCAAGCGGGTCTTTGTCGATCTCAAGCTGCATGACATCCCCAACACCGTCCGCGGCGCGGCGCGCAGTGTGGCGCGGCTCGGGGCCAGCCTGCTCACCGTGCACGCCAGTGGCGGTACGGAGATGATGGCGGCGGCCGTGGCCGGAGCCGCCGAGGGCGCGGCCGAGGGTGGGGCGGGCTGCGGCATCCTCGGGGTCACGGTTCTGACGAGCATGGATGCCGGCGGTGTGGAGGAAGCCTGGGGCCGCCAGCAGGTGGTGGTGCAGGGGGAAGTGGAGCGTCTGGCCGGGCTGGTGGTGGCGGCCGGCGCCGCGGGCATTGTGTGCTCGGGGCACGAAGCGGCGGGCGTGCGTGCCCGGTATGGCGAGCGGCTCGGGCTGCTGGTGCCGGGCATCCGTCTGGCGGGTGGGGCCACCCACGACCAGCGCCGGGTCATGACGCCGGCGGCCGCGGCCGCGGCGGGGGGGCGCTGGCTCATTCTGGGGCGGGCGGTGACGGGCGCGGCCGATCCGGTGGCGGCCATGGGCGAGGTGCGGGCTGCCCTTGCGGCAACCGGCCTTGCGGCAACCGGCCTTGCGGGCCCCGCTCAAGTCGGCTAGGCTTAAGGTCTTGCCCGTTTTTTGGGCAATTCACCGGCCAATCCGCTGGCCACTTTCGCTTCGCTCGTGCGCGGAATCGGGGTGTTACCACCACGATGCTTCATGGGCGATGAACGCATGGGGAGTCCGGCCGGCCGCTGATTGCTAGCGGTGCGGGAGACTCCGTCGGCGCGTGAGCGCCGAGGTGACCCGTGAAAGTTCGCAGCAGCGTCAAGCCGATCTGTGAGCACTGCAAAGTCGTGAAGCGACAGGGCGTGACTCGCATCATCTGCAAGCGCAACCCCAAGCACAAGCAGCGTCAGGGCTGAGGGGAAGCGTAACCTATGGCACGTATCGCAGGCGTTGATCTTCCGCGTGAAAAGAAGATCGAAATCGGCCTCACCTACATCTTCGGCATCGGTCGCAAGACCGCCCAGAAGATCCTCGAGGCCACTGGCGTGTCGAGCGCGCAGCGTGTGCGCGATCTGAACGACACCGATCTCAACAAGCTCCGTCAGGAAATCGAGCGCAATCATCGCGTCGAGGGTGCCCTGCGCACCGAGGTCGCGATGAACATCAAGCGCCTGATGGACATCGGCTCGTACCGTGGCACGCGCCACCGTCGTGGCCTCCCCGTGCGCGGGCAGCGCACGCACACGAACGCGCGCACCAAGAAGGGGCCGCGCCGCGCCATCGCGGGCAAGAAGAAGGTGACCAAGTAAGCCATGGCTACCGCGAAGAAGACCAAGCGCGTCGTCGAGGCGGAAGGCATCGCCCACGTCAGCGCCACGTTCAACAACACGACCATCACGATCACCGACTTGCACGGCAATGCGGTGTCCTGGGGCTCGGCCGGCAAGGCGGGCTTCAAGGGGTCGAAGAAGTCCACGCCGTTCGCTGCCACCGTGGCCTCCGAGCAGTGCGCGCGCGAGGCGCTCACGCTCGGCGTGCGCCGCGTGCATGTGCGCGTGCAGGGTCCCGGTTCCGGCCGCGAGTCGGCCATCCAGGCGCTCGCCGCTGCCGGTCTCCAGGTGAAGTCCATCCGCGACGTCACCCCGATTCCGCACAACGGTTGCCGTCCCCCCAAGCGCCGGAGGGTCTGATCCATGGCCCGTTACACTGGTCCCAGCTGCCGTCAGTGGCGGCGTTAGGGCGCCAAGCTCTTCCTGAAGGGCACCAAGTGCTTCACCGAGAAGTGCCCCGTGGAGCGTCGTCCGTACGCCCCGGGTCAGCACGGTCAGGCCACGGCGCGTCGCAAGAAGATGTCGGAGTTCGCCAAGCAGCTGCGCGAGAAGCAGAAGATCAAGCGCATCTACGGCATCTCCGAGAAGCAGTTCCGCAACACCTTCGACCGCGTGTCGACGCAGGCCGGCATCACCGGTCACAACCTGCTCGCGGCGCTCGAGACCCGTCTCGACAACGTGGTGTACCGCATGGGCTTCGCCCCGAGCCGCAAGGCCGCGCGTCAGCTCATCCGCCACCGCCACATCGAGGTGAAGGGTCGCCTGCTCGACATTCCGTCGTACCAGGTGCGCCCGGGTGAGGAAGTCCGCGTGAAGCAGGACTCGCGCGAGCTCGTGCTCGTGCAGAGCGCCATGGAGCAGGCGGCGCGTGGCGCCTCGCTCTCGTGGATCGCGGTTGACAAGGAGTCGTTCAGCGGCCGTGTGCTCGAGAAGCCGCAGCGTCAGAGCATCCCGCTCGCGGCGCAGGAACAGCTCGTCGTCGAATTGTACTCGAAGTAAACGCAGCGACTGATCAGTTTCGAGTGTTGAGTTGAGGTTTCGGGTTCATGGTAACCCAAGACTCGAAACCATCACTCATCACCCGAAACTGATCGGTCACTGCTGTGCGCAGTTGGTCGGGGCCCGAACCCCTCTACGGGGCTGCCGCGCGTTCGGGGCGGGGCAGCGCGTCACCGGTGACTCACCGGTGTGACCTTTTCTCCTGATCTCTACATGGCAACGATCGATCTCTCCGGGCTGGTCCGTCCGCAGCTGGTGGAAGCCACCAAGCGCGAGGACAATCCCAATCTGGCCGAATTCCGTCTGCAGCCGCTCGAGCGCGGCTTCGGACACACGCTGGGCAACGCCATGCGCCGACTGCTGCTGTCGTCGCTGCGTGGCTCGGCCGTGTGGGCGTTCCGCATTGATGGCGTGGTGCATGAGCACCAGACCATCGAGGGCGTCGTGGAGGACGTGCACCAGATCATCGGCAACCTCAAGACGCTGACCCTGTCCCTGCCGGACGAAGTGGAGCAGACCGTGCTCCGCATCGCCAAGACGGGCCCGGGTGCCGTGACCGCCGGCGACATCGTCGCCACCGGTGGCGTCAAGGTCGTCGACCCGTCGCATCATCTCTTCACCATCACGGCCGAGCGCGACATCTCCGTCGAACTCTACGTGAACAAGGGACGCGGCTACGTCGAGAGCGATTCCCACCCGTCCGACAAGAACTTGCCGGTGGACGTGGTGCGCATCGATGCCATCTACAATCCGGTTCGTCGGGCCAACTTCACCGTCGCGGACACCCGCGTCGGGCAGCGCACCGACTACGACCGGCTCACGCTCACCGTGGAAACCAACGGCACGATGTCGCCGGAGGAAGCGGTGAGCTACGCGGCCGCGCTGGCCCAGACCCACTTCCAGTACTTTGTGGGCTTCGGGTCCTCCGCGTCTGCGCAGCCCGGCATGCTGGGTGACGGCGCCAACTCGGACGCCATCCGTCTCGCCGAGCTGTTCCGCACGCCGATCGACGATCTCGAACTCTCGGTTCGCTCGGTCAACTCCCTGAAGAACTCCAACATCCGCTCGCTCGGCGATCTGGTCCGCCAGACCGAGGCGCAGATCCTCCAGGTCAAGAACTTCGGCAAGAAGTCCCTGCAGGAAATCGCCGCGCTGCTCGAGAAGGAAGGGCTCAATTTCGGCATGCGCTACGAGGAGTCCACGGACGGTGTCCGTATCCTCGACATGGGCACTCCGCCCAGCCGTGCAGCCGAGAACGCGCCCGACGACGACGAAGACGAGGATTGATCTCCCATGCGCCATCGTAAGGCCAACCGCCAGCTCCGGCGGACCAGTGAGCAGCGCCTCGCGCTGCTCCGCAATCTCGCGACCTCGCTCATCGAGCAGGGCGCGATCGAGACGACCGAGGCCAAGGCCAAGGAGCTCCGCCCGTTCGTCGAGAAGCTCATCACCAAGGCCCGCACCGGCACGCTGCACGCGCGTCGGCTGGCCGGCAAGCACGTCCAGAAGCGCGAGGCGGCCGACAAGCTGTTCCAGGAAATCGGCCCCAAGTTCGTGTCGCGTCCGGGCGGGTACACGCGCATTCTCAAGACCGGCCACCGCAAGGGTGACGGCGCGGAGATGGCGCGGATCGAACTGATCCTCAGCTGAGGCACCACCCATGGCCATCAATCGCAACCGCTGCTACGTGTGCGACAAGGGGGTTGCCTTCGGCAACAACGTCTCGCATGCCAACAACAAGACCCGCCGCACCTGGAAGCCCAATCTCCAGGTCGTGCGCACCCTCGAGGCCGGCAAGGTCATCAAGGTGAAGGTCTGCACGCGCTGCCTCGCCGCCGGCAAGGTGCAGCGCGCGCCGCGCGGTCAGGTCGCCGTCGCGTAATCGTCGGATCAGCGTCCTGTCGCGGCAGGACCTGCCCTGGCAGAACACGCGGGGAGCTCGCAACGGCGAGTTCCCCGCGTCGTGTATCCAACAGCGAATACACCGGGTTGTCATGGATACCCAGGACCCGACACTCGTTCTCATCACCCGGCACTGATCGCTTCATGACGAAGACAGCTCTCATCACCGGCATCACCGGACAGGACGGCTCCTACCTCGCCGAACTCCTGCTCGCCAAGGGCTACCGTGTGCTTGGCGTCGTCCGGCGCTCGTCCACCACGCCCTACGAACGCATCGCGCACCTCGTCGATCGCATCGAGCTCGTCTCGGCCGACCTGCTCGACCAGACCTCGCTCACCGATGTCGTGCAGGACGCCCAGCCCGACGAGATCTACAATCTTGCGGCGCAGAGCTTCGTGCAGACCTCGTGGAATCAGCCGGTGCTCACCGGGGAGTTCACGGCGCTCGGTGTCACGCGCATGCTCGAGGCCATGCGCAAGGCCGCACCGAAGGCGCGGTTCTACCAGGCGAGTTCGAGCGAGCAGTTCGGCAAGGTGGTGGAGACACCGCAACGCGAAAGCACGCCCTTCTATCCGCGCTCGCCCTACGGCGTGGCCAAGGTCTACGGGCACTGGATCACGGTGAACTACCGCGAGAGCTTCGGGCTCTATGCCGTGAGTGGCATCCTGTTCAATCACGAATCGCCGCGGCGCGGACTCGAGTTCGTCACGCGCAAGATTTCCGATGGCGTGGCCCGCATCAAGCTGGGGCTGCAGCAGGAACTGCGGCTCGGCAATCTCGATGCGCGGCGCGACTGGGGATTTGCCGGCGACTACGTGGACGCCATGTGGCGCATGCTGCAGCAGGACACCCCCGATGACTATGTCATCGGCACGGGGGAGACCTACTCCGTGCGTCAGTTCTGCGAAGCGGCCTTTGGCGCGGTGGGTCTCGACTATCGCAACCACGTGGTGCAGGACGAACGCTTCTTCCGCCCGGCGGAGGTGGATCTGCTCGTGGCCGACCCCTCCAAGGCCGAGGCCCATCTGGGCTGGCGGCCGCAGGTGTCCTTTGCGCAACTGGTGGCCATGATGGTCGAGGCCGACCTCGCGCGATACCAGCGTTCCAACGCGTGAGAGACGTGGATCGGCCGCTGGGGCGTGTCCTGGTCACGGGCGCAGCCGGCTTTGTTGGCCGCTGGCTGCTCCCGGCGCTCTGGGAGGCCGGCGCCTCGTCGGTCACCGCGCTCGCCACCGGGACGGAACCCGGTGGCGCAGTTGGCGACGCTGCCGCGACATCCGCCACGCGCTGGATGATGGGCGATCTGCGCGACGACGCCTACGTCACGCGCGTGGTGAGACAGGCCGCGGCGGACACGGTGGTGCATCTGGCCGCCGTTTCGCATGTGCCCACGGCCGCGGCCGATCCGATGCTGGCCTGGGACATCAACGTCACGGCCACCGCACGCCTGCTGCACGCATTGCACCGCGAGCGTGAGGTCCAGGGCATCGATCCGGTCGTGTTGCTGGTGGGCAGCGCCGAGCAGTACGGCCGGCATCCGTCGCACGGCGACCGGCTCGGGGAAGAGGCGGTGCAGGCGCCGCGCACGGTGTACGCCGCCACCAAGGCGGCGCAGGAGATCCTGGCGCTCCAGCAGTGGCGCGCCGAGGCCCTCAAGGTGGTGGTGGCACGCAGCTTCAACCACAGTGGCAGAGGGCAGGCGCCGCGCTTCCTGCTGCCGGCCCTGGTGCAGCGCGCGCTGCAATTGCGAGGCGCTGCGCCCGGCACGCCCATGCCTGTCGGCAATCGCACACCAATCCGCGACTTCCTGCATGTCTCGGACGTCGTGGCTGCGTATATTTCGCTCTGTCAACGCGGTACGCCCGGCGAGGCGTACAATGTGGCCAGTGGCACCGGATGGTCGGTGCAGCAGGTGCTCGACCGGGTGCTGGCGCGTGCAGGTTCGCATGCGACACCGGTGGAGGATCCGGCGCTGGTCCGGCCGGTTGATGTTCCCGTGCTGGTGGGGAACCCGAATAAGCTGCAGCGCGCCACCGACTGGCGTCCGCTGCGCACTCTCGACGACATCATCGACGATCTGATCCATGCCGAAGCGCACTGACCTGCACCGCATTCTCGTCATCGGCTCGGGGCCGATCGTGATCGGGCAGGCCGCCGAGTTCGACTACTCCGGAACGCAGGCCACCAAGGCGCTGCGCGAAGAGGGCTACGAGGTCATCCTCGTCAACTCCAATCCGGCCACCATCATGACCGATCCCGAGTTCGCGGATCGCACGTATGTGGAGCCGGTGACACCGGAGTACGTGGAGAAGATCATCGCCAAGGAGCGCCCGGACGCCGTGCTGCCCACCATGGGTGGTCAGACGGCGCTGAATGTGGCGCTCAAGCTCTACGACGACGGCGTGCTCGAGCAGTACGGCTGTGAGCTCATTGGCGCCAACGCCCGTGCCATTCGTGTGGCCGAAGACCGCAAGCTCTTCGCCGAGGCGATGGAGAAGATCGGGCTCAAGTGCCCCACCGGCACCACCGTCACCACGCTCGAGGAGGCGCTGGCGGCGGTCGAGAACACCGGCTTCCCCGCCATCATCCGTCCGTCGTTCACATTGGGCGGCACGGGCGGCGGTGTGGCGTACAACCGCGAGGAGTTCGAGACCATGGTGCGCCGCGGGCTCGATCTCTCGCCGGTGCACTCGGTGCTCATCGAGCGCTCGCTGCTGGGCTGGAAGGAGTACGAGCTCGAGGTCATGCGCGACTGCGCGGACAACGTGGTCATCGTCTGCTCCATCGAGAATCTCGATCCCATGGGCGTGCACACCGGTGACAGCATCACCGTGGCGCCCGCCATGACGCTCACCGACCGCGAGTACCAGGTCATGCGTGACGCGGCCGTGGCCATCATTCGTGAAATCGGTGTGGACGCCGGCGGCTGCAACGTGCAGTTCGCGGTCAATCCGGCCAACGGCGAACTGATTGTCATCGAGATGAACCCGCGTGTGTCGCGCTCCTCGGCACTCGCGTCCAAGGCCACCGGCTTCCCCATTGCGCGCATCGGCGCCAAGCTGGCCGTGGGGTACACGCTCGATGAAGTGCCCAACGACATCACCAAGACGACGCCGGCCAGCTTCGAGCCGGTGCTCGACTACGTGATCGTGAAGTGCCCGCGCTTCGCCTTCGAGAAGTTCGCGGCCGCCGACCCGGGGCTCACCACGCAGATGAAGTCGGTGGGCGAGTCCATGGCCATCGGTCGCACGTTCAAGGAGGCCTTCCAGAAGGCGCTGCGCGCGCTCGAAACCGGACGCGCCGGCTGGGTGGTGGGCGAACGGCTGGCCGACGACCGCCTCACGGAAGGCTCGAAGGAGGAACTGCGTGGCGCGCTGCGTCGCCCCACGCCCGAGCGCATCTTCCAGGTCAAGCGCGCCATGCAGCTTGGCATGAGCGTGGACGAGTTGCATCAGGTCAGCGGCATCGACCCCTGGTTCCTTGCGCAGATGCAGGAACTGCTGGAGGCCGAGACGCAGTACGCGGCGCTGCCGGCCGTGGACGCCGACGCCATGCGCCACATGAAGCGCCCGTGCTTCTCGGATCGTCACCGAGCCCCGCTCACCGGTCGCACGCGGCCGGCGCCTCGTGAGCTCGCCGGGCCCGTCTAGCCGCGGCCGGCCTGCCACTAGGCCGCCACCG
>JACVCT010000107.1 GCA_016741895.1 Gemmatimonadaceae bacterium | reverse complement strand
TGGTGGTACCCGGCATGAGCGCTCCAGAGAATGAGACGCCTCCAGATACTACCGCGCCAGCGGCCCAGCCATGCGTCACATGACGTAGCGGACGTCTATTCCTCGAATCCGAACGACCCGCTCTGCACCTCACCGGCCCGTTCATACCGCACAAGCACCACGCCGCTCGCTGTCGTCAGCGAACGGGTGAGCGTGAACGCAGATGGCAGCACCGTGTCGCCAAAGAGCCGCTTGCCGCGCCCCAGCAGCACCGGATAGACGAGCAGGCGCAATTCGTCCACGACGTCGCTGGCCAGCAAGGTGCGCAGCAGATCGCTCGAGCCTTGCGTGAGCAGGTCCGGCCCCTCGCCCTGCCTGATGGCGCGCAAGGCGGAGACCGGATCTTCACCGAGCCATTGACTGTTGCGCCACGCGAACGTGGTTTGGGTGCGTGAAGCCACGTACTTCGTGGCGTGATTGAACTCCTGCGCGATGTCGCGCACCGCGTCCGGCCCCCGATCGAACTGCGGCCAGTAGCCCGCAAAAATGTCGTAGGTGCGCCGCCCCAGCACGAGATCGAAGGGCCGCCCACCATTCTCCGCGGTGCCCCGACCCAACTCGGGGTCGCTGAACGGCGTGATCCACCCGCCATAACGAAAGTCGCCCGTACGGTCTTCGTCCGGACCGCCGGGTGCCTGCATGACGCCGTCCAGACTGACAAACGCGGCCGCGATCAACCTGCGCATGGGTGCTCCGACTGAAGGTGGGAAATCGTCGCCGCCGACGTGCGACTGCGCATTGGACTGCCCGAGCCGGCCCAAATCATTTGCCCTTGGGTCCTCGTCACGCCAACATATACGGGCCGGCCCGCGTTGCCTTTGGCGTCCGACGCCCTGCGCCGGTCCTCGCCCTCCATTTCGTCACCGACGGCCCGCCCTTTGGCCGTCACTGGGAGCCCCTCGTGAGAGTGTTTCGTACCCTCCTCGGCGTCACGGCGCTTGCCGCCACCACGCTCGAGGCCCAGCAAGCGTCCCGCACCGAACCAGTAACGGGTCTTCGCGCCAACGCCACGGGTTATCACGCCCTCGTCGGCGCCCGCGTCGTCACCGCGCCGGGCCAGGTGCTCGACAACGCCACCATCGTCATCCGCAACGGCATCGTCACGGCCGTCGGCGCCAACGCGGCCGCCCCAGCCGGCGCCCGTGTCTGGGACCTCAAGGGTCTCACCGTCTACCCGGGCTTCATTGACGCCCACGCCGACCTGGGCGGCGACGCGCCCGCGCAGGGTGGCGATGTGGGCCCGACGCACTGGAACCCGCAGGTGCGCGCCTGGTTCAGCACCACGGCCAACGCCAAGGACGACACCACCCGCCGCAGCTCGCTCCGCTCCTTGGGCTTCGGTGCCGCCCTCGCGGTACCGCGACAGGGCATCTTCCGCGGCACGGCCTCGGTGGTGCACCTCGGCGACGCCGGCGTCCGTGAACGCGTGCTGCGCCCCGACCTGGCCCAGAGCGTCGGCTTCTCGCGCTCCTTCGCCCTCGGCGGCACGTACCCCAATTCCACCATGGGCACCACGGCGCTCATGAAGCAGACGCTGCTCGACGCCGAGTGGTACATGCGCGCCTGGGGTGCCTACGAGACGAGTGGCCGCTCCATCCTGCCCCCTGAAACCAGCGAGGCGCTCGCCGCCCTCGGCAAGGCGGTCAAGGGACAGCAGCCGGTGCTCTTCCAGACCGAAAGCGAAGAGGAGTACCTGCGCGCGTTCAAGATTGCGAGCGACTACAAGCTCACGCCGTGGTTCCGTGGCAATGGCCAGGAGTACCGGCTCATCGACGTGCTCAAGTCGCGCACGCAGCCGCTCATCGTGCCGCTCGCCTTCCCCGACGCGCCCGCCATCAGCAACCCCGAGGCGGCCGACAACGTCTCGCTCGGCGACCTGCGTCACTGGTACCTCGCGCCCACCAACCCGGCGCAGTTGGCCAGCAACAACATTCCGTTCGCCCTCACCGCTGACGGACTCTCGTCGCTCAACCAGTTCTTCCCCAACCTGCGTGTGGCCGTGGCCCGCGGTCTCGCGCCCGACAAGGCACTGGCTGCACTCACCACCGTGCCCGCCGGCATTTTGGGCATCGACAAGACGCACGGCACGATCGCCGTGGGCAAGGTGGCCAACCTCGTCGTGAGCGAAGGCGATCTGTTCGCCGAAGAGGCCAGTGTTCGTGATGTCTGGGTGCAGGGCACGCGCTACGGCGTGACGCGCCCGCCGCAGGTCGATCCGCGCGGCACCTGGACCATCGCGTCGGATGATCTCGGCACCTTCAAGAGCGCCACGCTGCGCCTCGAAGGCCCGCTCAATCGCATTCGCGGCACCATCGAAATGCCAAACCGTCGTCCCGTGAATCTCACGGGTGTGCGTGTCATCGCCGAGACGGGTCGTCTGGAAGCCACCTTCAACGGCGAGCAGGTTGGCCTCGAAGGCGCGGTGCTGCTCTCCGGCGCGGTACGCGGCGAAGAGTTCTTCGGCACCATGTCGCTGCCCACCGGCACCGACGCGAGCTACAAGGGCACGCGCACGGAACCGTTCCAGGGCGCCGCGCGCGGCGCGGTGGCGGTCAAGGTGCCGAAGATCGACCTGCCGTTCATCCGTCCGAGCATGGAGTTCGGTCGCAGCACGCCGCCGGCGCAGCCGGCCGCGGTCATCGTGCGCAACGCCACCGTGTGGACGTCGGGCCCGCAGGGCAAGATGGAAAACGCCGATCTGCTCGTGCCGAACGGCAAGGTGGTGCGCGTGGGGCAGAAGCTCTCCGCCCCCGCGGGCGCGGTGGAAATCGACGGCACCGGCAAGCATGTCACGCCGGGCCTCATCGATCCGCACACGCACGGCGGTGTGAGCAGCGTGAATGAAAGCGGTTTCGCCATCGTGCCTGAAGTGCAGATGGGCGACGTCATCACGCACAACAACATCTGGTTCTACCGCCAGCTCGCCGGTGGTCTCACCACCACCATGATCAAGCACGGCTCGGCCAACCCCATCGGGGGCGAGAACGTGTTCGTGAAGACGCGCTGGGGTTCGCTGCCCGATGAGTACAAGATCGAAAACGCGCCGCGCACGGTGAAGTTTGCGCTCGGCGAAAACCCGAAGCGCGCACCCACGCGTTACCCGAACACGCGCATGGGTGTGCAGGAAATCATTCGCGACCACTTCCTCGCCGCGCGTGATTACGAGAAGGAGTGGAAGGCCTGGGAGAAGACCAAGACGGGACTGCCGCCGCGCCGTGACCTGCGCATGGAGGCCATCCTGGACATTCTCAACCAGAAGCTGCTGGTGAGCTCGCACGGCTATCGCGGTGACGAGTTCCTCGCGCTCGTGCGTCTGGCCGAGGAGTTCGGTTTCCGCGTGCAGACGCTGCAGCACGGCGTGGAGGCGTACAAGATCGCCGACGAACTCAAGAAGTCGGGCGTGGCCGCCGTGGTGTGGAGCGACTGGGGCGCGTTCAAACTCGAGGCCTATGATGCCACGAGCTACAACGCCAAGATGCTGCTCGAAGCGGGCGTGGTGACGTCGCTGCACTCCGACGACAACGAGATCTCCACCCGCATGAACTGGGAAGCTGGCAAGCTGCTGCGCAGCGGCGTGACGGAAATCGACGCACTCAACACCGTCACCATCAACGCGGCCAAGGCCATTGCCATCGACAAGCGCATCGGCTCGCTGGAGCCCGGCAAGGACGCCGACTTCGTGATCTGGAACGGCTACCCGCTCTCGCAGTTCACCAAGGCCGAGCAGACCTGGGTGGACGGTCGCCGCTACTTCTCGCTGGACGAAGACAAGGTGCTGCGTGAAGATGTGGCGAAGCAGCGCGCCCAGCTCATCCAGGCGGTGATCGCCGCCAGCGCCGACGCGGCACCGGCGGCCGGTGCGGCGCCGGCGCGCGGCCGCGGCACGGAGGGCAAGTGATCATGCGATTCCTCTCGACTTCCAACCGGACGTTTCCGATGCACTCGGCTTTGAGCAGTGCCGCACGGGTGGCGGCCTTCACTGCGAGCATGGTCGTGGCGGGCGTCGCGGTCACCACGGTGACTGCCGCCCGCGCTGGCGCGCAGGTGGTCATCCCCACTGCGGCGCAGGATGTGCCGGTGGTGCTCAAGGGCGCCACCATCCACACCGTGACCAAGGGCACGATCACCAACGGCACCATCGTGCTCGAGCGTGGCAAGATCACCGCGATCGGTGGCGCGGAGGTGGCTACGCCGCGAGGCGCCAAGGTGGTGGACGTCACGGGCAAGCACATCTACCCGGGACTCATCGATGCCTACAGCACGGTGGGCATCACCGAGATCGGTGCGGTGGATGTCTCCAACGACATCAACGAGCTCGGCGACTTCAACCCCAACGTACGCCCCGAAGTGGCCATCAACGTGGAGAGCCGGCACATCGGCACGACGCGCTCGGCCGGCGTGCTGGTGGCGTTTGCCACGCCGGGTGGTGGGCTGATTTCCGGCCTGTCATCGGCCATCTCGCTCGAAGGCTGGACCTGGGAAGAGATGAGCATGAAGGGCGCCGCGGCGCTCAACGTGAACTGGCCCGACCCCAACGCGCGTCCGCGTCGCTTCGGTGGCGGCCCGCCGCCGGGCTTTGGAGGAGGACAGCCGCAGCGGGCGCCCAAGACCTACGCCGAGCAGGTGGAGGAGATCCGCAACTTCTTCGGCGAGGCGCGCGCCTATCGGGACGCCATCAAGGCCGGGCAGCCCGTGCGCACCGACTCGCGTTATGCGGCCATGATCCCGGCGCTCAACGGCGAGATCCCGGTGGTCGTGGCCGCCGATGGTGTGGCGCAGATCAACGACGCCATCACCTGGGCCAAGCAGGAAGGCGTCAAGCTCGTCATCCGTGGCGGTCGCAACGCCATCAAGGTGGCGCCGCGGCTCAAGGCGGAGAACGTGCCGGTGATCCTCACCGCCACCATGTCGGCGCCCTCGCGCAGCGACGATGCCTACGACGAGGCCTACGCCACGCCGGCCGCGCTGTACAAGGCCGGTGTGAAGTTCGCCATCGCCGGTGACGGTGATGCGCTCTACAGCTATCGCCTGCCCTGGGACGCGGGCGTGGCGGTGGCGTTTGGCCTGCCCGAAGAGGAAGCACTCAAGGCGGTGACCATCAATGCCGCCGAGTTCATGGGTGTGGCCGACAAGGTGGGCTCACTCGAAGTGGGCAAGGAAGCCACGCTGGTGATCACCACCGGCACGCCACTCGACATGACGACGAACATTGTTCAGTCGTACATCCAGGGGCGCGAGATCGACATGAACGACATGCAGAAGCAGTTCTTCAAGAAGTACATGGAGAAGATCAACCAGAACAAGAAGAAGATCGCCAGCTGAGCGATCCGGGTTATCGTCAACCATGATCAAGGGGGCACCGGAGTATCGGTGCCCCCTTTGAGCTTGGTGTTGCTATCGACCGGTTGCCTTGGGATTGTGTGTTTCCCACTCATCTCGCCACCGGGCTGCTACGGCGGGCTGTGCAAGCGCAGCATAGGCCTCCGCAAGGTCCTTGCGGGCGGCCTGCAGGAAGCTGACACCAGGCTCGGACTGTCGACTCACCACCGCGTAGCCCGCCTCACTCTCAGCAATGCCCTCACGCCAGCGGCGTTGTCGAATGAGCGAGCGCCCCAACTTGATTCGGGCAATACCGGTGTTGACGTGATCCGCACCCTGCGCGCGCGCAAATCGCTCGACGACGTCGCGGTAGATGGCCTCCGCCCGCGCATACTGCCCCTGCTCCGTTTGCACCGTGGCGCGATTGGACAGCGCCACCGCCACGGTAAAGTGTGCATCGCCGTTGGCGGCGCGATACACGGCCGCCATGCGTGTGAAGTAGGCGTCGGCACTGTCGTAGGCCTGACGCTTGATCGCGCCGTTGCCCAGTTCATTGAGGATGCTGGCCACTCGCGGATGCGCATCACCGAACGTGGCGCGCTGCACCGAGAGCGCCTGCTTGAGCAGGAGCTCCGCCGCGTCGAACTGTTCGAGCCGAAGCAATGTCCGGCCCCGCATGACCAGCGTGGCGGCCGTGCGATAGTGCTGCAGGCCGTAGAAGGCAGAATCAATGGAGAACGCGCGGCGATACCACTGGTCGGCCTCCGCGTAGCGCCCCCGCTCGAACTCACTCGCGCCAAGATTCACGAAGATCTCCGCCACGGCCGGATGCCGCACCCCTCCGCGGGCTTCGTGAATGGTCAGCGCGATACGATTGAGCGAATCGCTTGCATCGTAACGTCCCGCATAGAAGTGCACGTTGGCCAACTCACCCAGCATCGCCGCACGCGTGGCGGGCTCCGGATCGCTGGCCGGATAAGTGGCGAGCGCCTGCTGCAGCTGCACCGTGGCCGAGTCGTACTTGCCCTCCTCCTCGAGCCGCCGGCCTATGGTCCAGAGCACTCGTGCCTTGAGCAACGCAGGCGCCGTGGCGGACAGGCTCATTGCGTTCTGCAGGGCGGAGTCCGCCTCGGCGAAGCGCGCCTGATCGATGCGCAGATCGCCGCGCGTCAACCACAGCGTAGCGCGCGCAGCGGAGTCGACCGACGAGGCGCGATGCTGTGCCTCGAGCGCCTCATTCAGCAACGAGTCGGCGCGGTCGAATCGTCCGAGCTTCTGATTTACGCTGGCCAGCGACATGAGCAAGTCGGCCTGGTTGGCCGGATCGCTGCGCAGCAGACGGGCCTCCTCCACCCCGCGGTCAATCAGCGTCACCCCCCGCAGGCTGTCCGCCGGCCCCGCGTCGTCACCGCCGCTGAAGAGCGAGAGCAGAAAGTCCTGAAGCCGCGTGCGTCGTTCCGCCTCGAGCATCGCGGCATCGCGGGCCCGCTGAATGCGCACCGTATAGTTGGCCGCCGCCACAATGGCTGCAGCAACCAGGAGCGCCACGGCCACCACGCTGCGCCGCCGTCGATACAGGAACTGCCGGACCCGATATCCCGTGGATTCCGGATGCGCATCCAGCGGCTCATGCGCTTCGAAGTGTGCGAGGTCGCGCAGCAGCGCATCGACACTGCGATAGCGTCGCGCCGGATCCTTCTGCATGGCGGTGGCGCACAACAGATCGAGCTCACGCCACCGCGCGGCCGACAGCCACGCCATGCGCTCCGGATGCTGCCGCCTCACCATCACCGAAAGCGGCGGCGGTGTCTCCTCGAGCATACGGCGCTCGAGATCGGACAGTGCAAGGCCTTCGGCGTTGTATGGTGGATGCCCGCTCACCAGCTCGTACAACAGCGCTCCCAGCGCATAGACGTCGGTGAACACGCCAACGCGCTCGCCGCGCAGCTGTTCCGGCGCGGCGTACACCGGCGTCATGAAGCGCAGGCCCGTGCGCGTGACCTCCGCCGCCTGCGTGCCGCTTCGCAGGTCGGTGACGAGGCGCTTGGCAATGCCAAAGTCCAGCAGCTTGGCTGTCCCGCCGTCCGTGACCAGCACGTTCGACGGTTTGAGATCGCGGTGCACGATGGCCTGATCGTGTGCATGCTGCACCGCCGATGCGACATCGCGAAACAGCATGAGGCGGGTGGCCAGTGACGCCTGCCGCTGCTCGACCCACGCCGTGAGTGGCTGCCCTTCCACCAACTCCATGACGAACCAGGGTGTCCCGTCGCCCAGCGTGCCCGCGTCGTACAAACGCGCGATGTGCGGATGATCAAGCTGCGCAAGCGCCCGCTGCTCGGTGATGAAGCGTGCACGGCGGGCCGGAGACAGCCAGGCATCGCGCAGCAGCTTGATGGCCACACGGCGTCCCACATCATCGCGCTCTGCCAGGTACACGACACCCATGCCACCTTCACCGATGGCGTGGAGCAGGCGATACGGGCCAACATGAGTGGGCGCGCCTGCCCGAGCTGCACCGTCCCCGATGAACCCGGCCGCCAACTCCGCCTGATTGCGGTCGAGCAGCGGCAGCCCGGCATCGTGCGCTTCGAGCAGGTCGCGCACCTCGCGCATCAGGCCCGCATCGTCACCGCACCGCGCGCGCAACACGGCTTCACGCGCCGACGGTTCCAAGTCCACGGTGGCGTCGAACACCGCATGCAGACGCAGCCACTGCGCGTCTGCTTCGGGATCGGGGGTATGCGGGCCGGAGTGCGACATGTGTCGTTGCACCGTGTAGTCAGCGAAAGGCCGCGAGCTCGCGGGCCAGCCACGCACGCGCGAGCCGCCAGTCACGCAGCACCGTGGATTCGCTGATGCCGAGCAGCTGCGCGGTGTCCGGCACACTGAGGCCTCCAAAGAACCGCGCTTCCACCAGTTGCGCCTGCCGCGGGGAACGCCGGGCCAGTCGCTCCATGGCGGCGTCGAGAGCAATCAGCCCCTCGGCGTCCAGCACGGTGTTGGCCGATTCGGCGTCAAAGGTGACATGCCACGCCGAGGCGTCGCGCTTGCCGGCCATGCGCCGTCTGGCCGCCTCGATGAGCACTTGGCGCATGGCACGCGCCGCGATGCGTTGAAAGTGCAGTGGCGAGGTGTTGGCCACCTGCGGAGTGCGTGCCAGCTTGAGCCAGGCCTCGTTCACGAGCGCCGTTGGCGTGATGGACGCGCCCGGATCGCTTCGGCGCACCGCCGAAGCGAGGCGCCGCAGCTCTTCGTAGGTCACGCTGAACAGATGATCGAGCTCCGTTCGCTCCAGCGAGTCGAAGTACATCCGCTGAACATGAGAGCTGGCTCCACAATCCGCGAGCGAGGTGGTGAGTCAGCAGACGGAAATCAGCGGGCGGGGATGTCGAACGCTCCGTTGCTGACCGTGACGCGGTTCGTGAATCCCGTACCGTTGCCGGGCGCGGCGGCCAGCACCAGGGAGAACGTCCCAGCCAGACGTGTGGCGGTGATGGTGGTGAAGGTCACCGTGCCCGAGCCCGCGCCGGCCGCGCTGTTGAGGTTGGTGTACCACAGACTGGGCGCCGACACGTAGGTGCCAATCCCCGAGTAGCCACTGCCCGGGGGTTGAGACTGTGCCGCTGCGTCCAACGCATAGGTGCCGGGCGTGATGGGGGTCAGCCGTCCGACGGTGATGAGCACCTGCTGCACACGCGTGGCCGTACCGTCCACGCATCCCACCCCCGAGATCTGCACGATGTTCGGGCCAAGGGCTGTGGCGTTCTGGATGGTGGCCTGGGTGCTGAAGTTGGCGGTGAAGGCGGCGCCATTGAGCTGGGCTGTCATGGTGCCGGTGGGTGGCGTAACGGCGCAGTTGGCGCTGGGGCCGGTGGGCGTCCCGGTGTTCGTACCGGGATTGTCGTCGCCACCCCCACAGCCTGCGCCAAGCAGCACGACGAGCATGGGCGCGAGTGCACTTCTTTTCCGCCGCTGCATGAGAACTCGCATCAGAACTTCCATGTGGCCCCCACGGACAGCGTGCCGTAACCGAAGCCCAGTTGTCCTTGCGCGGCAAACTTTTCGGTGAAGAACCAGCGGGCGCCCACCTGACCGGCAAGGTCAGTGCCGCTCGCGCTCGCACTGGCCGACCCGATGCCCGTTACCGTGGCGTTTACGACCGAGTACTCCATCGCTAGCTCCGCATAGGGCTCGGCGTTGGGCTGCGTCTTGATGCCTGAGTGGTAGTTGGAGAACGCCTGAATGGGCACGACGGAGTACTCGTACTTGCCACCGGGATAGGTGAAATCCCACGAGTACCAGTCCACACCGTGTCCCGCCGAGATAACGCCGGGACCGTATTTGCCTGGCGCCGTGAGGCCCTTCTCGGCCTGCACGCCGATGGCGGTGGCGCCGTTGAGGTTGCCGGTCCAGATGCGCGGACCGGCGTAGATGGCCCCTGTGGCAAAACCCTGAGCTTGGAGGGCTGTGGCCGCTGGGAGACTGCTCAGCAGGAGTACCGCGGCGAAGGTGATGGCAGGATGGCGCGAGCGGGAGGTGGGCATGGGCACACTCGTGGAGGGATGCGGAGGGAGGGGCAGAATGCCGGCACGACGTCCGACCTTCTGCATTGCGCATTTGCGCAGAAAACCCCGTCATCAGACGTGCCGATATGCCAAACGGGGCACCGATACACAGGTGCCCCGCCTTCTGCACGATCATCGCGCGCCTCACGCAGCCGCGCGAGGCTACTGCGCGACGCTACCGCGCGACGTGTTGGCTTGACGCTACGGCGTCACCGGCCTCGGCGCCGGACCCTCGGTCTTGCTGCGCACGATCTCCGGCTGGCCGGCCGCCTTGAGCATGGCGTTGATGCGCGGCAGCTGCAGCGTGATGAAGCGCTCCATGCGCGCCAGCTCACCATCGGTCTTGGGTGCCAGCACGTTCCACACGTCGTAGGCCTGCTTCGCGGGCCGGCGCTCGCCGCTCATGACAAAACCCATCAGGCCGGCCAACTGGTCGTTGAGGCGAATGGGGAAGTTGAGCGGATCCTGACCACTCTGGTTCTTCGTCTGATAGAGCGAGTCCTCCACCACGCTCAGCGAATCGGCCAGACGCTTGGCCAACGGCGCAAAGGCCGGCACGGCTGTCATCTTTTCCGTGCGGTCGGTGAGATCACGCTTGAGATTGCGGCTTTCGATCACGCCCTGGTTGGCCGCGGTAATCTTGTCGCGAATCTGCAGGGCGAAGCGCACCTGTTCCTTGAGATCGGCTTCCGTCGCGTCACTGCGCGGATCGGGCAGCACACGGAACTCGTAGCTCACCGGCGCACTGTTGCCGGCCGTCATGCGCACGCGGTACGCGCCGGGCGCCATGGAGGGCCCGTTGCCACGACCGGCCCAGGTGATCATGCCGCGGAACGTCACCGCATCCGGATGCCGCATGGTGTAGGTGAAGCGGTTGACGCCCTTGCGGTTGCCGGGCTTGGGCGGCGCCGGCGGCGTGAAGCCCATCTCGGCGAAACGAGGATCGGCCGCAGCGCGCGTGGTATCGTTGCTGGCAGCCGTGCCCACCAGCTTGCCGGCGGCATCGTAGAACTCGAACTTGACCACCAGACTGTCAGCCGGCAGGCGATACGTGAACGTGGGCTGCGTCTGTCCGTTCAGGCGATACACCGGCACCGGCTTGTAGAGATACGGCGCATTGCCGGCCACGGCCGCGGCGCTGTCAGCCCAACGCAGACTGGTGAGATTCTCCATCACCCAGAAGGCGCGGCCGTGCGTGGCAATGGCCAGGTCATCATCACGCAGCAGCATGTCGTGCACGGGCACCGGCGGCAGGTTCTTCTGCAGGCTCTGCCAGGTCGCGCCGGCATTGTAGCTCACCCACACGCCGCGTTCAGTGGCGGCATACAGCATGCCGGGACGATGCAGGTCTTCACGAATGGCGCGCGTGAAGTGATCGGCCGTGATGCCGCTGGTGATCTTCGTCCAGGTCACGCCGTAGTCCGTGGTCTTGAACAGATAGGGCGTGAAGTCGTCGAGCTGATAGCGATTGCCGGCCACATAGGCCGTGCCGGGCGCGTGCTGCCCGGCCTCGATGATGCTCCAGCGCATCCACTCGGGCAGACCCCTGGGTGTGACGTTCTTCCAAGTGACGCCGTTGTCGCGCGAGACGTGAATGAGGCCGTCATCACTACCGGTCCAGATCAAACCCTTCACCAGCTTCGACTCGGCCAGGGTGAACACCGTGCCGTAGTACTCGACGCTGGTCTGGTCCTTGGTGATGGGACCGCCGGAGGGACCGAGTGTGCGCGGATCGTTGCGCGTGAGGTCACGCGAAATGGGCGTCCACGACATGCCACGATCAGTGGAGCGGAACACCACGTTCGATCCCACATAGATGGTGTTCGGATCGTGCGGGGAGTGCACGATGGGATAGGTCCACTGGAAGCGATACTTGCTGTCCTTGGCGTCGTGGCCCATCGGATTGAGCGGCCACGGGTCGAGCGACAGACTCTTGCCCGTGCGGCGGTTCAGCATGTCCATGCTGCCACCGTAGTTGGCGCCGTAGGTGATGTCCGGATCGCGCGGATCGCTGCTCACATAGCCGCTTTCGCCGCCCGCCACGCTGTAGAACTCACTGAAGCCGCTGGGTGCAGCCGCCGGCGCCGCACCTCCGCCAAAGCCCCCGAATCCACCACGGCCACCGCCCGCTGCCGCGCGCACCGGCCCGCAGCTCGAGCCGGCGTCCTGCTTGGCGCCGCATACGTGGTACGGGAAGTGGTTGGTGAGATGCACGTGATAGTACTGACCGGTGGGCGCGGCCACACGCTGGCTGGTCTTGCCGCCATCCTTGGTGACGATGAGGCCGTTGTCGTGCGCGACTGCGATGCGCTCCGGATTGGTGGGATCAATCCAGATGTCGTGATTGTCGCCGCCACCGAATCCACGGCGGAAGGTCTTGCCGCCATCACGCGACACCAGCGGACTGACCTGCGGTCCGTACACCACGTTCGTGTCCTTCGGGTCGGCGTACAGCTTGCTGTAGTACCATGCGCGCTGGCGCAGATTGCGATCGCCGGTCATGAACTGCCAGGTCGCGCCGGCGTCATCGCTGCGGTACACACCGCCGTTGGGCTCGTGCTCGATGATCGCCCAGAGGCGGCTCGGCTTGGCCGGGCTCACCGTGATACCGATGGCCCCCAGCGGCCCGCTCTGCGGCAAGCCCGGATTGCGTGTGAGCTCCGTCCAGTTATCGCCACCGTCCGGGCTCTTGAAG
>JACVCT010000106.1 GCA_016741895.1 Gemmatimonadaceae bacterium | reverse complement strand
CCACTGGGCGCCCAGGTGGCGCGAGGCGACGCGAACACCACCGCCTTGCCATCGGGCGTCCAGCCCTGCACCACATCGTTGCCGGGATGCCAGGTCAGCCGCGTGGGCTGTCCACCGGCAACCGGCACAACGTACACGTCGGTGTTGCCGGCGTATTCGGCGCTGAAGGCCACCAATCGGCCGTCGGGCGACAGCTTGGGGTTCTGCGTCTGCCCCTGAAAACTCGTCAGACGCCGCGCGTTGCCGCCGGCCCGTTCCACCACCCAGACGTTGTTGGCGTAGGCAAACGCAATGTGCTGCGCGCTCACGCTGGGGGTGCGCAGCAACCGCGTGACGGAGGACCCGCCTCCGGATTGCGCAAGACTCGTGGTGGCAGACAGCAGGACCGTGGGGACCAACAGCAGCGTCGTGACCGGCAGGCGCAGACGCAGGCGCCGACGTGGGCAGAGTGGCAGTCGAGTCATGTCGGACGGGGGCGAACGTGAACAACGGAGGGAGGGCCGGCGCAACCTTGCCGCCAGCCGCGGGGTCTCACATGATACAGTGGTCAACCACCGCACGGACCGGAAGCTGAACGGTCAGCAGCGCGGGGTGACTCCCACCCTTGGCGGTACCATGCGCACCTCCCACGGACCGCGCGCTGCGGTCATGTCAGTAACTACGGCGCTCACACTCGCGACGTTGCCTGCCGCACTGCCGGCCACGCTGCACGCGCAGGGCGAGACCACGCTGCGCGGCACGGTGTACTCCGAAGGCGGCACTCCACTCAGCGGCGCGCAGATGCGCTTCAGTGCGCCGCTGCGCAATGTGGCGCCTGCCGCGAGCGACGAAGCCGGCGCGTTCATCTTCGCCAGGGTCCCTGCGGGGCCCGTATGGCTGGTGGGCCGACGCATTGGCTACCGACCGGACTCGGTCCTGATCACCGTGCCCGCCAGCGGCGAAATCCGCCCTGCCGTCACCCTGCGGCGCCTCCCGCAGTCGCTGGCGGCCGTCGAAGTGAACGGCCGGCGTGAAATGACGGGCGCCATGGCCGGCTTCTATCACCGGCAGCAGACCGGTGCCGGCGGACGGTTCTTCACGCTGGCCGAGATCGATCGTCGCAACGCCTCCAACATGACCGACCTGCTGCGCGGTCTGCCCGGCATCCGCATCGAGTCGCGCGGCATGATGAACTACGTGCGGGTGCGCAACAGCCGCTGCGCGCCGCTCGTGTGGCTGGACGGTCAGGCGCTTTATGCCGGGGAGGTCGATCTGGACGCCTTCGATCCGCGCTCGTTCGAGGGCATCGAAGTGTACAGCGGACCCGCCACCGTCCCGGTGGAGTTTCAGGGCAACCAGCGCATGAGTTCCGCCTGCGGCACCATCGTCCTCTGGTCTCGCCGCGGTGAACCGCGGCCCAAACGACCCAAGAAGAACGAACCCACGCCGCTCGAGCGGATTGCCAAGCTGATGGACGAAGGCAAGGCCTTTGTGCACACCGACGTCGACCGGGTGGCCTTCCCTGATTCAGGGATGCTCGTCAAGCCGGTCTATCCCGATTCACTGTTCGAAGAGATGACGGGTGGTCGGGTGATCGCCGAGTTCGTGGTGGACACCAACGGCAAGGCCATCATGGATACATTCTCTGCCATCACCTACACACACCGACTGTTCGTGGAGCCCGTGCGCCGCGCCGTGCGTGAGCAGCAATTTCAGCCCGCGTACCGCAAGAACGGATTTGTCATGCAGGTCATGCACCTGCCGTTTGACTTCTTCCCGGATTCCACGGCAAGGAGACGCCGTTGAGGACACGCCGTTGATGGTGCGACGTCTCGCCGCCGCGGTGCTGGTGCTGACCGGTACGGTCGCCGTGCGCGCCACCGCACAGCCCGCCCCGCGCGCCAAACTCGAAGAGATTGGCAAGACCTCCGTCGGCACACCGGTGATGCTGGAAACGGCATCGGTGTCGCGCAGCGGCACCGTGATCACGGCGGCCGTGCGCGTGGCCCTGCAGCCACCACTCAAGCATGCCAATGGGGATCTGGTCGCATCGCGCACGCTCAGCATGTTCGACTGCGCCAAGCAGACTGTGGCCACCAGGGAAAGCTGGTACTACCACGACGCGGCGTTCAAGAAGCAGGGCATGCACCGCGTTGTGGGCAAGCCGGGCTTCGGCCCCGCCTTCAAGGGCTCACTGGGCGACGTCGCGCTGCGGCACCTTTGCGCGTCGCGCTGATCGCACAATCCCCAGCACCACGAGCAGCGCGCCGAACATTCCGAGCGGCGCCAGTCGCTCACCCCACACCAGCCAGGCGGCAATGACGGCCAGGACCGGCTCGAGCGTGGCCACCGTCGCGGCGCGCGACGCCGGCACCGAGCGCAGGCCAGTGGCGTTGCACAGGTACGCGCCAAAGGTGCACACCACGGCCAGAAAGCCGATCGCCAGCCACGCGGTGTTGCTGTGCATGCGCCACTCCACAAAGGGCAGCAGCACCACGGCGGCAGCCGCCAATGCCCAGGCCAACACACGCGAAGGCGCGTTGCGTCCGAACAGTGGTCGTCCCATGAGGAAGTAGCCCGCATACGACAGGCCGGACAGCGTGCCGAAGAGCAGCACCGGCCAGGTCACGGCGAACTGCCCGGCCTCCTGCGAAGCGCCGCGACCGGACATTGCAACGAGCACGACCCCCAACAGCGTGAGGGCAAGCGCGCTGGCTTCGCTGACACTCACACGCTCACGCAACAGGAAGTGCGCACCAAGCGCCACCCACACTGGCGCCGCGTACAGCAGAATGGCCGCCAGCGCAGCGCCGCCGAACTGCACACTCTTGAAGTAGGTCACGTACATCACCGCCATGCCCGCCACGCCCAACAGCGCCGCGGGCCAACGATCACGGCGATGCAGCGCCGGCGCCTGCGTGAAGACCGCATGCGCAGCAAACAGCAGCGCGCCAAGCGTCGCCCGCCAGAACGCCACGGTGAGCGCCGACACGCCCTCGGCAAACGCCACACGGGCCATCGGGCCAAGCATGGCCCACTGCACCGCCGCCACCACGATGAGCCAGAGGCCCAGACGCGAAACGGCGGACGACGCCGCCGGGGCACCATCCGCCGTTCGGGTCATGCCTGTGCCTGCCTCAGGCCATCTTGGCCTGGAGACGCCGGTCGATGGCGTCGAGGAAGGCCTCGGTGTTGAGATATGGCGTGTCCTTCGAGATGAGCAGCGCGAGATCCTTCGTCATCTCGCCCGCCTCCACCGCTTCGATGCACACCGACTCGAGGGTCTCGGCGAACTTCACCACGTCCGGCGTGCCATCGAGCTTGCCACGATGCATGAGACCACGTGTCCAGGCAAAAATGCTGGCAATCGGGTTGGTGGACGTCTGACGGCCCTTCTGGTGCTCGCGGTAGTGACGCGTGACCGTGCCGTGTGCCGCCTCGGCTTCCATGGTCTTGCCGTCGGGCGTGAGCAGCACCGAGGTCATGAGGCCGAGTGAGCCGAAGCCCTGCGCCACGATGTCCGACTGCACGTCGCCATCGTAGTTCTTGCAGGCCCACACGTAGCCGCCTTCCCACTTGAGCGCCGAGGCCACCATGTCGTCGATGAGGCGATGCTCGTAGGTGATGCCGGCCTTCTCGAAGTCCGCCTTGAACTCGGCGTTGAACACTTCCTCGAAGAGATCCTTGAACTGACCGTCGTAGGCCTTGAGGATGGTGTTCTTGGTGCTCAGGTACACCGGGTAGTTGCGCTGCAGGCCGTAGCGGAAGCTGGCGCGCGCGAAGTCCCGGATGGAGTCGTTGAAATTGTACATGCCCATGGCCACGCCGCCGTCCTGGCCGAACTTGGCGACTTCGAACTGCATGGGCTCACTGCCGTCGGCCGGCGTGTAGGTGATGGTCACCGTGCCCGGGCCCTTCACCTTGAAGTCCGTGGCCTTGTACTGATCACCGTGCGCATGACGACCCACCACGATGGGCTTGGTCCAGTGCGGCACGAGGCGCGGAATGTTCGAGATGATGATGGGCTCGCGGAAGATCACGCCGCCCAGGATGTTGCGAATGGTGCCGTTGGGGCTCTTCCACATCTTCTTGAGCCCGAACTCCTTCACGCGCGCTTCATCGGGCGTGATGGTGGCACACTTCACCGCCACGCCGTGCTTCTTCGTGGCGTCGGCCGAGTCGATGGTGACCTGGTCGTTGGTGGCGTCGCGATGCTCGATGCCCAGATCGTAGTAGTCGAGCTGGATGTCGAGATACGGCAGGATCAGCTTGTCCTTGATGAACTGCCAGATGATGCGCGTCATCTCGTCGCCGTCCATCTCGACGACGGGGTTCACAACCTTGATCTTGGCCATGCGGAAGAGTGCCGGGAGTGCGAAGGAGTGCAAGGATGGGTGGGCCGCGACCGGCGCACCAGGACCGCCTGCAAGATGGGCCCCGTACCACGCAGGGACCAGTGCGGTCCGGGCCCGGCCCTACTCGGCCGCGGTGACGTTGGCCGAGGCGTCCTGCTCTTCGAACACCCCGACCTGCCGATTCTTGGTCACGTTGCCGGCCGTGAAGTAGCGGCCGTTCATGGCCAGGTACACGCCGGGCGGCAGGCTCTGCACGAAGCTGAGGGCACTGCCAAGGTTGAACAGCCCGTCGGAGCTGCCAAAGGCATAGGGTACCATGGCCCCCGTCAGCACGATGGTCTTGCCAAGTGCCGCCGCCTCCAGCGCACGGGCCGTCTCCACCATGGTGTCGGTGCCATGGGTGATGACCAGTCGCGACTCGGCCGCATCCCGACAGGCCTGCACGATGCGCTGCCGATGCGTGTCCTTCATGTCGAGGGAATCGATCATCATGAGGACCTCGACGGTGACATCGAGCATGCAGCGTCCACGACGCAGCATTTCCGGCAGATGGGTGGTGTTGAAATGCAGCTGACCCGTGAGTTCGTCGTATTCCTTGTCGAAGGTGCCGCCGGTGACGAGGACGCGTACGCTCATGTGGAAGCTCCCTGATCGTCGGTATCGACTGGCGCGCGAGCGGCGGCTTCACTGCGCGCCGCCTTGCGTGCCTTGGCCGCCGCGCGGCGTGCCTTCTCTGCCGCTTTCTTTGCGGCAGCCTGCTCAATGACCGCCAGCGCCGCGTCGCGCGCGCTGCTTCGCGCCTCCCGCTCCTGCCACTCGGCGCGGTCGCGCGCCTCGGCTTCGCGGGTGCGCCGCAGACTCTCCGCCTCACGCCAGGCCGCCACCTTGGCGTGATCACCACCCAGCAACACCTCCGGCACCCGATGCCCACGATACTCGGCCGGGCGCGTGTAGCTGGGCGCGGAGATGCCACGATCGAAGAAGGAATCGGTGCGCGCACTGTCGAGGTCACTCATGGCCCCGGGCAACAGGCGCACCGTGGCGTCCACAATGGCCAGTGCGGCGGGCTCACCACCACTCAGCACAAAGTCGCCGAGCGAGAGCTCTTCGGTGGCGAGGTGCGTGGCCACCCGCTCGTCGATGTCCTTGTAGTGCCCGCAGAGCAGCGTAAGCTCGCGGCCCTCGGCAAAACGCATGGCATCGGCGTGGGCAAAGCGACGGCCGCGCGGTGACAGCAACACGATGGGCGACGTGGCGCCCAGCGACTCCACGGCCTCGAAGAACGGTCCCGGCTTCATGACCATGCCCGGTCCACCACCAAACGGATAGTCATCCACCGTGCGGTGCCGGTCATGTGTGAAGTCACGCAGGTCCACGAGGTTGTAGCGCACCCCACCCGCCTCGGCGGCGCGGGCCGGAATGGACAGGCCCAGCGGTCCGCGGAAGAACTCCGGGAAGATGGTGACGATGTTGATGGTCAGCATGACAGGCGGGACCCGGCGGAACGACCAGTGGTCGCGCCGCCCTCAGTCGAAGAGACCGTCGAGTGGCGCGAGCGTGATGATGCGCGCCTCGTCGTCGATGTCGCGCACGAGGTCGTCGTGCCAGGGCACCAGCGGCCGACCGGTGGCGGTCTCGACCTCGAGAATGTAGCCCTGCGGCGCGTCGTACACGTCGCGCACCTGCCCCACGGGCCCGCGGCCCTCGACATGCACCTGCATGCCGATGAGATCGCCGATGTAGATCTCGCCCTCATCGAGTGGCGGCAGCACGTCGGCATCGGCCAGCAGGTAGCGTCCGCGCCAACTGTCGGCCACATCGCGATCACTGAGCTCGCGCACGCGCACGAGCCATTCCTTGTTCATGGGCCGACCGTCTTCCACATGCAGCGGCTGTGGCTGGCCATCGGGCTGCACGAGATTGCCCTCGCGGTCCCCCGCAAAAAGCACGGCGCCGGACGCGAAAACCACGTCCGGCGCATCGTTCAGGCTTTCGACAGCCCAGGCGCCGCGCACACCATGCGCGCGACGCACCCGGCCGACGACGATGTACTCGCCCAGCTCAGGCCTCGCCGGACGGCAGGGCCACGGCGGCCGCGGACAGCTTGGCGGCGAGACGGGCCTCATGGCGGGCCTTGAGGATGCCGGCGCGGCGGAGCAGCGAACGCACCGTGTCCGTGGGCTGCGCGCCCACGTTGAGCCAGTGGTTCACGCGATCACCCTTGAGGTTGATGGCGTTCTCGCCACCACGCGGCTGGTACTGCCCGAGGATCTCGATGAAACGGCCGTCGCGCGGCGCGCGCGAGTCAGCGACAACAATGCGGTACATCGGGGTCTTCTTCCGGCCTTCGCGGCGGAGACGGATCTTGACGGCCATGGGATGCTCTCAGGCAGTTAGTTTGGCAGGGGTTGGCAGCACCATACCGGCGCCGCCACCCACCGGGCTCCTCGCAGTGCCGGCACTTCCGGCATGCACCCGGGTGCCCGTTTCCGGGCAGCCTCGAAAGTTAATCCCACCCGCCCCCTCGGTTCAAGCCGCCCTCACCCATCCCATGCCACTCCCCCTGCTCCGCTCGCTGCAGACCGGTCGCCGTTGGCGTCCCGGCCCTGTCCTGCGCCCCGCCGTGCTGGCGGCCGGCCTTGCCGCCACCCTGCTGCACAGCGGTCACCTTGCGGCCCAGGCCGCGCCGGCAGCGCCCCGGCCGACCCAGGCAGTTCAGGCCCGGGCGGGCATGGTGGTGTCGGCAAGCGCCATCGCCAGTCAGGTGGGCCGCGACGTGCTGGCGGCCGGCGGCAACGCCATTGACGCGGCCATTGCCACCGGCTTTGCGCTGGCGGTCACCTATCCCACGGCCGGCAACATTGGCGGCGGCGGGTTCATGGTGGTGCGCTTCCCCGACGGGCGCGCCACCACCATCGACTTCCGCGAGCGGGCGCCTGCCGCATCGCGCCCCCACATGTTCACCGACAGCAGCGGTGCCTATTCCGCCCGCCTGCACCACAACAGCCACGTGAGTGTGGGGGTGCCGGGCACGGTGGCGGGCTTTGAGCTGGCGCACCGCAAGTACGGGCGCATGGCCTGGCGTGGTCTGGTTGCCCCGTCGGCCGCCCTGGCCGACACGGGCTTTGTGGTGCCCACCGGGCTCGCGGCCTCACTGGCCGGCGTGCGCAACAAGCTGGGGCAATACGAGGCGTCGAAGGCGGCCTACTACAAGCCGGACGGCGCACCCTACGCTGCCGGCGAGCGGCTCGTGCTGCGAGATCTGGGCCAGACCCTGGGCCGCATTCGCGACGCGGGGCGTGACGGCTTCTATCGCGGTACGACGGCCCGTCTCCTGGCGGCGGAAATGCAGCGACACGGTGGGCTCATTACCGAGGAAGATCTGGCCCGCTATGAAGCCGCTGAGCGTGAACCGGTGCGTGGCACCTTCATGGGCTACGACATCATCAGCATGCCGCCGCCAAGTTCGGGCGGCGTGGCCATGATCGAGATGCTCAACATTCTCGAGGGCCTGCCGCTCAAGTCGCAGAAGCCCGATTCACCCCAGTATCTGCACTGGCTGGCCGAGAGCATGCGACGCGCGTTCCGTGATCGGGCGGTGCACCTGGGTGATCCGGACTTCAATGCCATTCCCGTCGCGGAGCTCACCGGCAAGGACTACGCAGCCACCCTGCGCGCCGGCATTGTGGCCGACAAGGCCTCGGTGTCATCACCCGCCGACGTGCGGCAGGGTTACGAGAGCGACGAGACCACGCACTACAGCGTGGTGGACAAGGATGGCATGGCGGTGTCGGTGACCTACACGCTCGAGGCAGGCTACGGCTTGGGCGCAGTGGTGGACGGCGCCGGTTTCCTGCTCAACAACGAGATGGGCGACTTCAACGGCAAGCCCGGCCTCACCGACAGCACGGGCCTCATCGGCACGGCGCCCAACGTGGCGGCGCCGGGCAAGCGCATGCTCTCGAGCATGACGCCAACCATCGTGGCCCGTGATGGGCAGCTGGTGGCGGTTGTTGGCAGTCCCGGTGGACGCACCATCATCAACACCGTCATGCAGGTGGTGCTCAACCTGATCGCCTTCGACATGCCGGTGCAGCAGGCGGTGAACGCCCCGCGTGTTCATCACCAGTGGTTGCCGGACCGCCTCACGGTCGAGCGCGAGGGATTTGCGCCGGCCACGCTGGATGCGCTGCGCGCCATGGGGCACGAGGTGCGCGTGGGTGGACAGCAGGGGACGGCGCACTCGATTGCCATTGACCGCAAGACGGGCGCGCGGCTTGGCGCGGCGGACCCGCGCGATCGGGATGCGGGGGCGGCGGGGCATAACTGACCGGCAACAACTCGAGACCCGGAACCTGAACACAGAACTCGAAACTGATCAGTTTCGGGTTCTGAGTTCAGGTAGCGAGTCTTGAGTTCATGATGCCGGTGGCCAGTTCACCACCTACAACGCGAAACCCGAACCCAACACTCGAAACTGATCAGTTTCGGGTCTTGAGTTCGGGTTTCGAGCTTTAGGTCAACGGCAAGCAAGCAGCCGTCGACTCCTCACGCCGTCTTACTTGACCGTGAACGCCGCCACGGCCTTGTAGTTGTCCCACAGCACCGCCAGCTCGCCACCCTTGCCGGCGGGCTTGACCGTGATCTCCATCATCTCCTGCACGGGGTTGTTGGAGGTCACCGTCATCGGGATGCGCACCAGGTCCTGCGACGCATCGTAGGCCGTGCCCCACTGGCCCGTCTGCTTGTTGATGATCAGCTCCCACTTGCCGTTCTCTTCGATCTTGGTGAACAGCGTGTAGGTGCCGGCCGGTACCGACTTGCCACTGAAGTCGAGCGCCTTGCTGGTGGTGAAGTGCGTGGCCTGGTTGGCGCCCGTGCGCCACACCATGCCCCACTTCATGTCATTGAGGCCGCCGAAAATCACGCGGCCGCGCTTGGACGGACGGCCGTAGTTGACCTTGATGTCTGCACCGGCAATGGCCACGGAGAGCGAGTCGCGCGGCGAGGCCGGCGCCTGACGCTGCGCACCCTGGGCCTCGGCGGCCACGGAAACCACGGTGACGGCGGCGAGAGCCGCGGCGGCACGAATGAGCGAACGGGTGATCGACATGAATGAGACGGGTAGAGGACGGGTGAAAACGGGCGGCACCGGATCGGCGCCGCCCGTATGATATCACCGGGTGCCGGCTGCCGGTTCCCTGCCAAGCGCCGCATCGAGCAGGGCCTTGGCCTGGTCCAGCTCCTTGCGCAGTACCGCGTACCGGTCGAAGGCGTCACGGCCCACCTTCTGATCGGCGCGCGCCGTCATGCCGGCCAGATACGAAATGTGCGCCTGCAGCCCCGGCTTGCCGTAGCGGATGGGCTGCGTGTTCACGAGTTCGCTCACCACCTTCACCTTGGCGGCCGTATCCGCCGCCGCACCCGTGGCGCCACGCAGGCGCTGCTCGGCGGCGCGCACCCGCGCCACCACCGCATTCACCTCGGCCACCATGTCGCGCATGCGGGTGTTGTGCGCGAACTGCTCCTGCAGGTCGGCCTCCGTGGTGCCGTCTGCCGCCAGGCGCGGGTCGATGCGCACGCGCAGCGGGACAGTCTGCGTCGTCCCACCCACTGACAGGCGCAGCGTGTACTGGCCCGGCGGCGCGCCCAGTCCGTTGCGATGCTGCACGCCCCACACGAAGCGGTTCATGCCGGCGTTCTTCGTCACCAGATTGAGCGTCGGCGCTGCCACGGCCGCCGCACCGGGACGGCCGGCCATCATGGCCGCTTCGGGATCATCATCGTCAGCCGCGCGACGCCGCGGAGGAGCCGGTGGCGTCACGCCACTCTTGTAGCTGTTCACCAGCTGCCCGGCGGCGTCGAGGATTTCGATGCGCAGCGTGTCCGACGGTGCCGTCGGCAGATAGTAGTCCACGGTGGGACCGAGAATGGCCTGGCCCACATTGGTGCGATAACCATCGCGGGGCTTGAACACCGTGACCGGCGCCGAGGCGGTCTGCGCGGCGATCTGCTGCAGCGGCGTGATGTTGTCGAGAATCCACGCGGCGCGGCCCTGGGTGGCGATGACCAGGTCGTTGTTGTGCACGCGGATGTCGTTGATGGGCACGATGGGCATGTTCAGGTTGAACGGCTGCCAGTGTGCTCCATTGTCGAACGAGATGTAGAGACCAAACTCCGTGCCCGCGTACAACAGCCCTTCGCGCACGGGATCTTCACGTACGACGCGCGTCGGTACATCGGCCGGAATGCCATTCTTGCCGTCGGTCAGGCGCTTCCAGGTCTTGCCGTAGTCGTCGGTGCGATAGATGTACGGCTGGTAGTCGCCGAGCAGATAGCGATAGGTGGCGAAGTAGGCCGAGCCCTTGCGGTGGGGCGAGGCGTCAATCCAGGCCACACGACCACCCTCGGGCAGATCCTTGGGCGTCACACGCGTCCAGGTCTTGCCGTCGTCGCGGGTGATGGAGTAGGGGCCGTCGTTGGCACCGGTCCAGATCACGCCCTTCTCGAGCGGCGATTCGGCAATGGCGTAGAGCGTGCTGTAGAACTCCTCGCCGGTCACGTCGCGCGTGATGGGCGAACCACTGCCGCCCTGGCAGCACTTGGGGAAGGCCGTGAGGTCGGGCGAGATCTTCTCCCAGGTCACGCCGTTGTTGCGCGTGCGGTGCAGATACTGCGAACCGTAGTAGAGCACCTTGGGGTCATGCGGCGACGTGGCCATGGGCGTCGTGCGCTGCATGCGGTAGATGAGGTCACCGCCGTCGTTGCCGTACAGCGACTGCCCGCCGATCCAGTAGGCCTTGGTGACACCGGCCGCCACGTTCTGCACGTAGAACTGGCCCTTGCAGTTGCCGTAGATGATGTTGGGATCGGAGGGATGCGGAATGATGGGACCCGTTTCGCAGCCCGGGCCTGTGCGCACCGCCGCCATGTTGAAGGGCGCATTCAGGCTCGGCACGATGTAGGTGCTGTTGTCCTGCTGCGCCATGTAGAGGTTGTACGGAAAGGCATTGTCCAGCCACACGCCGTAGAACTCCGCCGTGGGCTGCACATCCTGCGAACTCCAGGTGCGGCCACCATCAAACGACACGTTGGCGCCGCCGTCGTTGGACTGCACCATGATGTTGCCGTCCTTCGGATTCACCCACAGGTCGTGATTGTCACCGTGTGGTGTGCGGAACGGTGTGACCGTCTTGCCGCCATCGGTGCTCTTGTAGAGCGTTTCCGCGCCGCCGTAGACCACGTCGGCGTTGGTGGGGTCTGCATTCAGCGAGGTGTAGTAGAACGGCCGCGTGATGAGCCCCGGCGTGCTGTTCACCAGCTGCCAAGTTTCACCGGCGTTTTCGCTGCGATACAGGCCGCCACCAGGCAAGGCTTCCACCAGCGCATACAGCCGCTGCGGATTGGCCGCCGTCACGGCAATGTTGCCCTTGCCAATGAGCTCGTTGGGCAGACCGGTGGTCTGCACGCGCTTCCAGGTCTCGCCGCCGTCGCTGCTCTTGTAGAAGCCGCCCTCGCGCGAGCCGGAGATGATGGTCCAGGGCTTGCGTTCGATGCGGTTCATCCAGGCATACACGACATCGGGATTGCCCGGCTGCAGTTCCACATCCATGGCGCCCGTGGAGTCGCTCACGTAGAGCGTCTTCTTCCAGGTCTTGCCGCCATCGGTGGTCTTGAAGACCCCGCGTTCGCTGTTGGGCTTGAAGATGTCGCCGTAGGCGGCCACCCAGACGATGTCCGGATTGCTGGGGTGAATGCGCACCGCACCCACCTGCCCGGCGTTGTAGAGCCCGCGGAACTCCCAGGTCTTGCCACCATCACCACTGCGGTACATGCCGCGCCCGGTGGACACGTTGGAGCGCACACCATCGGAGCCGGTGCCCACCCAAATGATGTTGGGATCGCTGTCCGCCACGGCAATGGCGCCCATGGACGCCACCGGAATCTCATGGTCGGAAATGGGCTCCCAGCTTTCCCCGCCATTGGTGGTGCGCCAGAGTCCACCACTGGCCACGCCCATATAGAAAGTGCGCGGCTGCGAAGGCACGCCCGTCACGGCGGTGACACGTCCGCCGCGCGAATGGCCGACCAAGCGGTAGGACAGGCCGCGGAAGACGGCCGGATCGACCGACGCCAGCGGCGGGGCCTTGGCAGCACGGGGCGATGCCACACGTGGTGTCGTGGAACGGGCGCTCGGCGATGAGCCGGCGCCTGACCGGGAGGCGGTGCCCGTCTGGGCAGCGATGGAATGCGGGGTCAGCGTCAGCAGGGCCGGGGTCAGAACGGCAGCGGACAGGGACCACGCGGCCCGGGAGAATGGGCGCATCGGGACTCGGCTGGGGTGAGGAGGGTTGGGCGGGCCCAGTGCGACGCCCCACCTGACGAGCGGCCCGTCGCACGGTCCCCGGAATTTAACGGCTCGCCGTGGCGGGGTGCTGAACGCGGCACGTGGCAGGTTGGGCGACCGCGCGTTAGGCTCAACATATTCCAGACA